>NZ_CP032624.1:911848-1215797 GCF_003627055.1 Gryllotalpicola protaetiae
GCGTCGTCGCCCCACAGAGTGACCGTCGAGCCGTCGGCCGCCGCGAGGGTGGCGAGGTCGCCGGGGCCCGCGTCAGCGTAGCCGTCGTTGAGGTCGAGGTCGCCCACGCGCCGCGGAGTGCGCAGGTCGAACTCCGTGCCGTCGACCGGCTGCTGCCCGACCGGGATGAGCTTGTCGTCGACCTCAAACCTGGCGGTCGCGTTGACCGTGAGCTGAAGGTCGGCCGTCTCGAGCTCGCCGATGCGGAAGTACGGGTGAGCGCCGACCGCGACCGGCGCCTCGGTCTCGCCGCCGTTCGCGAAGGTGTGCGTCACGGTCAGGCCATCGTCGGACAGCTCGTAGCGCACGCGCGTGTCGACGAGGAACGGGTAGCCGTTCTGCGGGTAGATGGTGGCCGCCAGCTCGACGAAGTCCGAGCTCTTGTCGGCCAGCTCGTAGGCGGTGAAGCGCAGCAGGCCGTGACTCGCGTTGCCGAGCGCGGGCTCGGTGAGCGCGAGCTGCAGCGTCTGCTCCGCGCCGTCCACGGCGCGCCAGGTCCACTTGCCGTCGCGGATGCGATTCGGCCACGGTGCGAGCACGATGCCGGACGCCGACTGCGGCGACGACGTCACCGGGAACGGCTCGACGAGGTCGACGCCGTCGATCTGGAGCTCGCGGATGCCTGCCGCGAGCTCGGTGATCACCGCCCGAACCGTGCCGTCAGGCGTTGTCCGAATGATCTCGTACTGTTCCCCGGTGGGTGCGCGCACGATCGTCAGCCTATGACCGAGAGGCGGGGTCTTGGCAAGCCGGTCGGGCACAGCCCGATCGGGGAGGCGGTGCCGCGCTGACCCACCGGGTCATCGCGCCCAGCGGACCGCCTCCCACGCAGATGACACCATCTCGTCGAGGGTGTGCGTCATCGCCCAGCCGAGGTCGCGGGCGGCCAGAGCGCCGTCTGCGACGGTGCGCGCCGGGTCCCCCGGGCGGCGCGGCGCGATCTCAGGGTCGAAGCGGATGCCGGTGCCGCGCACCATCGCATCCATGATCTCCTTCACCGACGACCCCTCGCCGCTGCCGAGGTTGTAGACCGGCTCGACGGCTTCGCCCGCGAGCATCCGCCGGGCCGCAGCCACATGCGCCGCCGCGACGTCGGCGACGTGCACGTAGTCGCGCACGCAAGTGCCGTCGGGCGTGGGGTAGTCGTCGCCGAAGATCTTCGGAACACGCCCGGCCTCGAGCGCCCGGAAGACGAGCGGGAACAGGTTGTGCGGGCTCGTGTCGCGCAGTTCGACGCTGCCGGAGCCGACGACGTTGAAGTAGCGCAGCGAGGTGTGCACGAGCCCCGTCGCGCGGCCCTGGTCGGCGAGCAGCCACTCGCCGATGAGCTTCGTCTCGCCATACGGCGACTCCGGTGTGGTCGCCGTCGCCTCGGTGACGAGCTCGACGGTCGGCGTGCCGTAGACGCCGGCGGACGACGAGAAGACGATGCGGGTGACGCCGGCGCGCTCCATCGCGGCCAGCAGCGCGACCGTGCCGGTGACGTTCTGGTCGTAGGTGTGAAGCGGGCGCTTCACGGACTCGCCCGCGTACTTGTAGCCCGCGAGGTGCACGACCCCGTCGATCTCGTGCCGGTCGAAGAGCGCGTCGAGCGCCTTCGCGTCGAGGATCGACGCGTCGACGAACGGCACGTCGGCAGGGACGAACTCGCGGTGCCCGCTCGACAGGTCGTCGATGACGACGACGTCGAGGTCGGCAGAGAGCAGCGCGCGGACGACGTGCGAGCCGATGTAGCCGGCGCCGCCGGTGACGAGCCAGGACATAGTTCCTCCGGGTGGGGTCGGGGGTCGACGGTCGAGTTCAGGCTAGCGGGCGGTCAGCTCGAACAGCACGAGCTCCTCGGGGTGCAGGACGGGCGGGCGCAGGCCGCTCGCGCGAAGCATCCGCCCGCTCATCGCGGCGCCGCGGCGCACCCACGCGAGCTCACCGCGCGCACCCACGCGCGGGCCGCCGGATGCGCCGGGCAGCGGCAGCAGCTCGACCGCGTAGACGCGATCGTCGTCGAGGCCCGGGAACGTGATCGGCGCGGAAGGGTAGGCGCTCGCCGACGTGACCTGCGTGAGCGCGAAGAGCGCACGCGAGCCGTCGGCCGCGACGACGCCGCGCAGGTCGGCGCCGGGGTCGGCGAGCTCGGCGTGCACGACGCGACCGGTGTGCAGCCAGTCACGACGTTCTTTGTGCAGGGCGATCCAGCCGGCGAGCTCGCGCTCTTCGGCCTCGGTCAGCCCCGTCACGTCCCACTCGACGCCGAGGTGGCCGAAGAGCGCGACGCCTGCGCGCAGCGCGAGGCTCGCGGTGCGGCCCGTCGAGTGCGAACGCGGGCCCGAGATGTGCATGCCCATCAGCTCGGGCGGCAGCAGGAGGCCCGTGTACTTCTGTATCGTGAGACGCTCGATCGGGTCGATGCAGTCGCTTGTCCACACGCGGTCGGTGCGCGCGAGGATGCCGAGATCGACGCGCGCGCCCCCGGACGCGCAGCTCTCGATCTCGAGTGCGGGATGCCGCGCGCGCAGCTCGTCCATCAGGCGGTACACCGCGAGGGTCTGCGCGTGCGCGACGGGGCGGCCGGTCGCCGTGCTGCCCGCCTCGAGCAGGTCGCGGTTGTGGTCCCACTTGAGGTAGGCGATCTTCGGGTTCTCGGTGAGCACGGCGTCGAGGCGCTCGAGCAGGTGGTCGAACGCGCCCGGCTGGGTGAGGTCGAGCACCTGCTGGCGACGGCCGGGAAGCGGGAGGCGGCCGTGGCCGGGCTGCAGGATCCACTCGGGGTGCGCCCGCGCCAGCTCGGAATCCGGGTTCACCATCTCGGGCTCGACCCAGAGGCCGAATTCGAGGCCCAGCGCGGTGACCTCGTCGATCAGCGGGCCGAGCCCGTCGGGGAACACGCCCTCGTCGACGAACCAGTCGCCGAGGCCGGCGTGGTCGTCACGTCGGCCGCGGAACCAGCCGTCGTCGAGGACGAAGCGCTCGATGCCGAGCCGCGCGCCGGCACGCGCGAGCTCGAGGAGGCGCGCGTGGCCGAGGTCGAAGTAGACGGCCTCCCAGGTGTTGAGCGTGACGGGGCGCGGGCGAGACGGATGCAGCGGCCGGGCGCGCACCGACTCGTGGAAGCGCGCCGACAGGGCGTTCAGTCCGTCGCCCCACGCTCCGATCGCGACCGGCGTCTCGTAGCTCTCCCCCGGCACGAGCACGACCTCTCCCGGCCGCAGCAGCTCCTCGGCCTGCAGGAACGTCTCGCCGGTCGGCGTGCGCTCGACGGAGAGGCGGTGATCGCCGCTCCAGGCGAGGTGGACCGCGTGCACGAGGCCGCGCTCGAAGCCGAACCCCGCCTCGCCGACCGCGAGCAGCAGCGTCGCATCGGCGCCGGGGCGGCCGCGGCGACTCTCGCGCAGGTAGCGGCCCGTGGTGAGCGTGTGCCTCTGCGGGAAGCGTTCGCGCAGGTGGCGGCCGGTCGTGTCGAGCACCTCGGTGGCCGTCGCCGGAACGGGGAAGGTGAGCGCGAGCGACTGCAGTTCGTATGGGGCGCTCCCGCGGTTCGTGAGCCGCGCCGACTGGCGGAAGAGGCCTGCCACGTCGACGACGAGGCGCAGCTCGAGGTCGAGCATGGCCTCGTCGTCGGCGAGTTCGAAGACCTCGGTCGCGCCGCGCTCGTCGTCGATCTCGGTGCGGCGATCGGTCACGCGGAAACGCGGGGAGAAGTCCCGGCCGCCACGTGAGCCGACGAGCCCCGGCGTGCCGAGCCAGCCCTGCGACTCGAGCGGCAGAGCCGAGAGCAGCACCGGCACGTCGAGACCGCCCGACACCGGCTGCGGCACGAGGGCGTGCACCAGCGAGCCGACCTCGTCGCGCAACTCCGACGGCGAGCCGAGGTCCTCGCCCCAATAGGCGACGATCGGCACTCCGCGATCGGTGTCGCCGGCGATCACGAGCGAGGTGCCGCCGCGTGGCAGGTGCGCAAGGGGCTCGTAGCGGACCACAGCTCAGCCCTCCGAGCCGGTCAGCACCGCCACCCCGAAGGGCTCGAGCGAGACGCCGGTGCCCGCGACGACCACCTCGCGCGGCTCGCCCGTGTGGTTGATGACGAAGCGGGCGCCGCCGCGCGCCGCCGTCTCGACGCCGTACTCCGGGCCGGCGAAGGCAGGCTCGACGCCGGCATCCGCCAGCACGCGGTCGAACAGCGCGTCGAAGAGCGCGGCAGACGGCTGGGTCGCGACGTACCAGGCCGCGCCGGCCGCCTCGGTCGCGCGGCGGGTGATGGCGGCGCCGCCCGAGGCGTGGCCGTCGGCGAACGACGCCAGCACCGCGGCATCCGTCACCCGTACATGCTCTTGCCACACACCGGCCGTGCCCTCCAGCTCGCCGGCCACGACCGTGGGCACGCCGAGCTGCAGGGGCGCGAACTCCTCGACCGAGACGCCGAGTGCGCGCTGCAGCGCGCTGCCCGCCCCGCCGAGATAGCCGCCGAGATGCACGTGCAGATCGCGGTCGAGGATGCCGGTCTGGAACCCCACGACGAGCGTGTCGCCCCGCTCGACGACCGCGGCGAGCGCAGCGAGCTCGTCGCCGGATCCCACCTGCTGCAACGGCGCGACGACCAGGCGATAGGCAGCGGTGTCGGCGCCCGGCCGCACGAAGTTGATCGTCACACCGCGGCGCAGCAGGGCGCCGTACCACTCGAGAACGCTCGCGAGGTAGTCGATGCGGGTCGGCGTCGCCTCCTGTCCGAGGGCCCACCACGACTCCCAATCCCAGACGATGGCGACGGATGCGGGCACCGGCGCGCCCAGCACCCCAGCGTCGCCCGCGCTGAGCTCGGCGAGCTCGCGACCGAGCGCCTGCACCTCGCGGTGCACCCGCGTGTTCTCGCCGCCGTGCGGCACCATCGCGGCGTGGAACTTCTCGGCGCCAGAGGCGGACTGCCGCCACTGGAAGTGCAGGATGCCGTCGGCGCCGCGCGCGACCGACTGGAAGCTCGTCGCGCGGTGCTGCCCGGGTGCCTTGGGCGCGTTGCGGTCGCGCCAGTTGACCGCGCTCGGCGACTGCTCCATGAGCAGCCACGGCCTGCCGCCGCCGAGCGAGCGCATCAGGTCGCGGGTCGCCGCCGACAGCACGTGCGACAGCGGATCGCTGGGGTCCGGGTACTCGTCGTCGCTGATGAAGTCCATCTCAGCGGACCAGTCCCAGTAGTCGAGGTCCGCGAAGAAGCCCATGAAGTTCGTCGTGACGGGCACGCCGGGGCTGAGCTCGGCGAGAACCGAGCGCTCGGCGCGGTGCAGTTCGAGCAGCGCCCACGACGAGAACCGTTTCCAGTCGAGCAGCTGCGTCGGGTTGCGGAAGGTCGGGGCGTGCCGCGGCGCGTCGACCTCGTCGAACGAGCCGTAGCGCTGCGACCAGAACCCCGTTCCCCATGCCCGATTGAGCTCGTCGACCGTGCCGTAGCGGCGCGCGAGCCAGGCGCGGAACGCGGCGACGGACTCGTCGTCGTAGGAGGCCGCGACGTGGCATCCGTACTCATTGTTGGTGTGCCACGCCTCGAGCGCCGGGTGTGCGCCGTAGCGCGCCGCCAGCTCGCGAACCAGGCGAAGCGCGTGCTCGCGGTAGACCGCGGAGCTCGGGCTGTACTGCTGCCGCGAGCCGAAGCCGAACCGGCTGCCGCGCTCGTCGACGGGCAGGCTCTCGGGGTGCAGCGTGGCGAGCCAGGCAGGTGGTGAAGCGGTCGCGGTGGCGAGAATGACGCGGATGCCGCCCGCGTCGAGCTTCTCGAGCACGGTGTCGAGCCAGCCGAAGTCGAACTCGCCGGGTCGCGGCTCGAGCCGCGCCCACGAGAACACCCCCACCGTCGCCGTCGTGACGGATGCGCCGCGCATGAGGCGCACGTCGTCGTCCCACACGGAGGGGTCCCACTGATCGGGGTTGTAGTCGCCGCCGAAGCGGATGGACGGGAAGATCGAGGACACCGCGCTGCTCCTTCGCAGGGGAATGTTTGCGCAAACTGTTTGCGTAAACATCCCGGTTCAGGCAGGCTAGCATCGACGCGGCGGCTGCTTCAAGAACATACGGCGGGCCGAGCGGCGAACGGCGAGGAGCGCAGTGACGAACACCCTGGGGGGACGCCCGGCACGCCCGGCCTCCATGCTCGACGTCGCGCGCAGGGCCGGCGTCTCGCAGCAGACCGTGAGCCGGGTCTCCAACGGGTCTGAGGCCGTGAAGCCCGAGACGCGCGAACGCGTGCTCGCCGCGATGGCCGAGCTCGGGTATCGCCCCAACAGCGCCGCCCGCGCGCTCAAGAGCGGCCGGTTCATGCGCATCGGCGTGCTGATGCACAACCTGAACTCGTTCGGGGCGAGCCGCATGCTCGAGGCGATCAACTTCGAGGCCGCCCGCCGGGGCTACTCGATCGAGCTGATCGCGGTGAGCGACCCGTCGACCGGCGAGGTCACCAGGGCGCTCAGCCGCCTCGACCACGAGGCCGTCGACGGCATCGTGCTGCGCCTCGACACGCACCGTTCCCCCGAGCAGGACATCGGCTTCCCGAGCGGGATCCCCACCGTGATCGTCGAGGGTGACTCGTTCGACGACCGGGTCGCCGTCGACGCCGACCAGCGCCAGGGCGCACAGCTCGCCGTGCAGCACCTGCTCGATCTCGGCCACCCGACCGTCTGGCACGTCGCCGGAGCGGAAGGCTACGCGAGCGCAGCCGAGCGCGAACGCGCCTGGCGGGACACTCTCGCCGCCGCCGGCCGTACCGCACCCGCCCTGGTGCGCGGCGACTGGAGCCCCGAGTCCGGCTACGCGGCCGGGAAACGTCTCCTGCAGGAACCCGACGTCACCGCCGTGTTCTGCGCCAACGACCAGATGGCGCTCGGCGTGCTGCGCGCCTTCCATGAGGCCGGCCGCGCCGTGCCGGCCGAAGCGAGCGTCGTCGGCTTCGACGACACGCAGGAATCCGCATACTTCTGGCCGCCGCTGACGACGGTGCACCAGGATCTCGAAGGGGTCGGCGCGAGCGCCGTCACCCTGCTGCTCGCGCAGATCGAGGATGGGCCGGTCGCACCGGGCGTGCGGCTCACGCAGAACCAACTCATCGTCAGAAAGTCGACGGATGCCTGGAATGGCTGACCCTGCCCCTCTCGCTCTCAGCAGCGGAATCGCGAAGCGCGCACACCGGCTCGCCGACGGCCGCGAGCTGATCTACTTCGACGACGCCGACACGACGCTGCCGCCCGACCGGGCACCTGACCTGCGCGTGCTCGACGACCGGCCGCCCACCGCGTCCATGCGGCAGGACCCGCTCACCGGCGACTGGATCTCCATCGCCGCCGCGCGGCAGAACCGCGTGGTCATGCCGCCTGCCGCGCTCGACCCCCTGGCGCCGCAGACGGCCGACAACCCGTCGGAGATCCCTGCCGACTACGACGTCGCCGTGTTCGAGAACAGGTCGCCGTCGTTCGGGCCGGCACTGCCCGCGCCCGGCGACCCCGCACTCGCCGCCGCGCACCTCGACGGCATCGGGCTCGAGCGCTCAGCCGTGTCGTTCGGCCGCTGTGAGGTCGTCTGCTTCAGTCCGGAGCACGAGGGGGCGTTCGGGTCGATCCACCGCTCGCGCGCGCGCACCGTGATCGAGGCGTGGGCCGACCGCACCACGGCGCTCTCGGCACTGCCCGGGGTGCGACAGGTGTTCCCGTTCGAGAACCGCGGGGCCGCGATCGGGGTCACCCTGCAGCACCCGCACGGGCAGATCTACGCCTACCCGTACCTCACGCCCCGGACGCAGCGGCTCATCGCCTCCGTCGACTCGTACGGCCCGTCGCTGTTCGCGGACATCCTCGCCAGTGAGCTCGCCGGACCGCGGGTCGTGCTGGCCGGCGAGCACTGGACGGCGTTCGTGCCGTTCGCCGCCCGCTGGCCGATCGAGGTGCACCTGCTGCCGAACGAGCACGCCGCCGATTTCGCCGAGACGAGTGCGGAGCAGCGCGACGAGCTCGCCGTGCTGTACCTGCGGCTGCTGCGCGGTGTCGACGCGCTCTACGACAGCCCGACCCCGTACATCGCCGCGTGGCACCAGGCGCCGGTCGGCACGCACCGCGACAGCATCCGCCTCAATCTGCAGCTGACCTCGCCCCGGCGCGGGAATGACAAGCTCAAGTTCCTCGCTGGAAGTGAAGCCGCCATGGGCGCATGGATCGGCGACATCCCCCAGAGACCCAGGCCGAGCGGCTGCGCGCAGCGATCGCGAAGGCAGATGAGGAGAACCCCGCATGAGCTCGCTCGTCGATGAGACCGCAGCAGGATTCGAGAAGCGCTTCTCATATGCGCCTTCCGGCATATGGTCGGCGCCGGGGCGCGTCAACCTGATCGGCGAGCACACCGACTACAACGAGGGCTTCGTGCTGCCGTTCGCGATCGACCGGCGCACCTTCGCCGCCCTCGCCCTCCGCGACGACGACGTGGTGCGGGTCTCGAGCGCTTCCGGCGACCAGGCCGTCGAGGTGCGACTGGCGGATGCCGCGGCCGGCCCCGCGTCGCTCGAGGGCATCGCCGAGGACGGTCGCTGGGCGGCCTACCCTCTGGGGGTGGTCTGGGCGCTGGGACAGCTCGGAGCGGATCTCGCGGGGCTGCCAGGCTTCGACGTGTATTTCGAGTCCGATGTGCCCATCGGCGCGGGCCTGTCGTCGTCGGCGGCGATCGAGGGCGCCCTCGCGGTCGCGCTGAACGAGGTGTGGCGGCTCGGCTTCGACGACACGCGGCTCGTCGACGTGTGCCACCGGGCCGAGAACGACTTCGTCGGCGCCCCGACCGGAATCCTCGACCAGTCGGCGGCGCTCCTCTCACAGGAGGGCGCTGCCCTCTTCCTCGACTGCCGTGACGGGTCGTCGGAGCCGGTCGACCTCGCCCTGCAGGCATCCGATCTCGCCATTCTCGTGATCGACACGAAGGTGAGGCACGAGCACGTGTCCGGCGGCTACGCCGAGCGACGCGCGGCGTGCGAGACGGCGGCGCGCGAACTCGGTGTGCGCGCCCTGCGCGATGTGGCCTGGCCGCAACTGCTGGCCGCGCGCGACACGCTCGACGGGGTCGTGTACCGTCGCGCCCGCCACATCGTCACCGAGGATCAGCGGGTGCTCGACACGGTCGCCGCACTGAGGGCGCAGGACTACGACGCCGTCGGCGACCTCATGTTCGCCTCGCACCGCTCGATGCGCGACGACTTCGAGATCTCGACCCCCGAGCTCGATCTCGCCGTCGAGATCTCGCTGAACTACGGGGCGATCGGCGCGCGCATGACCGGGGGCGGCTTCGGCGGCTCGGTCATCGCGCTCACGCCGGTCTCCGCCATCACCCAGGTTCAGGTCGCCATCGACGGCGCGTTCGCCGAGCACGGCTACGCGGGGCCGGAGATGTTCCTCGTGTGGCCGTCGCAGGGCGCTCGGCGCGATCGGTAGCGGACCGCCGCCGTCAAAGGTGCAGCAAGCGCGAGACCGCCGCGAACGACTGTGTCGCTCCGGAGGTCAGAGGCGCGCCGCTCTCTTCGTCGACGCACCACACCGGCGACCAGTCCTGCAGCGCCTCGACCAGCGGTTCGAACTTGAGCGTCCCCTCGCCCAGGAGACGAAAACGGTCGCCGGCGACGTCTTTGAGATGCACGTTGTCAATCAGCTGGGCGAATGTCAGGGCGATCTCGCCGAAATCGTCGATGCCGGCCAGCGCCAGATGGGCCGTGTCGAGGGTCAAGCCGACGCATCCTTCCGTGACGGCCTCGAAGAATCCGTCGAAATCCCTTCGCCTCATCACCGGCTGGCCGACGTGGTGATGAAGGGAGATACGGATGCCGAACTCGGCGGCCTCCTCACCGAGGTGCGAGAGGATGCGGGCGAAGCGGCGGCGGTCGTCGTCGCTGGTCTGTGCACGGGGGAAGTCGTGACAGAAGACGATGCGGCGCGCTCCGACCGCTCTGCAGAAGCGGGTCACCGCCCGCACGCGCTCCTGCCCAGCATCGTCGAGGCCGCACTGAAGCACCACCCCCGTGACCGCCGGGCCGTCCGAGACGGCCCGGCACAGTCGCTCCGGCTCCTCGACCCAATCGGAGTACTGCATGCTCTTCAGCTGCAGGCCGGTGTAGCCGACCTGCCGGGCGAGCCTGTAGTACTCCGCCGCCTCCCGCTCGCCGTTCGTCGGCCGCGAGATCTCGATCTGCACGACCGGTGGCGCGCTTTGGGTCACGAGCCGAGGCGGAGAGAGAGGAACGACTGGACCTGCCCGACGATGGCACGTTCGACGGGCAGGCGTTCCATCGACGAGGCTCCGTAGAACCCGTCGGCCTGTGTGCTGCGGGCGAAGACGTACTCGACATCTGCCGGCTCGGCGATGGGCCCACCATGGCACAGCACGATGATGTCCTCACGGACCGAGCGCGCCGCGGCCGCCCAACTGTCGATCAGCGCGATCGATTCGTCGAGCGTACGGCCACCTTCGGCCCCGATGCTGCCGCCCGTCGTGAGCCCGAGGTGGCAGACGATCACGTCGGCGCCGGCGTTCGCCATGTCGACCGCGTCCTGCTCGGAGAACACGTAGGGGCTCGTGAAGAGGCCGAGCTCGTGCGCCTCGCGGATGAGCTCGACCTCGAGGGCGAAGCCCATGCCGGTCGCCTCGAGGTCGGCGCGGAACGACCCGTCGATCAGGCCGACGGTCGGGAAGTTCTGCACGCCCGCGAAGCCGAGCTCGAGCAGGTTCTTGAGGAAGCTCGTCCGCAGGAAGAACGGGTCGGTCCCGTTCACCCCCGCGAGCACGGGGGTGTGCTTGACGACCGGCAGGACCTCGCGCGCCATGTCGACGACGAGCTCGTTCGCGTTGCCATAGGCAAGCAGCCCCGCGAGAGAGCCGCGGCCAGCCATTCGATAGCGCCCCGAATTGTAGATCACGATCAGATCGATCCCTGCGGTCTCCTCGAGCTTCGCCGATAGGCCGGTCCCGGCACCCCCGCCGATCACGGGCTCGCCGCGCCCGATCTTGTCGCGCAGCTTCTCGACGAGCGCGAGTCGTCGCTCGTAGTTCACTTCTGTCATTTCGCATACTCCTCGGCGCCAACGGCGGCCATCTCGTCGCACAAGCGCTCGACGAGCGCGTGCGCGAATTCTGGATCGTTCACATCGGTGTCGAGCTCCACCAGCTCGACACCGCTCCCCCGCAACCCTGCACGCACCGCGTCGAACAGCCTCGCATCGGCATCGGCATCGAAGAAGGGCTCGCCCTCGACGTCGATCGCCGAGACGCCGCGAAGGGGAAGATAGACCGCGGTCGGGCCTTTCGCACTGGCGACCCGGCTCGCCAGGCGGCGGCCGAGCTCTGCGCATTCCTCGGGTGTCGTTCGCATCAACGTCGTGGTCGGGTTGTGGACATACAGGTTCCGCTCGCGGAACTTCTCGGGCACGGTGCCCTTCGGTCCGAAGTTGACCATGTCGAGCGCCCCGACCGAGACAACCTGCGGCACGCCGAGCCGTCCGGCGGCGGTGCCCCGTTCCGGCCCCGCGTCGAACACGCCGCCGACGAGCTCGTCGGCGAGCTCCGTCGTCGTGACGTCGAGCACCCCGGCGAAGACGCCATGCGAGACCAGGGATTCCAGGGCTCGGCCTCCGGTCCCCGTCATGTGGAACACGATGACCTCGTACCCACGGCGCTCGAGCTCGTCCCTGGCCGTCGTGATGCACGGCGTCGTCACGCCGAACATGCTCGCGGCGACCAGCGGCCTGGCGTCCTCGAGGTGCGGGGGTGCGGCCAGCACCATGCCCGTCAGAGCGGCCGCAGCGTTCGCGAGGATCGGCGCGGAGATGCGATTCACCCCGGCGATGTCCACGACGCTCGGCATCAGCACCAGATCCGTCTCTCCCACATAGGCGGAGGTGTTGCCCGACGCGGCCGTCGACACGATGATCTTCGGCACGCCGAGCGGGAGCTGGCGGAACGCCGCGGATGCCAGCGAGGTGCCACCCGTGCCGCCGAGCGCCAGCGCGCCGTCGCAGCGCCCCTCCCTGCGCAGTCCGGCCACCACAGCCGTGAGGCCGCGGCTCATCACCGAGATCGCGGCGCCGCGATCATGCCGTTCGGTGAGCGCTTCGAGGTCTTCCTGCGCTGCCGCCGCGACGCGGTCGCGAGGGATGTCAGGCTCGATGCTCGGGCTGCCCAGCACCCCTGTGTCGACCAGCACCACGTCGACTCCCGCTTCGCGAAGCCGAGTGCGGACGAACTCGTACTCGGGGCCCTTCGTGTCGAGGGTCCCGGCCAGCACCACCGTCGGCATGATCGTTCCTCAGGGCTCGATCGTGCGCGAGTCGACGAACTGCCCCGTGGCGGCCGACCGCAGCAGCGCGTGCGACACCTCGAGGGCGCGCAGCCCGTCGCGGCCCGTGGAGAGCGGTGCGGAGCCGTCGACGACCGCCTTGAGGAACGCTTCGCCGACGCCCACGTAGCCCATGTATTCAGCCGTCGCACGCGGGTACTCCTCGACATGCTCGGTCGTGTCGCCGAGGCGGGCGAATCGGGTGCGCGTCATCGGCCAGAGCCCGGGGCCTTCGATCGACATCGTGCCCTCGGTTCCCACCACTCCGCGGCTGCCGCTGCCGAGGTGCGAGGACCAGCTGGCGTGAATGTTCCCGACCACGCCCGACTCGAACGCCACCGTCGCGCTCAGGTTGTCGTCGTAGCCCTCAACCTCCGGCATCGACGACGCGATCTGCGCGCTCACCGTCGTGATCTCGCCGACCACGAACCGCAGCATGTCGATGTCGTGCGAGATGGACTGAATCGTCATGCCGGCGAGCGCGCCTGCGCTGGTGCGCCAGTTGCTGCCCGGGTCGAGCCGGCTGTATCCGAGGCGCCGGATCCAGCACGACAGCGCACTGCCGATCCGTCCGTCTGCCACACCGTCGCGCAGCCAGCGCAGTTGCGGCCGCGCCCGGTTGTTGAAGCCCATGGCGAAGAGCACGCCGGCCTTCTCCGCCGTCTCGACCATGTTCCGCGCCTCGATGAGATCGGTGGTGATCGGCTTCTCGCAGAGCACGGGCTTGCCGTGCTCGATGGCGTCGATGACGGGGTTGTGGTGCGCCTTGGGCGGCGTCAGGACGTAGACCGCGTCGACCGCGTCGAACAGCGCCTCCGTCGACTCGAACGCCGCGCACTCGAAGTCGGCTGCGAACCTCTCAAGGGTCGGCCGGCTCGGGTCGAAGGTGCCCGCGAGGGTCACACCCTCCACCTGCTTGAGCGCGGCGCCGTGTGCCCGTGCGATGTTGCCCGCTCCGATGAATCCGATCTTCATGGCTGTCGCTGTTTCCTCATCTGTAGTTCGTTGGTGGGGTCGAATCGGGTCATTCCCCGATGGCCTCGCGGTACGGCGACGAGAAGGAGATGACCATCACGGCCTCTTCTGCGCCAAGATTGCGTGCGTTGTGGATCACCTTCGCCGGGATGCTGATCGTGTCGCCGGCGCGCATGATCACTCGCTCGTCGCCGGCGCTGTGTTCGATCTCGCCCTGAAGGACGTGCAGCACCTCGTCGCAGTTCGGGTGGTAGTGGCGCCCGTTCTGCTGGTTCGGCGAGATGTAGCACCGCCCGACGGTCATCGTCTCCGAGCTCTCCTGCGGGCCGGAGACGAACCACACGAGCTTTCCCCACGGCTGGACCTCGACTTTGCCTTCGGCTGCCGGGACCACCACCGCACTCTTGCCGGACACGGCGCCCTCTCCCTCTTGGCTCTTCGCAATCGTCACGCTTCTTCTCCTTCGCCTAGGCGGCCACTGCGACGGCGGACTCCGTCGCTTCGGCCACGAACCTGATGTCATCGAGAGCCACAGCGATGCCGTTGTATCCGGTCGGCGTCCGGCCGTGGCACGGATTCACGCAGATCACCGGGCTCACCCCGCTGACGTGAACCGCCCGGACGATGTCGAGCACCGGCCAGTCGGCATCGCGCAGAGAGGCCTTGTGCAGCACGCCGTCGACCATCGCGCCGCCCTTGACGTGGACGTAGCCGATCACGGGGCGCAGCTGCTCGAACACCTCGAGCGACGGGAAGTGCCCGGTCTCCCACATGTTCTGGATGTCCCACGTGAACGACACGGGCCCCGCGTCGGCGATCGCGTCGAAGAGGGCGAGCACGTCGGCGGGCGAGCTGCAGATCGAAGCGCCCACCTCGTTCTCGATGACGACGCCGAAGCCGGCGTCGCCGAAACGCCCGATCGCCTCGCGATACGCGGGGATGACCCAGTCGAAGCCGTCGTCGAGATAGTCGATCAACGGAGCGCCGCTCTGCCGTCCCGCGGCCTGGGCCGCCATCAGGCGGATCACGTCGGGCTTCACGATTGAGGCGACCTCGATCGCAGCCCCGACGCGGTCAAGGAACTGCTCGCGGAAATGCTGTTCCCCCTTCGCGATCTCGTCGTCGAAGAACGTCGTCGACATGCTGTAGGGGTTGAGCCCCAGCTGCTCCGACCGCTCTGCGATGCGACGCGCCTCGTCGGGGCCGAGGTCGACCACGGTGCGGCCGAACAGCCCGTCCTTCAGGTCGAGATCGGTCACTCCGACCGCCTGCTGCAGTTCGAGAGACGCGATCGCGTCGCTTCCGAATACCGAATTCGTGATGGAGATGCGGCTCATCGTGCTCCTCGTGATTGTTGTGAGTGAATGGGCGGGCGGACGGCCTGCTGGGCCGGCGCCATGGTCGGTGGCTGCGCTCATCCGGTCAGCCCGCTCGCGGAGATGCCGTCGACGAAACGTCGTTGCAGGATCAGGAACAGCACGAACATCGGCAGCAGCATCAGCCAGCCCGCGGCGCTGATCAGCACGTAGTTCTGGCTGAACCCTTCGCGGAACGAGTACAGGGCGATCGACACCGGCATCTTGTCCGGCGACTGGATGAAGGTCTGCGCCAGAAGGAACTCGTTGTAGGCGTCCAGCGCGGTGATGAGCGCGATGGTGAGGAATCCCGGCCACGCGATCGGCAGCACGATGCGGAACAGCACCCGCAGCTCGCCCGCACCGTCGATGCGCGCGGCGTCGTCGAAGTCGCGAGGGATCGAGATCATGAACGATCGCAGCAGCAGGGTGGCGAACGGGCTCAGCGTCGCACAGTAGATGATGATCAGCCCGATCTGCGTGTCGTAGAGCCCGAGCTTCGTCCACAGGAAGAACAGCGGCACCAGGAAGAGCTGGATCGGCAGGGCACTGCTGACCAGCAGGTAGCCCATGAAGCCGCCGCTGAACGGCAGGTCGAGACGCGCCATCGCGTAGGCGGCGAGGCCGGCGATGACACTCACGCCGATGACGGTGCCGCCGACGATGATGATGCTGTTCAGGAATCCGGCAGCCATGTTCGCCTGAGTCCACGCGACGAGGAAGTTGCCCCACTGCGGGCTCGTCGGAAGGCCGAGCGGGTCGGCCGCCAGTTGGCTTTGCGTCTTGAGCGCCGCGAACAGGGACAGCACGATCGGCCCCATCGAGAACGCGACGAGCGCGATGAGGATCACGTAGTAGATCGGATTGATCGCTCCGGGCGCCTTGCGCTTCCGAGTGCGCTGGGCGTCGGTCGTCACGACGCCCCTGCCGCTCGCCGTCAATGCGCTCATATGTCCCAGCCCTTTCGCGCTCGCAGGAATTGGTAGCCGCCGACGATCACGCCCGAGATGAGCGCGAGCACGACGCCGATGGCGGATGCGTAGCCCGCCTCCTGGCTCGTGAACGCCTCGCGGTAGAGCAGTGTGCTCAAGACCTCCGTCGATCCCGCCGGTCCGCCCTGGGTCATGATGTAGATCCAGTCGAAGACAAGGAACGACCAGATCACGCTCATCAGCCCCATGAACATCAGCGTCGGTCTGATCGACGGCAGCGTGACGTGGAAGAACTGCTGCATCGTGCTCGCGCCGTCGAGGCTCGACGCCTCGTAGAGCGACGGGTTGACGGACTGCATCGCCGCGAAGAAGATCACCGCGAGGAATCCCCAGCGGGTCCACACGTTCGCGACGGCGACGGCAGGCAGGGCGGTCGACGGATTCCCCAGGAAGTTGATCCCGATGACCGAGCCGATGCCGCTTCCCGCGAGCAGGCTGCTCCAGATGGTCGAGCTCACGACGCTCGCGACGATGTACGGGATGAAGTAAAGCGCCCGGAACAGCGTCGCGAAGCGGCGGAGCCGCGAGAGCAGGTAGGCGCCGAGGAGCGCCATCCCCATCGGGACGACCAGGAAGATGGCCGTCCAGATGAGGTTGTGCAGGAGCGCCGTGAGGAAGTCCGCATCGCCGAACATGCGCACGTAGTTGGCGAAGCCGATGAAGTTCGCCGGACCGAAGCCCTGCCAGTCGGTCATCGAGTAGTACACGCTCATGAGGCCAGGGCCCGCGATCACGCAGACGTTCACCACCAGCAGCGGAACGATGAACGCGGTGGCCCAGATCGCTCTTCGTCTTCCCATGCGGCTCGCTCGGGCCTGCGGCCTGGCGCTCGGGCGTGCGGCGCGCACGAGTTCGGCTTTGCTCGTCGTCATGCGTCTCCTAGCGCTCGGCGGTCGGCTCGGCGACGGGCGGAACCTGGCCCTGTGCGAACTCCAGCTTGAACAGCGTCTGGAACCCCGACCAGAAGTCCGTCGGCGTCATCTGGCTGAAGAGCACCTTCTGCATCTCCGTGTTCACGTAGTCGTGGCACTTCGGCGGGAACGAGCACCAGCTGCCGTAGCCGACGGTCTTCGTCTCGCTGAGCGCCGAGTAGAACTGCGCGACGTGCTTGTCGATGTTCTTCGGCGCGTCGGCGATGTTCACGACGACGGGTGCGACGGGCAGGTCGACGTTGGCGAGCCCGACCATCTGGCGCTTCGGGTCCATGCTCCAGTTGAGGAAGGCGGCTGCCTTGTCGGGGTCTGCCGACTTCTTGTTGATCGACAGGCTCTCGCCGATGGCGAGGATGTACAGGTCGTCGGGGGTGTCGGGGCCGAGGGGCGGGATCGCCTTCCACTCATACGTCGCGTTGTTGCCGGCCGCCGAACCGAAGTACGGCGGAAGGGTCTCGAATGCCCACGACAGCATGATGAGCATCGCGGCCTCGCCGTTGGCGAGCTTCGTGTACATATCGCCGAACTTCAGGGTCGAGTAGGTCTGCGGGCCGCCGCCGAACCACCCCTTGTCCGAGTAGTCCTGGATCTGCGCGACGGCGTCGACGAACACCTGGTCGGTCCACTGGCGCTTGCCCGTGAGTGCCTCGTACAGCGCCTGCGGGCCGACGATGGCATTCAGCAGCCCGGAGAAGTACCAGCCCGTCGCGACCGGCTTCTCGGCGTTGCCTGCTGCAAGCGGAAGCATCCCCTTGCTCTTGGCATCGCTCATGATCGACTCGAACTCGTCCTTGTTCGTCGGATACTTCCAGCCGTGCTTCTTGAAGGTGTCCGGGTTGTAGAACATAACGACCGAGTTGTATGCCGTCGGAAGGCCGTAGAGGTGGCCCTTTGAATCGAGCGACGAGTTGATGGCCCATTTCTGGAAGACCGTGTCCCACTTGTACTGCTTGGCGTAGTCGTCGAGATTCGCCAGGTAGCCGGACTTCGAGTAGGCGAGGACGTACGGCGCGCCGCCGGAGTGCACGATGTCGGGCGCGTGCCCGGCCGTCAGAGCGACCTGCAGATTCTGGTCGATCGTTGGCTGCTGCTTGACGATGAGGTCGACGCCCGGCTTGTTGTTCTTGTTGTAGACGTCGATGAAGTTCTTCGTGTACCAATTGCCCTGGGTGGTGTTGTCGAACGCACGCCAGAACTGGATAGGCGCGCCCGTGGCGCTGGCGGTGCTGCCCGACGCGCACGCCGCGAGCGTGGTCGCCGTGATGGTGCCGAGTGCTGCGATGCCGCCGAGCTTGAGCAGCTCTCTGCGGCTGGTGGTGAATGTGGACACTTTGCCTCCGTTGGTCTTGTGCCATTCAGGTTGTTGGGGGTGCGAATGCGTGGCGGCCGTCACGGCCGCCACGCGGATCAGAGACTGATGGGCGTGCCGTCGGACAGCAGCGCCGCTTCGTAGATACGGGTCACGTCGAGGGCGAACTCGAGGCTTCCGACCGCAGGGTTCTCGCGCGTCCTCACCGCAGTGCAGAAGGCGAGCAGTTCGTTGTAGATGCCCTGCGTGACCTCGGACTTCCCCTGCATCGTCGCCATGGTGTCCTGCGCCTCCCAGACGATTGCCCCGCCGTCGAGGCCGGGGGGCGCGAAGGTGAAGTCCTCGTCGTAGGCGACGTCGAAGCCCCGCTGGAAGGTCAGCCTGCGGCCGTTGTCGATCTCGATGCTGTGTCGGTCGGTGACGAAGAGGTAGCGCTCACACGGCTGAAACTTCGGCGCGCCGAGCGAGAGGTGCAGGTTGGTCAGAGCGCCGCTCGCGTGGCGCATGATGCAGACGCCACCGCCGCCGTTATCGCGGTGCGAGGTCACTGAGACGACGGGGCCGCCAACGGCTCGCAGGAGCGACACCGGGTGGCATCCGCTCGTCAGCCACCCGGTCACAGGGAACGGGGGCTCGGCGAAATAAGGCAACTGCACGGGATAGAGGCCGAGCGCGCTCCGCAGCGGGCCCTCGTCGTCGCGGCCGAGCAACTCGATCGCCTTCGACACCGCCGGCATGAACGCCTTCTTGTAGCCGACCATGCCGACGCGGTCGCCACGGGCGGCGATCATCCGCTCGACGTCGGCGGATGCCGTGGCCGCCGGTTTCTCGGACCAGACGTCCAGCCCCGCGCCGAAGGCCTGGATCGCGAGGTCGGGATGAGCGTTGGGCGACACGCACAGGAGCACCGCGTCGATCTCGCCCGATTCGTACATCGTCATGGCATCGGAGAAGGCTCTCGCGCCGTACTCGCTCGCGACCGCGCCAGCTCGGGCCGCGTCCGTGTCGGCGATCGCCACGATCTGCGCAGGCAGAAAAGTGATCGCCGGCAGGATGTTGCGACGAGCGTGCGAGCCGGCGCCTACAAGTCCGAGCCGAATGCGGGACGAATCCACCTTTGGGTCCTCCTGGTCTAGCCGTGCGCCGCAGTCCGGGACAACGTTGTGCACGGGACGCAACGCGATAAGTGGCCTTGCGTAGCGGAATTGGGTATGGCTACATTGGCAGCGATTTGGCGTGTGGTTCCATAGCCATTTCGCTGCAGATTGGACTCTGACATCGCAAACAAGTACTCGGCAGAGAAATTGGCGCTCATGTTGCTTCAATGGACCGACGCCGACGGTCCGCTGCATCGGCGTCTTAGCCTCGCCCTTCGCAAACTGATCGATCTGGGCGAACTACCCGGAGGTGCGACACTTCCGCCCGAGCGCGCCCTCAGCGATGTGCTCTCCGTCAGCAGAACGACCGTCGTCAGCGCGTATCGCACCCTCGTCGAGGACGGCCGGCTCGAACGCCAGCAGGGAAGCGGCACGCGAGTCGTGCTGTCCTCCGACGGCCGGCGGACCCGGGAAGTGGTCTCGGCGCGAAACCTCGTCGGTGACCATGCCGCCGACGTCTTCCTGACCGAGTCCGCGTCGACCATCGATTTCGTCTCCGCTGTGCTTCCCCAGCTGCCGCTCATTGCGGAGGTCGCGGCGTCCGTCACGGAGGATGACTACCGCGCCCTCACGTCACGGCACCAGAGCTACCACCCCGGCGGCCTTCCAGAGCTTCGCAAACGCATCGCCGAGCTCTATACCGCCGCGGGCGCACCGACAGAGTCCGACCAGATTCTCATCACGAGCGGCGCCCAGCAGGCGCTCGAGCTCATAGTCAGGGGCTGCCTGCGTCCGCAGGATCACGTCGTAGTCGAGGATCCCACCTATCGGGGTGCCCTCGAAGCCTTCGCGCACGCGGACTGCCACGTCACTGCGGTCGCCTCTGACGAGAGAGGTGCTGATCCAGCCGGATTTTCCAGGATTGCGCAGACCTCGGACGTACGCCTCGTGTACGTGCAATCGTGCGTGCAGAACCCCACAGGTGCGACGCCCTCGATCGAGCGCGGGCGACAGATCCTGCGCATCGCCGAACGCTACGGGGCCATCGTCGTCGAGGACACCGCGCTCTCGGGCACCGAGTTTGACGGTCTGGAGCATCCGCCTCTCGCAGCCATCGACACATCAGCCGAAGTAATCACGATCGGGTCGATGAGCAAGCTGTTCTGGGCCGGGCTCCGCATCGGGTGGATTCGCGCATCACGCCGCACAATCGCCCGCTTCGGGCAGATCAAGGGACTCACCGACCTCGGCACCTCGCTGATCAGCCAGCAGATCTCCATCCGCCTCCTCGAACATCGGGACGAGGTCGCCCGCGATCGCAGGAAGCAGTTGCTGCGCGGCCTCGAGCAACTGACGACGCTGCTGGGCGAGAATCTCAGTCAGTGGTCGTGGACACCGCCCCGAGGCGGAGCCTCGCTCTGGGTCACCCTGCCGACCGCGGACGCGACCTATTTCTCGCAAGTTGCGCTGCGCTACGGAGTCGCGATCCTGCCCGGATCGGTTTTTTCGCCCAGCAGCGGCCGCGACTGCACACGGCTGCCTTACGGTGTCGACTTCGCCACGATGAACGCCGGTGTCGGACGTCTTGCCCGCGCCTGGGAGGCGTATTCGACCCTGCAGCCGGAACCCATCCCGTTCGCGCCAATTCGCACATAGAGGCCAATTCCACAACATTGGCCCTTGCTCGATGGGCGCCGGAGCCGCGACGCTATCCGGATGACGACGCCGCCTGGCCCGGAGCCGCTGCTCGAGCTTCGCCCCGGTTCCGTCCGAGGGCGCCGCGCGCTCACGCCGTACGGGGCCGTCGATGAATTCCTCGGCGTCCGCTATGCCGTCGCCGAGCGCTTCAAGCCGCCATGCCAGCCGCCTCGTAGCTCCGATGTCGTCGAGGCGTCGAACTACGGCCCGGCATGCCCGCAGCCACCGCTCGCCGGAAAGGCGCCCTGGACCGACGAGGCGGAATGCCTGAACCTCAACGTCTGGCGTCCGACGTCGGGAGCAGAGGGTATGCCGGCCATGATCTGGATCCATGGTGGCGGGTTCCAGTTCGGTTCGAACGCGCAACCAGGGACAAGCGGGGCGACTCTGGCCGCGCGTCACGGCATCGCTGTCGTGTCCCTGAACTACCGGCTCGGCGTCTTGGGGTTCTTGGCCCTCGATCACCTTCTCGGTCCGGAATTCCAGGATTCGGCAAACCTCGCGCTGCTCGACATCATCGCCGGAATCCGCTGGGTGCGCACCCACGCCGATGCCCTCGGAATCGACACGGGCAACATCACTGTGTTCGGGCAGTCCGCAGGCGGCGCAGCCGTATCGACCCTTCTCGCGATGCGCTCGACGGAGGGACTCTTCCGTCGCGCGATCATCCAAAGCGGAACCGCGGAGCGCGCGCAGCCACTCAGCGAGGCACGAGCGCGCACCGCCGAGTTGCTGGCGCTGCTCGGTCTTCACGACGCACGCGCCGATGCGCTGCTCTCGATGCCCGTGGATGAGCTGCTCCGCGCGCAGCAAGAGCTGGTCGCCCAGCGCCACCTCGGCCGCGTCGGATTCCAAGCCACGATTCAGCCCACCATCGACGGCGTATGGCTCGAAGATCTGCCCTTCCGATGCGTCAAGCGCGGCTCCCACTCGGCGACCGATGTGCTCGTCGGGACGAATCTCGACGAGCAGACGCAGGTCGTTCCACTGGACTGGTCCGAAGAGCGCCTCGCGGAGCTTCCTGAGACGCTCGCGCAGCTTGTGGCCGACGACCTCGGCTCGGAAGCCCAACCGGACGACTACGTGAAGGCCGTGGAAGCCGAGACCGGTATTCTACCGACCGGCGCGCAAGCCATGTCGGCGTACCTGACGGACCGGCATCAGCGCCAGCCCTCCAATCGGCTACTCGATGCACGTCGCGGCAGCGCCGGCCGGACGTTCTCGTATCTGTTCACGTGGCGGGGCAGCGCCGGCTCGACGCATTCACTGGAAATCCCCTTCGTTTTCGACCAACTCGACCACGCGCGACTGCAGAGCACATTGGGCGGCCAGCCGCCTCAGAGCCTCGCCGACGAGATGTCGGCGCTCTGGGCGGCGTTCGCTCGCGGGGAGGAACTACAGACCGCGCGAGGCGAGAGCTGGCGCCCGTACTGGCCGCAAAGGCTGACGATGGTCTTCGATGCCCCTAGCCATCTGGAATCCGACCCGCGCGGTGCGCTACGGCTGTTCTTCCGTGCTCAGAACGTGCCGCGCCTGGCGTGACCGCCCGCGGTACCTGCGCACGAGCACCGATGCGGCTGGTAGGAAGTAAGCATGAGCGAGACACGCCTCACGCTACCCATCGGCTCCCCTGACGAGAGCGCGGCGGCCTACGTCGCCCCCGGTGTCGCGCTCATCGGCGCCGTCACCCTGGGCGAGGGCTCGAGTGTGTGGTTCAACGCGGTGCTGCGCGCCGACAACGAGCCGATCACCCTCGGCGCAGACTCGAACCTGCAGGATCTGGTCGCCTGCCACGTCGACGCGGGCAAGCCGCTCACGATCGGCGCAGGCGTCTCGGTCGGCCACAGCGCGGTTCTGCACGGCTGCACCATCGAAGACGATGTGCTCGTCGGCATGCACGCGACGATCATGAACGGCGCGGTGATCGGAGCCGGCTCGCTGGTCGCGGCCGGCGCGCTGGTCACCGAAGGCGCCGTGGTGCCGCCCCGGTCGCTGGTCGCCGGGGTGCCCGCGAAGGTGCGCCGAGAGCTGACGGATGCCGAGGTGTCAGGCATCCGCCTGAATGCCGCGCACTACGCCGAGCGCGCGAAGCTCTACGCCGCCCTCTAGGCGAGCCGCGGCGGGTGCGATCCGCACGCTCGTTAACCGACGAGCGTACCTTTCACACCCGCGGCCGTGCGCGGATGTGCGAAAGCAGCCCGAGCGTGACGAACAGCGCGGCCAGCTGCAGCAGCGCGGTGCCGAAGTAGAGCACGTACAGCACCGTGAACCCGCCGAGCAGCAGCACCTCGACGAAGATCCAGATCGCGAGCCCGAACCCGGCGACCGCGGCCGTCGGCGCCGCCCAGCGGGAGCGCCTCAGCTGCGCGATCACGGCGAGCGTCTGCATGCCGCCCACGACCACGAACAGCACGATGCCCGGCCACAGGAACGACGAGAACGGCGTGCCGTCGAGCAGCGACAACGGCATGCCCATCGCGGTGCCATCGGATCGGACGATCAGGGGCGCTCCCCCACCGAACGCCGACGCCGCGTTGAAGACGCCGACGACGATCAGCACCCGGGCGGCGAGGTTCTCGAGCCGCAGATCACTCATGCTCGCATGCTAGAAGCGCGCGGCGCGCAGCGCATGAGTCTTCAGACCCCAGGGGTGACGTCGACGACGGTGCCGCCGGTGATGGCGACCAGCTCGGCGTAGCTCAGCGGGAAGACCGTGTGCGCGTGGCCCGCGGCCGCCCAGAGCACGTCGTATTGCGCGAGCGAGCGATCGACGAAGGTGCGAATCGGCGACGGATGCCCGACCGGCGCCACCCCGCCGATGGTCTGGCCCGTCGCATCCTTCACCACGTCCTTCGACGCGCGCTCGATCGTGCCGCCGAGCCGCTCGCCCAACCATGCGGTGTCGACGCGATGCGCACCGCTCGTCATGACGAGGATCGGCTCGCCATCGAGCGTGAACACCAGCGAGTTGGCGATCGCGCCGACCGTCGTGCCGAGTGCCTCGGCGGCAGCGGTCGCGGTCGGCGTGCCGACCTCGAACCAGGTGATCTCGGGCGTGAGCCCGCGAGCGGCGAGCGCGGCCCGCACTCTCTCGACGGCGGGATGCTCGGTGTTCATGCCTGCCTTTCCGCCGCCGCGACCAGGTTCTCGAGCAGCATCGCGCGCGTCATGAGGCCCACACCGCCGGGCACGGGCGACACCCAGCCGGCGACGTCCCACACCTCGGGCGCGACGTCGCCCGCGAGCCTGGCGCGCCCGGACTCGGTCACGCCGACACGCGAGATGCCGACATCGACGACCGCGGCGCCCGGCTTCACCCAGTCGGCCGTCACGAGCCCCGGCACGCCGACGGCCGCCACGACGATGTCCGCGCGGCGTGCCTCGGCCGCGAGATCGGGCGTGCGCGAATGGGTCAGTGTCACGGTCGCGTCGACGCCCTTCCTGGTGAGCAGCAGCCCGAGCGGACGCCCGACGGTCAGGCCGCGCCCGATCACGACCACGTGCCGGCCCGCGATCGGCACCTCGTAGCGCCGCAGCAGCTCGAGAACCCCGTTCGGTGTGCACGGCAGCGGCGTCGCGATCGGCCCGTCGACGCCCAGCACCAGTTCACCGAGATTGCGCGGGTGCAGCCCGTCGGCGTCCTTCGCAGGGTCGATCAGTTCCAGCACTCGATGCTCGTCGAGGCCCGCCGGCAGTGGCAGCTGCACGAGGTAGCCCGTGACCTCGGGGGCGCTGTTGAGCTCAGCGATCGCCCGTTCGACATCCGCCATCGACGCGGTCCCAGGCAGCTCGACCTTGATCGACTCCACGCCGATCTCGGCCGAGTCCCGGTGCTTCCCCGTGACGTACGACACCGATGCAGGGTCGCCGCCGACGAGCAGGGTGGCAAGACCCGGGCGGATGCCGCGTGCCCGAAGCGCCTCGACCCGCGACGCCAATTCGCCTTTGATGGCCGCCGCAGTCGCGACGCCGTCAAGACGAATCGCGCTCAGCTCAGTACTCCAGACCGGGGTACAGCGGGAAGGCATCCGTCAGCTTCTGCACGCGAGCGCGCAGCGCGAACGGGTCGTAATCGGGGCGCAGCGCCTTCGCGATGATGTCGGCCACCTCGGCGAACTCGGCGTCGCCGAAGCCGCGCGTCGCGAGCGCAGGCGTGCCGATGCGGATGCCGGAGGTGACCATCGGCGGGCGCGGGTCGAACGGCACCGAGTTCTTGTTGACGGTGATGCCGACCTCGTGGAGGCGATCCTCGGCCTCCTGACCGGAGAGCTCGCTCGCGCGCAGATCGGCGAGCACCAGGTGCACGTCGGTACCGCCCGTGAGGACGTTGACGCCAGCGGCGCGGGATTCCTCGGAGGTCAGCGCCTCGGCGAGCAGCTTGGCGCCCGAGATGGTGCGCACCTGGCGCTCTCTGAACTCGTCGGTCGCGGCGAGCTTGAACGCCGTCGCCTTCGCAGCGATGACGTGCATGAGCGGGCCGCCCTGCTGGCCGGGGAACACGTTCGAGTTGAGCGCCTTCGCGAGGGCGGTGTCGCGACTCAGGATGAAGCCCGAGCGGGGTCCGCCGATCGTCTTGTGCACGGTCGACGAGACGACGTCGGCGTACGGCACAGGGCTCGGGTGCAGGCCGGCGGCGACCAGGCCGGCGAAGTGCGCCATGTCGACCCAGAGCTTCGCACCCACCTCGTCGGCGATCTCGCGGAATGCGGCGAAGTCGAGCTGACGCGGGTAGGCCGACCAGCCGGCGATGATGACGGCGGGGCGGTGCTCGCGCGCCTTGTCGCGCACGACGTCCATGTCGACGAGGAAGGTCTCGGGGTCGACGCCGTAGCTGACGGCGTTGTAGAGCTTGCCCGAGAAGTTGAGCTTCATGCCGTGGGTGAGGTGGCCGCCGTGGGCGAGCTCGAGGCCCAGGATCGTGTCACCGGGGGTGGCGATCGCCGAGAGCACCGCGGCGTTGGCCGAGGCCCCCGAGTGGGGCTGCACGTTGGCGTACTCGGCGCCGAAGAGCTCCTTCGCGCGAGCGATGGCGAGCTGTTCGGCGATGTCGACGAACTCGCAGCCGCCGTAGTAGCGGCGCCCCGGGTAGCCCTCTGCGTACTTGTTGGTGAGAACGGAGCCGGCCGACTCGAGCACGGCGCGCGGAACGAAGTTCTCGCTGGCGATCATCTCGAGGTAGTCGCGCTGACGCCCGAGCTCGAGGCGCAGCACCTCGGCGATCTCAGGATCGACCTCGGAGAGAGGCGCATTGAAGTTATCGACCATGGCGAAGCCTTTCTGACACAACGGAGGGCGCACGGGGGATCCGTATCGGCCCAGGCGTACGGCCGAATCCGTAGGTCAGCGTCGCTCCCCGGTGGTGGCCCACCTCAACGCCAGTCGCGACGAGGCAATGCTATCAATCAGAACCCGGCCACAGCATGGGGGCGGTACGGCTCCTCCAGGAATCCGATCTGCTCGTCGCTCAGCTCGATGTCGAGCGACGCGACCGCGTCGGTGATGTGCTGCGCCTTCGTGGCGCCGAAGATCGGGGCGGTGACGACGGGCTTGTGGTGCAGCCAGGCGAGCGCGACCTGCGCGCGCGGCACGCCGAGATCAGAGGCGACGGATGCCACCCGCTCGACGATCTGCTGATCGCCGTCGACGTACACGTTGTTCTCGTTCAGCAGGCGGTCGGTCTCGTTGCGCTTGGTTGACTCTTCCCAGTCGCGGGTGAGCTTGCCGCGCGCGAGCGGCGACCACGGGATGACGCCGACGCCCTGGTCGGCGCAGAACGGCAGCATCTCGCGCTCCTCTTCCCGATAGAGCAGGTTGTAGTGGTCCTGCATCGAGACGAAGCGGGTCCACCCGTTCAGCTCTGCCGTGTACTGCGCCTGCGCGAACTGCCACGCCCACATCGAGGATGCCCCGATGTAGCGCGCCTTGCCCGCCTTCACCACGTCGTGCAGGGCCTCCATGGTCTCTTCGATCGGCACCGTCGGGTCCCAGCGGTGGATCTGGTAGAGGTCGACATAGTCGGTGCCGAGGCGGCGCAGGGAGTTGTCGATCTCGGTGAGGATGGCCCCGCGCGACAGGCCGCCGCCGTTGGGGCCCGGGCGCATGCGCATGAACACCTTGGTCGCCAGCACGATCTCGTCGCGCTTCGCGAAGTCCTTGAGCGCGCGGCCGACGATCTCTTCGCTCGTGCCGCCCGAGTAGGTGTTCGCGGTGTCGAGGAAGGTGATGCCGGCCTCGAGCGCCTGCTTGATGAGCGGGCGGGACGCCTCTTCGCCGATCGCCCACTGGTGGCCGCCCGCCGCGGGCTCCCCGAAGCTCATGCACCCGAGGGTGATCGCGCTGACTTCCAGTCCGGTGCTGCCGAGCTTCACGTAGTCCATATCAGCCAGCCTGGCACAGCGCGCCGATACTCTTGAGGCCATGACCTCGCCCACCCACTGGGTGCTCACCTTCGTCTGCGTCGACCGGCCGGGCATCGTGCACGCCGTCAGCGGCGCGATCGTCGCCGCGCACGGCAACATCACCGAGAGCCAGCAGTTCGCCTCGGCCGACACCGGGCGCTTCTTCATGCGGCTTCAGGTCGAGGCATCCGTCGCCCGTTCGGAATTCGAAGCCGCGCTCGCGCCCGCCATCGCGCGCTTCGAGCTCGACTGGCACCTCGACGTCGTGGGCCGACCGACGAAGACGCTGATCCTCGCGTCGACGGCGAGCCATGCGGTGGGCGACCTGCTGTACCGCACCCGCTCGGGCCATCTCGCGCTCGACGTGCCGCTCGTGCTCGCGAACCACCCCGACCTGCGCGAGCTCGTCGAGTTCCACGGTGTGCCGTTCGAGTCGATGGCGGTGACGGATGCCGCATCGAAGGCCGCTTTCGAGGCGCGCGTTCTCGCCGAGGTCGAGAAGCACGGCATCGAGCTGGTGGTGCTCGCGCGGTACATGCAGATCCTGTCGCCCGAGCTGTGCGCAGCGCTCGAGGGGCGCGCGATCAACATCCACCACTCGTTCCTGCCGGGGTTCAAGGGCGCGAACCCCTATCGGCAGGCGCACGCGCGTGGCGTGAAGCTGATCGGCGCGACCGCGCACTTCGTCACATCGGACCTCGATGAGGGCCCGATCATCGAGCAGAACGTCGTACGCGTCGACCACACGGCGACGCCCGCGCAGCTGATGGCGACCGGGCAGGACGAGGAGTCGCGCACCCTGCGCCAGGCCGTCAAGTGGTTCAGCGAGCAGCGCGTGCTGCTCGACGGGGCACGGACCATCATCTTCCGATAGGCGGATGCTGCAGGCGCGCGTCCCCGGCCGGAGTCAGGCTGTTCGCGGAAGGACGCGGACACGCGCCCCGTGGTTGCCGGCCGCGAGCTTCCGATCGCACGTGAACAGCTCTGCGTCGAGAGCCTCGGCGAGCGCAAGATAGCAGGCGTCGTAGCTGGTGAAGCTGTGCCTGAGCGCCCATACGCGATCGGCAAGGAGGACGAACTCATAGCGCCGGATGACGAACGAGCCATAGCTGAGCTTTGCCTCATTCAGGGTTCCCGTCGGGAATCTCGAGCCGAGGTCAAGACCACGCAGCACCGAGGCCACCTCGACGTCCAGCAGATGTGGCGCGGCGACCTCACCGGCGACGGCGTCGCGGAGCTCGACCGCAGGGTCTCGCCCCAGCAGCATTTCGATCGCGGCCGACGCGTCGATGACAATCATCGCCGACTGGCCCGCACCGCCTCCACGATCTCATCGGTTGTCAGCCCGTCGGGGCGACTCTGCGACCACAGCCGCTCGGCGAGCTCAGCATTGGTCGGGCGCGCGGCGAGTTTGGCGAGCTCGCCGCCGACATAGGCGGAGAGCGACATTCCCGCAGCGGCAGCGCGCGCCTTGAGCACGTCGATCGCGGCACTGTCGACACCACGGATATAGAGCGTCCCCATCCCCCAAGGCTAGCACTCTGCAAGCATCCGCGTGACTCTCACCATTCCGTGACCAGGCCGCCGATACCCTTGAGCAGTGACCGCACGCCCCGCCGCCGAACAGCCGCAGCAGCCTCAGATCGGCGTCGTCGACGCCCTCCGCTTCCTCTGTGAGGTGTTCGCGATCGTGACGCTCGGCATCTGGGGCTTCTCGACGTTCCCGTTCTGGCTGAACATCATCGTCGGCATCGGGGCGCCGGTGCTCGCGATCGTGCTGTGGGGCCTGTTCCGCGCGCCGAAGGCGGTGCTCGCGGTCGACCCGTTCGTCAAGGCTCTCGTCGAGATCCTGGTGATGGGAACCGCGGCGTATGCCTGGGCCGACATGCACCAGTGGATCATCTTCGGCGTCTTCACCCTCGTCGCCCTCACCACAGGGCTGATCGTGAACCGCCGCGAGTTCTAACTCGCTAGCCTGGCGAGCATGACAGAGCTCGTCGTCCACTCCGCCCGCAAGATCGACGCAGCAGGCGAGATCGACGGGTTCTGGTTCGCCGCGTACGCCGGCACGATCACCGCGACCGGGTCCGGCGAGGGCTGGCGCACACGGGCATCGGCTACGTCGTCCGTCGTCGACGCCCACGGCCGGCACCTGGTGCCCGGATTCGTCGACCTGCACGGGCACGGCGCCGGCGGCTTCGCCTTCGACGACGGGGCGTACGCCATCTCGAAGGCCCTCGCCGTGCACCGCGCGCACGGCACGACGCGCTCGGTGATCAGCCTGGTCGCGAACCCCGTCGACGAGCTGAGCGAGTCGCTGACCGCCGTCGCCGACCTCGTCGCGGAGGACGAGCTCGTGCTCGGCTCGCACCTTGAGGGGCCGTTCCTCGCGGCCGAGCGGAAGGGCGCACACAACCCCGAGTTCCTGATCGACCCGTCACCGGCCGCGGTCGAACGCCTCATCGCCGCCGCGCGCGGCACGCTGCGGCAGATCACGCTCGCGATCGAGCGCGAGAACGCACTGGAGGCGATCGACGTGTTCGTCGAGGCCGGCGTGCAGGTGGCAGTCGGGCACACCGAGGCCACGTTCGAGCAGGCGGCGGACGCTTTCGACCGCGGCGCCCGCCTGTTGACCCACGCCTTCAACGCGATGCCGGGAATCGGGCACCGCGCGCCGGGGCCCGTCGTCGCCGCGCTCGAAGACCCACGCGTGACCGTCGAGCTGATCCTCGACGGAGTGCACGTCGCACCGCCGGTCGCGAAGCTCGCGTTCGGCGCGGCGCCCGGGCGCATCGCCCTGATCACCGATGCGATGGCAGCCACCGGCTCGCCCGACGGCGCCTACAAGATCGGCTCACTCGACGTGGCCGTCGTGGGCGGGGTGGCTCGGCTGCAGGAATCCGACGGGTCCCTCGGCTCGATCGCGGGGTCCACGCTCACGCTCGACGTCGCGCTGCGCAACGCGATCGAGCTCGCCGGGCTGTCGCCGGTCGACGCCGTCGCCGCGCTCACCGCGGTGCCGGCGCGCGCGCTCGGTCTCGAGCACCGCCTCGGCCTGCTCGCCCCGGGGTTCGCCGCCGACGCCGTGCTGCTCGATCATGAGTGGTCGGTGTGCGGCGTGTGGGGCGCCGGCACGAAACTCGCCTGAGGCTGTGCCGCTGCGTCAGTCGACGGGGACCCCGACGCGCTCGAGCAGGGCGTGCAGCGTCCCGAGCTCGGCGGCGGACAGCTCGGCGAACGAGCGCGCGGTGACCTCGGCCGTGACGGCCTGACCCGCAGCGAGCATCCGCTTGCCGGCATCCGTCAGCCGGTGCTCGACGCGCCGCCCGCGGCCGGGCGCGCGCTCGATCAGGTCCTGCGCGACCAGGCGCGCGGCCAGCGTGCCGAACGACTGATCGCTCTGGAACGTCGCCACCGCGAGCGCATGCGCCGATGACGACGGCGCCTCGTCGATCGCCCGCAGCGCGTCCCACTGCACGAGGGTGGTGCCGATCGCTGCGAGCGCGCGGTCGGCCGCGCGGTGGTTGCGGTACTGCGCGCGCTTCAGCACGCGGCCGGTGGTCTGGGGGGTGACTCGCATGACCGTACGATATCAGCTTGCGTATATAAATATGTTGATATAGCGTCGCAGCCATGACCGAGACCCCAGCAGACACCACGTTCCTCGTTCTCCACGGCGGCGGCGGCCCCGCCACTGTCGCACCGATCGCGGCGCGCTTCGCCGGGCTCGGCCGTGTGCTCGCACCGACGCTCCCGGGCTGGAACGGGACACCGCGACCCGAGCGACTCGACAGCCCGCGCGCGCTTGCCGCCCACTTCCTCGACGAGCTGGCGGATGCCGGCGAGACCGGCGTCGTCGTGATCGGCAATTCCCTCGGCGGCTGGATCGCCGCGGAGATGGCACTCGCCGACACCGCAGGGCTCGTGCGCGCCATCGTGCTGGTCGACGCGGTCGGCGTCGAGGTGCCCGAGCACCCCGCACGCGACATCTCGGGGCTCGCCCCGCAGCAGATCGCGCAGTTCAGCTTCCACGACCCGTCGAAGCTCGTCGTACCACCGCCGACGCCCGAGTCCCTCGCGATCGTGCGCGGCAACCAGGCCGCGCTCGCCGCGGTCACGGGCGAGCTGCGCGACGCGACCCTGAACGAGCGGCTGGGCGCGATCGCCGTGCCCGCGCTGGTGGCGTGGGGCGAATCCGACGGCGTGGTCACGCCCGACTACGGTCGCGCCTTCGCCGCTGCGATCCCGGGCGCTCGCTTTGCTCTCATCCCCGAGGCGGGCCATCTTCCCCAGCTCGAGAACCCGGCGGCCCTCTACGCCGAGATCGACGCGTTCCTCGCCGCCTGACCACCAGTCGTCGATTAGTCACAGAATGGGACGGCCGCGAATGGCTTGGTGACGACCGGGGTCCGACGAACCCAGCCGGTCGTCAGAAAGTCCGCCGAAGCGCGCGCCGAGGATGACTTTTCGACGACCGGGCACCGGCACGCGTTTAGTATCGCTGCCAGGCGGGCTTGTTGGCCCAGGTGTAGCGATAGTAGTCGGCATTGCGCAGTCGCGACGCGGCGGCCTCATCGATGATCACGGTGGCGTGCTCGTGCAGCTGCAGCACCGAGGCGGGGCAGGATGCCGACAGCGGCCCCTCGACCGCGGCGGCGATCGCCTCCGCCTTGTTCTCGCCCTGCGCGACGAGCACGAGGCGGCGGGCGCGCAGGATCGTGCCGAGCCCCTGCGTGACGCAGTGCGTCGGCACCGCCTCTGGCGAATCGAAGAAGCGCGCGTTGTCTTCTCGCGTCTTCGGCGTCAGCGTCTTGATGCGGGTGCGCGAGGCCAGTGACGAGGTCGGTTCGTTGAACCCGATGTGCCCATTGCCGCCGATGCCGAGGATCTGCACGTCGATGCCTCCCGCCGCGTCGATGGCCGCCTCATACGCGGCGCACGCCGCCGCGAGGTCCGCGGCGAACCCGTCGGGCACGGCGACGAGCGCCGGGGCGAGCCCGAGCGGCCGGGTCACCGTGCGGTCGATGACCGCGTGATAGCTCTCGGGGTGCCCGTAGTCGAGGCCCACGTACTCGTCCAGCGCGAAGCCGCGCACGCGTGAGAAGTCGAGCTCGCCGGCATCCGCCCGCCTCGCGAGCTCTTCGTAGATCGCGAGCGGCGATGAACCGGTCGCCAAGCCCAGGACGGCCTCGGGCTTGCGCACCACGACCTCGGCGACGACGGATGCCGCCACCCGGCCCACCTCGGCCGCAGACGGCAGAATCACGATCTCCACAGGCGCCTCCTCAGTCGGCGATGTTGGCGGTGACGGAATCCATGTACTGCGCGCGCTGCTCGCGCGTGCTGGGCCGTCCGGCGATGCCGGGCCGGCGCTGCCATGGCTTGGGCCCGCTGTCGGCCCGGTACTCCACGCCGAGCGCGTCGAGGCGCAGCAGGTGGTGCGTGAGCCGCGCGCGGAACCCGGCGAGGTCTTTCGGCGCGCTCGACCAGAGCACCTCGGCCAGCGCGGCGAGCCGCGGGAACGCGAAGAAGTCGACGGTGCGCGGGGAATCCATGTGCTCGGTCCAGATGTTCGCCTGGCCGCCGAGCACGTGCGCCGCCTGCTCTGCTGTGAGCTCGGCCGGCACCGGCTCGAATGCGTAGACGTCGTCGACGGTGAGCACGATCGACACGGGGATCGGCTCGTCGGGCGAATCCGACTGACGGTAGTCGAGGTACACGCTGTCATCGGGGCAGAGCACGACGTCGTGGCCGCGGCGCGCCGCGGTGACCGCGCCGCGGCTGCCTCGCCACGACGCGACGACGGCGCTCTGGTCGAGTTCGCCCTCGAGCACCTCGTCCCAGCCGAACAGTCTGCGGCCGCTGGCGGTCAGGTGCTCGTCGAGGCGGCGGATGAACCATGTCTGCAGCTCCTCCCCCGTCGTGAGCCCCCGCTCGGCCATCAGCTCGCGCGTGCGCGAATCGGACTCCCAGAGGTCCTTCGGGCACTCGTCGCCGCCGACGCCGATGAAGCGGCTCGGAAAGATCGCCATGACCTCGTCGAGGACGCCCTGGTAGAACCGCACCGTCGCCTCCTCCATGTTGAGGACGTTCGGATTGATGCCCCAGCGGGTGTACACCTCGAGTTGCTCGCCGGTGACGCCGAGCTCCGGGTAGGCGGCGATCGCGGCCTGCGAGTGGCCGGGCACGTCGATCTCGGGCACGACGTCGATGTGGCGCGAGGCGGCGTAGGCGACGATCTCGCGCAGATCGTCCTGCGTGTAGAAGCCGCCGTGCGGCCGACCGTCGAACACCGCGTCGGGGCCGGCCCCGACCTGCGACTGCGCGCGCCACGCGCCGACCTCGGTCAGTCGCGGGTAGCGCAGGATCTCGATGCGCCACCCCTGGTCCTCGGTGAGGTGCAGGTGCAGCACGTTCAACCGGTGCGCCGCGAGCAGGTCGATGAAGCGCAGCACGTCGTGCTTCGGCATGAAGTGCCGCGCGACGTCGAGCATCGCGCCGCGCCAGCCGAACCGCGGGGCGTCCGCGAGCGAGACGGCGGGCAGCACCCAGTCGACGCCCGTCACACGGGCGCGCCGGTAGACGGCGGGTGGCAGCAGCTGCAGAACGGCTTGCGCGGCGTAGAAGGCGCCGGCTGCATCACCGGCGACGATGCGGATGCCCGCAACCGACGTCGTCAGCCGGTAGGCCTCGGCCCCGATCCCCTCATCGAGCGCGAAGACGATGGCGGCCGCGGCCGCGTCGCCGGCTTCGTGCAACGGCAGCCCTGTCGCCGCGCGCAGCGCCGAGCGCAGCCAGTCCGCTTCGTCGCGCAGCACGTCGGGCGCCGCGATCGAGGTGGTCGCGTCGAGCCGGAAGCCGGGCTCGACGAGCTCGTGCACCTGCGCGGGCAGCGGAAGGAGCGCCGTCGTCATGCGTCGACCGGCGCGTTCTCGATGTCGCCGGCGAGCGCCGCGCCGACGGCGGCCACGGGGCTGCCGGGTGGCACGAGCCGCACCCGCGACGAGAGCTCGAGCGAGCTGAGGAACTGCGAGCCGAGCGCGAGCTCGTCGAGGTTCGCCCGCACCCGGTCGAGCAGGCGCTCCCCGAGGTTCGCGATGCCACCGCCGATCACGACCGTCTCGACGTCCGCGGTGAGGATGAGGATGCGCACGCCGGCCGCCGCGCCGCCGATCAGCTCGGAGCGCAGAGCGAGGGCGCGCTCGTCGCCGGCATCCGCCCGGTCGAAGACCTCGAGCACCGGAAACGCGGCGTCCCCGCCCCACTTGCGCGCCACCCAGCCGCCGCCCGCGACCGTCTCGAGGCAGCCGATCTGCCCGCACGCGCATCTGATGCCGTGCGGATCGATCGGAATGTGCCCGATCTCGCCCGCCGTGCCGCGCGCGCCGCGCCACACGTCGCCGTCGCTGACGAAGCCCGCGGCGACACCGGTGCCGAGGTTGAGATAGGCCATCGAAGCGGTGAGACCGAGCAGGTGGTAGGCGCCGAGTGACGCCGCGTTCACGTCGTTCTCGACGCGCACGGACGCACCGAGGCGCTCGGAAAGGACGCGGCCGAGAGCGAGTTCCTCGAGGCCGAGATTCACTGCGTGCCGTACGACGCCGGCCCGCGCGTCGACGACGCCGGGGATGCCGATGCCGACGGACGTCAGTGCCGCAGCCGACGCGCCCGCTGCCTCGGCCGCCTGAATCGCCGCCTCGTGTGCGTTGCGCACCACGGCGTCAGAGCCGAAGCCGGTCGCGACGCGCACCCGCGAGAGCACGGCGTCGTCGCCGCCGAGCGCGACGGCGTCGATCTTCGTGCCGCCGATGTCGAGCCCGAGCCTCATGCGACTCCCCCGAGCAGATGGACGAGCGCCTGGCCAGCCAGTCGGGACGCCCCGAAGGTGGCGACGTCGGCATACGCACGGTCATCGCCCGCCCAGCCCATGTCCACGACGAGAACGGATGCCCCACGCTCGGCCCGCGCACGATCGATGTAGTCGCGGGCGTATGCGCGACGGTGCAGGTCTTTGCCGATGATCACCAGCCCGATCGTTGAAGCGCCCGCGTCAGCGCGCGTCTCGAAACGATCCCGTGCGGCCGGAGGCTTCGAGACGCCGCTGCGCGGCTCCTCAGCCATCGGAGGCATCACAACGAGATCGGATTCCACCCCCCATGGGGCCTCGCCGACGGCGATGTTCGCCACGCTCTCGATGCGCACGAGTTCATACTGCCCGTCTGCGGCAGCGATCCACTCACGGGCGTACGGCGACACGTCGAAGCCGCGCGTGATCTCATCGAGGTCGTACTGCGGCTCGGGCACCGGGGACGCGGGCAGGGGCGCCGTGGCGGCCCGTGCGCGAAGGCGCCCGGCGAGCAGGCGGGTGCGGCGTGCGGCATCCGCCACCCGCTCGCCATCGAGCGCACCCGACGCGACCGCAGCTGCGATCGCCGCCGCGATCTCCTCCAGCTGGGCGGCGGTGTTGTCGGTGCCGATGCAGAGCAGGTCGACGCCTGCGGCGAGCGCACGCGCCGCCGCGCCCGGGATGCCGAGCTCACCCGAGGCGCCCTTCATGTCGAGCGCGTCCGAGACGATCACGCCGGTGAAGCCGAGCTCGCCGCGCAGCAGCCCCTGCAGCACGGGCGCGCTCATGGTCGCGGGGACCGCGTCGAGCTGAGGCAGCAGGATGTGCGAGGTCATGATCAGCTCCGTGCCCGCCTCGATCGCCGCACGGAACGGCACGAGCTCACGCTCGCGCAGTTCCTCGAGCGAGCGGTCGACGATCGGCAGGGCGAGGTGCGAGTCCTGCGCGGTGTCGCCGTGGCCGGGGAAGTGCTTCGCCGCCGCCCCGACTCCCGTGGCCTGCACCGCGCCGACCCACGCGGCCGCGTGGTCGGCGACGACGTCGGGGTCCGTGCCGAACGAGCGCACGCCGATCACGGGGTTGTCGGGGTTCGAGTTGATGTCCGCGTCCGGCGCGAAGGTGACGTTCACCCCGACCTCGCGCAGCTGCCACCCGACGGCGCGCGCCGTGCGCTCGGTGAGCGCGAGGTCGCCGATGCGGCCGAGCAGCGCATTGCCCGGATAGGGGGCGCCGCGGTCGTAGTAGAGGCGGGTGACGTCGCCGCCCTCCTCGTCGATCGCGATGACCGCGTCGGGGTTCTCGGCCAGGATCGCCGCGGTGAGCGCGGCGGTCTGCTCGCCGGTTCCGATGTTGCCGCCGAACAGGCAGACGCCGCCGAGCCCCTCTCGCAGCAGGGTGCCGAGCCACTCGGGCAGCTCGGTGCCGACGAAGCCCGGCAGCAGGGTGCCGAGGATCTCTGAACGGGAGGGCGAGGCCATGTTTGTTAGTAAAGCTTACGAATCTGCCGACCCGCAACACGAGCCGGAAACGACCTCAGGAAAGAGCAACATGACTGAAACATGGGCGAGATTTGGTTGTGATGAAGACGCGCTTGACTTTCGTTTGTAAGGCAGGTGTACTAACAAAACCGCAGTGCGACGTTGCCGACGGGAGGAGAAACGGATGACGCAGCAGGTCGACCACCGCCGCGATGCGCGCCCCGCTCTGCGCCCTCGCCAGCTCGCCGAGAAGTCGCTGCCGGAGCACAACCGGCGCCACAACCGCGCGCTTGTGCTGCAGCATCTCTTCCACGGAGGAGCCCTGAGCCGAGCGGATCTCGCCCGGGAATCCGGCCTCACCCGCGTGACCGTCGGCGACCTCGTCGCCGAGCTCCAGGGCGAGGGGATCGTGCACGAGCTGGGACAGCGACAGGGCACCCGCCCTGGCAAGCCGGCCACTCTCGTCGAGATCGACGCCGACGCGTTCCACATCGCCGCCATCGACCTCTCCCCCGACGACAGCTTCGTCGGTGTCGTCACGAATCTGCGCGGCGAGGTGCTGCACCGCCTCGAGCAGCCGCTCGCCGGCGCCACCGGCGAGACCGCCGTCGAGAAGGTGCTGATCCTCGTCGCGGGCCTCGTCGGCGCGGCGTCCTCGCGGCTGCTCGGCATCGGCGTCGGCACGCCTGGCATCATCGACGGCGACGGCGTCGTCGTGCAGGCGCCGAACCTCGGCTGGTACGACCTCGACCTCGGCGCGCGCATCCGCCGCGCATTCGACTACCCCGTGCACGTCGGCAACGACGCCAATGCGGCCGCCCTCGGCATCCGCACCTTCGACGAGAACGCCGGCGACAGCCTGCTCGTCGTGCGCGTCGAGCACGGCGTCGGCGCCGGCCTCGTGATCGGCGGCACGCTCGTCGCCGGCGAGCAGTTCGCCGCCGGCGAGATCGGCCACGTGGTCGTCGACGAAGAGGGCGAGGAATGCGTGTGCGGCCGCCGCGGCTGCCTCGAGGTGATCATCGCGACGCCTCACCTGAAGCGGCGCATGGCCGCTGCGGGCGATGGCAGGGGCGAGCAGGTGCTGACGGATGCCGGGCGGGCACTCGGCCTCGCCCTGAGCCCCGTCATCAGCATCCTCAATCTCAATCTCGTCGTCCTGTCGGGGCCGGCCGAGCTGATCGGCGGCGCCTTCATCGACACCACGCGGCAGACGATCCGCGCCCGCACCATGTCGGCGGTCAGCAACGGCCTCGAACTGCGCACCGCCTCCGGCGACGAGGACCTCGTGCTGATGGGCGCCGCCGTGCTCGTCCTGTCGGCAGAGCTCGGCGTCTCATGACGCTTCATCACGGCTTCACCACCACACCTGCAATCACACCAACCCCAAGGAGCAAGAACATGCGTAAGTCGCGCATCATGGTGATCGGTGCCGTCGGCATCGCCGCCGCCCTCGCCCTGACCGCCTGTTCGTCGGGCGGCTCGGGTTCGAAGGACTCGAGCACGTCATCCGGCGCCGCCTTCTCGACCGACGGCAAGGGCAAGACCCTCACCGTCTGGTCGATGAACGGCGACCTGCCCGCCAACGTCTTGACGGCGATCAACGACGAGTTCACGAAGGAGACCGGCGCAAAGGTCAAGGTGCAGACCCAGCAGTGGGACGGCATCGTCACCAAGGTCACCACCGCGCTCTCGAGCAACAACGTGCCCGATCTGATCGATGTGGGCAACACGCAGATCACCGGCTACGCCGCCACCGGCGGCCTGCTCGACATCACCGCCCTCAAGGACCAGCTCGCGCAGGGCCAGACCTGGCTCGGCGGCCTCGTCGACCCGGCGACCGTCGACGGCAAGCTGTACGGCGTGCCCGAGCTCGCCGGCGCGCGCACCGTCATCTACAACAAGCAGCTGTGGGCGGCCGCGGGCATCACGACCGAGCCGAAGACCTACGCGGAGTTCACCGCCGACCTCGACAAGATCAAGGCCGCGCACGCCTCAGACCCGAACTTCGCCGCCTTCTACCTGCCCGGCCAGTACTGGTACGACGGCCTGCAGTGGGTCTGGGACGCCGGCGGCAAGATCGTCTCCGGCAAGGAGGGGTCGTGGAAGGGCGAGCTGTCGAGCTCGGCTGCGATCCAGGGTCTGAACGACTTCAAGACGTTCCAGAACACCTACTCGACCCAGGCGTCGCAGACGCTCAACACCGACAAGCCCGACCAGGACCAGTACTTCGCCGACGGCCACGCCGCGACGATCGAGGGCAACGGCTGGGAGACCGGGTCGATCACGACCGACAACAAGCAGCTGACCGCCGACGACCTCGGCACCTTCGCCTTCCCGGGCAAGTCGGGCGACACCCAGCCCGTCGACCTCGGCGGCTCCGACTGGGCGATCCCCGCGAAGTCGAAGAACCAGGGTCTCGCCCTGACCTGGGCGAAGATCGCCGCATCGCCCAGCATCCAGAAGATGGTCGCCGCCGCGGGCATCATCCCGATCAGCACCGAGGCCGTCGACGCGGCGTCCTCCAGCCTGACGCCGCTGCAGATCGGCTCGTTCACCGCCGCCAAGAACTCGACCGCGACCCCGTCGGCCGTGAACTGGTCGACGGTGGAGAGCGACAAGACGATGGAGACGCTGTTCTCGTCCATCGCCTCGGGTTCCAAGTCCGTCGAAGACGCGGCCAAGGCCGCCGACGCCTCGATCGAGTCCGACCTCAACAAGTGAGCGATCGCGCCGTAGTGAACGCCGCCGGGGAGGCAACTCCCCGGCGGCTTCGCCCCGCCGCCCCGGGTCTGAGGCGAAAGGCTCCGGCGAACCTGCACGTGCCGGCGATCCTGCTGACGCCGGCCGGTCTCGTCATCGTGGCGCTCACCCTGGTGCCCATCGGGTTCCTGGTCTTCACATCGTTCACCGACTACGACAAGCGCACGCTGTTCACGGGCGTCTACAACTTCGTCGGGTTCCAGCAGTACACGGCGGTCCTCTCCTCTGCAGCGTTCTGGGAAGCGCTCGTGCGCACCGTGCTGTTCACCGCGGCCATGGTCGCGGGCAGCGTCGTCATCGGTATGGGCGTCTCGCAGCTGATGCTGCGGACCGGCGTCATCGTGCGCTATCTCGTCACCATCGTGCTCATCGTCGCGTGGGCGATGCCCAACGTCGCGACGTCGAAGGTCTGGGTGTGGCTGTTCCAGCCCGGCTACGGCGTGATCCCCTGGCTGATCACTCAGCTCCACGTCTTCGGGAACGTCACGCAGAAGGACTTCACCAACAGCTTCTGGGGCGCGCTCGTCATCATCTGGCTGCTCGTCGTCTGGCAGGCAGTGCCGTTCATCGCCCTCACGCTCTTCGCAGCTCAGACCCAGATCGACCAGTCGCTGATCGAGGCCGCCCGCATCGACGGCGCCAGCGAATGGCGCGTCTACTTCAACATCACGCTGCCGTTCCTCAGGCCGACGCTCGGCCTGATGACGATCCTCTCGATCATCTGGGACTTCAACGTCATCAACCAGATCATCCTGGTGGCCGGCGTGCAGGTGCTGAAGCCGATCGCGACGCTCGGGGTGTGGTCGTATCTCACTGCCTTCGTGAACTCCGACGTCGGTTCGGGCGCCGCCATCGCGGTGATCACAACGATCCTGCTGCTCGGCATCACGAGCATCTACATCCGCAATCTGCTGAAGAGCGGCGAGGAGTTCTGATGGCCACCACCGTTCGCCGCCGGCGTCGCGTCAACTGGGGCTCCAACATCGTCGCGATCGTGTTCGCGCTCGTGTGGATCTTCCCCGTCTACTGGATGCTGAACACCGCGTTCAAGCCCCGCGACGAGGTCATGAGCGAGACGCCGAAGTTCTGGCCGAGCCACCTCGACGCAGCGAACTTCGTCGCGGCGCTCGCACAGTCGACCTTCCTGCGGAACCTGCAGAACAGCCTCATCGTGGTGCTCGGGGCCGTGCTCATCGCGATCGTGCTCGGCATGTTCGCCTCGGCCGCGCTCACCCGATTCCGCTTCCGCGGCCGCAAGCTGATCCTCGTCGTGATCCTCGCGGTGCAGATGCTGCCGGCGACCGCCCTACTCATCCCGCAGTTCCTGGTGTTCAACCGCCTCAACCTGACGGGGACGTATATCGGCCTGATCCTCGCCTACGTCGCATCCGTGCTGCCGTTCTCGGTCTGGGTCGTGCGCGGGTTCTTCCTCGCCATCCCGGTCGAGCTCGAAGAGGCCGCGGCGATCGACGGCGCCGGCTCATGGCGCATCCTGTTCTCGGTGCTGTTCCCGCTCGTCACTCCCGGCATCATCGCGTCGAGCATCTTCGCGTTCATCTCGGCGTGGAACGACTATCTGACGGCGTACGTCTTCATGTCGGATTCCTCGATGTACACCCTGCCGCTGTGGCTCACCTCGTTCGCGACCCCGAACGGCAGCACCGACTACGGGGCTCAGATGGCCGCATCCGTCGTCTTCTCGCTGCCCGTCGTGGTGTTCTTCCTGATCATCCAGCGCAATCTGGTGTCCGGCATCTCAGCGGGCGCTGTCAAGGGCTGACGGATTCCACAACGAGAGGGCCCCGAGCGGATGCTTCCGCTCGGGGCCCTCTCACGTGATGCCTAGAATCCGTCGATCGCCGCGTTCAGCGTCGCGCTCGGGCGCATAACGGCCTCGGCCTTCGCGTCGTCCGGGCGGTAGTAGCCGCCCAGGTCGACGTGCGAGCCCTGCACCGCAAGCAGCTCTGCCACGATCTCCTGCTCATCGGCCGCCAGCTTCGCGGCGAGCGGCCCGAAGACGGCGGCAAGGTCGGCGTCCTCCGACTGACGCGCGAGCTCCTGCGCCCAGTACAGGGCGAGGTAGAAGTGCGAGCCGCGGTTGTCGATTGTGCCGAGCTTGCGGCCGGGCGAGCGGTCCTCGTTGAGGAATGTTCCGGTCGCTCGGTCGAGCGTGTCCGCGAGGATCTGGGCCCTGGCGTTGCCCGTCGTCTGCGCGAGGTGCTCGAACGAGGCCGCCAGGGCGAAGAACTCGCCGAGCGAGTCCCAGCGCAGGTAGTCCTCTTCGACGAGCTGCTGCACGTGCTTCGGCGCCGAGCCGCCCGCGCCGGTCTCGAAGAGGCCGCCGCCAGCCATGAGCGGAACGATCGAGAGCATCTTCGCGGAGGTGCCGACCTCGAGGATCGGGAACAGGTCGGTCAGGTAGTCGCGCAGCACGTTGCCCGTGACGGAGATGGTGTCCTCGCCCTTGCGGATGCGGTCGAGTGACTTCTGAGTCGCAGCGGCAGGGGCCAGAACAGCGAGGTCGAGCCCGTCGGTGTCGAGGCTCGGCAGGTACGCGTCGATCTTCTTGATCAGCTCGGCGTCGTGGGCGCGACTCTCGTCGAGCCAGAAGATCGCCGGGGTGTTCGAGAGGCGGGCACGCTGCACGGCCAGCTCGATCCAGTTCGTGATCGGGGCGTCCTTCGTCTGGCAGGCGCGCCAGATGTCACCGGCCTCGACCTGGTGCTCGATGAGCGTCTCGCCCGCCGAGTTCACGACGCGCACGATGCCGTCTGCCGGCACCTCGAAGGTCTTGTTGTGCGAGCCGTACTCCTCGGCGGCCTGCGCCATGAGGCCCACGTTCGGCACGGTGCCCATGGTCGCCGGGTCGAGCTTGCCGTTCACCTTGCAGTCATCGACGACGGTCTTGTAGACCCCGGCGTACGACGAGTCGGGGATGACGGCGAGCGTGTCCGCCTCGGCGCCGTCCGGGCCCCACATGTGGCCGCCGATGCGGATCATCGCGGGCATCGACGCGTCGACGATGACGTCGGACGGCACGTGCAGATTGGTGATCCCCTTGTCCGAGTTCACCATCGCGAGCTTCGGGCCCGCGGCCAGCCCCGCGTCGAACGCTGCGCGGATCTCGGCGCCGTTCGGCAACTTGTCGAGCCCCGCGAGCACAGCGCCGAGGCCGTCATTCGCCGAGAGGCCGGCGGCCGCGAGGTCGGCGCCGTACTTCTCGAACACCGGCTTGAAGAACGTCTTCACGACGTGGCCGAAGATGATCGGGTCGGAGACCTTCATCATGGTCGCCTTGAGGTGCACCGAGAACAGCACGCCGGATGCCTGCGCCGCCGCGATCTGGTCGGCGAGGAACGCCTCGAGCTTCGCCACCGAGAGGAAGGTACCGTCGACGATCTCGCCGGCCAGAACCGGGAAGTCGCCCTTGAGCACGGTCACGGCGCCGTCTGCCGCGACGTGCTCGATGCGGATGCTGTCGTCAGCCGCGATCGTCACCGACTTCTCGTTCGAGAAGAAGTCGTCATGACCCATGGTCACGACGTCGGTCTTGGAATCCGCGCTCCACGCGCCCATCGAGTGCGGGTGCGCCTTCGCATACGCCTTCACCGCTCCCGGCGCGCGGCGGTCGGAGTTGCCCTGACGGAGCACGGGGTTCACGGCCGAGCCCTTGACCTTGTCGAAGCGGGCGGCGAAGTCGCGCTCCTCGTCGGTCGAGGGCGCCTCAGGGTAGTCGGGGATGTCGTAGCCCAGCGCCTGCAGCTCGGCGACCGCCGCCTTCAGCTGCGGCACCGACGCCGACACGTTCGGCAGCTTGATGATGTTCGCGCCCGGATCGCTGGTCAGCGCGCCGAGCTCGCTCAGCGCATCCGGCACACGCTGCTCTGCGGTGAGCCGCTCGGGGAACTGCGCGATGATGCGGCCGGCCAGCGAGATGTCGCTCGACTCGAACTCCACACCCGCCTTCGCGGCGTACGCCGAGATGATCGGCAGCAGCGAGTAGGTCGCCAGCAGCGGCGCCTCATCAGTGCGGGTGTAAATGATCTTGGACATGCGTGCGGCTCCCGGGGGTCGAACGTGCGGGGTCTTCAGAACACGATACAGGTATCTCGACGTCGAGATATTTATGGGGGACTTGACGGATGCCTGTGAAAGGCATGCTATCCACCGGGGATGCCTCCCGTTATGGTGAGTTGCATGGCTGACCTGCGTCTGGAAGATCTGTCCGCGAGCAACATCGCCGCAGCCAACGCGCTCTCCCTGAAGCCCGGCCAGGAGCAGTACGTGACCCCGGTCTCGTACTCTGCCGCGGCCGTGATCATCAACCCGGCCACCTCGTGGCAGCGGGTCATCGTCGATGGGGACGACGTGGTCGCGTTCATCCAGGCCGACTTCGACCCGCAGGCTCCGAGCGAGGAGTTCCGCTCGATCCTCTGGCGCATCAACGTCGACGCCGACGATCAGGGCAAGGGCGTCGGCCGCTTCGCCGTCGAGGCGCTCGCCGACGAGGCGCGCAAGCGCGGCCTCGACGCTCTCTATGTCATCTGGGAACCCGGCGAGGACGGGCCTGAGGCATTCTTCCTGCGCACGGGCTTCGAGCCGGTCGGCGAGACCAACTACGGCGACACCATCGGCAAGCTCGCCCTGTGAGCAGGGCCGCCGACAATGATCGGCGCGGCCTGCGCGAGTACGAGGCCGCGGGTCAATTCGAGGCGGATGCCTTCGCCGAAGCCGTGCTCGACATCGTGGCGCAGATCCCGCCGGGCCTCGTCATGAGCTACGGCGGCATCGCTGCCGAGCTGGGCTCGCGCGCGTCCCGCCAGGTCGGGAAGGTCATGGCGCACTACGGGTCTGAGGTGCCGTGGTGGCGGGTCGTGCACTCCGACGGCCGCCCCGCCGACGGCCATGAGGACGAGGCACTCGCGAGCTATCGCGCGGAGGGCACACCCCTGCGCCACTCCCCCTCGGGCTATCGCATCGCGATGCGCGACGCGACCTGGCGCCGTTAGCGTCCCGATCGTTTCGAGACGCACGGCTTCGCCGCGCTCCTCAGTGACCGGGGGCGCCGCTACACCAGCGAGTCGCGCCAGGCCGCGTGCAACTGGGCGAAGCGGCCCGTTCCGCCGATGAGCTCGGCGGGGGCGCCGTCTTCGACGATGCGGCCGTGCTCCATCACGAGCACGCGGTCGGCGATCGCGACCGTCGACAGGCGGTGCGCGATGATGACGGCGGTGCGGTCGGCGAGCAGGGTCTGCAGCGCCTCCTGTACGAGCCGCTCGCTCGGGATGTCGAGCGACGACGTCGCCTCATCGAGGATCAGCACGGCCGGGTTCGCGAGGAACGCCCGCGCGAACGAGATCAGCTGCCGCTGCCCGGCCGAAACGCGGCCGCCGCGCTTGTTCACGTCGGTGTCGTAGCCGTCGGGAAGCGCCGCGATGAACTCGTGCGCGCCGACGGCCCGCGCCGCACGCTCGATCTCACCGATCGTCGCGTCCGGCTTGCCGAGCGCGATGTTGTCGGCGACCGAGCCGGAGAACAGGTACGCCTCCTGCGTGACCATGACGATCGCACGCCGCAGGTCTTCAGACGACAGCTCGCGCAGGTCGACCCCGTCGAGGGTGATCTCGCCGAACGACGGGTCGTAGAAGCGCGACACGAGCTTCGCGAGCGTCGACTTGCCGGCGCCGGTCGAACCGACGAGAGCGATCGTCTGCCCGGCCGGAATATCGAGGTCGAACTTCGGCAGGATGTCTCGGCCGGGCTTGTAGTGGAACGACACCTCGTCGAAGCGCACGTGCCCGTGCGCCCCGTCGAGGCGGATCGGGCTCGTCGGCTCCGGCACGCTCGGCTGCTCTTCGAGCACGCCCGAGATCTTCTCGAGCGCCGCCGCCGCCGACTGGTAGGAGTTGTAGAACATCGCCATCTCCTCCATCGGGTCGAAGAAGCGACGCGCGTACAACAGCACGGCGAGCAGGGACCCGATCGCGAGCGAGCCGGATGCCACGCGGAATCCGCCGATCAGCAGCGCGACCGCGACCGTGATGTTGCCGATCATCACGAGCCCCGGGTCGAAGATGCCGAACAGCTGGATCGTGTCGGCGTTCACCTTGCGGTAGTCCTCGACCAGCCCGCCGAACTCGCGCTCGTTGCGCTTCTCCTTCCGGAACGCCTTGACGGCGCGGATGCCCGTCATCGTCTCGACGAAGTGCACGATGAGCTTCGCCGACGCCACGCGCTGGATCCGGAACAGCTTCTGCGAGCGCTTCTGGAACCACCGGATGAGGAAGTACAGCGGCACGAGCGAACACAGCAGCACGACCCCTGAGACCCAGTCGACCGTGAAGATCGCGATCGCGATGAATCCGGAGTACAGCGCGCCTTGCACCAGCTGGTTGATGCCCGAGTCGAGCAGCTCCCGGATCGAGTCGAGGTCGCTCGTCTGCCGCGAGATGATGCGGCCGGACGTGTACGACTCGTGGAACTCGAGACTCAGCCGCTGCGTGTGCAGGAAGGTGCGCGTGCGCAGCTCGATCAGGATCGCCTGGCTGATCTGCGCCGACGACACCGTGTACCAGCTGATCGACAGCGCGCCGCCGACACCCGTCACGAGGTAGGTGAGTGCGGTGACGCCGAGCGGCATCCACTCGCCGGAGCGCAGCGCGGCCAGGCCCTGGTCGACGCCGATGCCGATCAGCGCGGGGCCGGCCACCTGCAGGATCGTCGAGATCACGACGACGACGAGGGTCACGATGACCCGCCGCTTCATCGGCGTGATCAGCGAGCCGAGCAGGCGCAGCGAGCGCTGCCGGATGCGTCGCGACTCCTCCTTCGAGAGATCGCTGCGGTCTTCGCCGGCGACGCCGACGACTGCTGTGGCGCTCACGCGTCCACCTCCTCTGACTCCAGGCCTGAGCGATTCCCCGATTCCTCTTCCAAGGAGGAGATGACGAACCGGTAGTGCTCGTTGCGGGCGAGCAGTTCGCTGTGGGTGCCGACGTCGGCCACCCGCCCGTCCTGCAGAAGTGCGACGCGGTCTGCGAGTGTCACGGTCGAGGGGCGGTGCGCCACGATGAGCGCGGTGGTCCCCTCGAGCACGGCGTGCAGCCGCTCGGTGACCCGGGCCTCGGTGTCGACGTCGAGCGCCGACAGCGGGTCGTCGAGCACGAGCACACTCGGCTTCGCCGCGACGGCGCGCGCGAGCGCGAGCCGTTGCCGCTGGCCGCCGGAGAGCGAGAGGCCCTCTTCACCGACCTTCGTGTCGACGCCCTCCGGCAGGTCGTACGCGAACGCCGCCTGCGCCACCTCGAGCGCCTCGGCGAGCTGCGCCTCTGCCGCCTTCTTCGTCGCGGGGTCGTCGCCGGACAGCTCCGGGCGCCCGAGCAGCACGTTGTCGCGCACCGACGCCGAGAACAGGGTCGCGTCTTCGAACGCCATCGCAACGCGTGCTCTCAGCTCTTCGAGCGTCAGGTCGCGGATGTCGACGCCGTCGAGCCGGATCGCGCCGCCGGTCACGTCGTACAGCCGGGGCACGAGCGAGGTGAGAGTCGACTTCCCCGACCCCGTGAGGCCCACGAGCGCCATGGTCTCACCCGGCCGCAGCGTCAGGTCGATGCCGTCGACCAGGTCGGGGAACCGCTCGGGCGAGTCCTCGTAGCGGAAGTGCACGTCGTCGAACACGAGCTCGCCACGCGGGCGCTCGACGTGCACCGGCGTCTCGGGGTCGTCGATCGCGTTCGGCGTCGACATGACGTCGAAGAACCGGTCGACCGCGGTGCGCGTGTCGAAGGTCATCGACAGCAGGAATCCGATCGATTCGATGGGGAACCGCAGGACGGTGGCGGTCGCGAAGAAGGCGAGCAGCTGGCCGACGGTCAGCTGGTCCTGCGAGACCAGCCACACGCCGAGGCCGAGGCAGACCGCGAACGCGACGTCGGGCACCATCAGGAGCCACAGCCACAGGCCGGCGACGGCGCGTGCCTTCTCGAGCTCGGTGCCGCGCAGCTCTTCGGCCTGCGCACGGAAGCCCTTGAGCGCGTGGCTGCCGCGGCCGAACGCCTTGAGCACGCGGATGCCGTGCACCGACTCCTCGACGGCGGTCGCCAGGTCGCCCTGCTGGTCCTGCGAGCGGCGCGCCACGACGTGGTACTTGCGTTCGAAGAAGAAGCCGGCGACCCACAGCGGGATCGACAGCACGACCATGACCAGCGCGAGCAGCCAGTGGTAGTAGAACAGCACCCCGAACCCGACCACGATCGTCACGATGTTGACGACGAACAGCACGAGCCCGAACGACAGCCAGCGACGGATCAGGTTGAGGTCGCTGACGGCACGCGACAGCAGCTGGCCGCTCGGCCAGCGGTCGTGGAACACGACGGGCAGGTTCTGCAGCTTGGCGTAGAGCCCGTTGCGCAGGGTCGCCTCGACCTTGGTTCCCGGGGTGAGCACGAACCAGCGGCGCAGCGAGATCAGCACCGCCTCTGCGATGCCGAGGCCGAGGATCGCGGCAGCGGCGCCCACCACCTCATAGCGGTCGCCGCCCGGGTGCAGCAGCGTGCCGTCGACGAGTCGCTGCAGCACGAGCGGGATCGCCAGCGAGACGACGGAGGCCAGCAGCGCCGCGATCATGCCGAGCAGGATGCGCGACAGCGCTGGGCGCAGATAGGGGTACAGCCGCGAGATCGAGGCGAAGGTGGTCAGACCTTCGCCGCTCTCGCGGGTGGTGTCGAGAGGACGGTCAGTGGTCTCTGACGTTTGGGCAGACATGAACCAGGCAATTCTTCGTGGGAGTTGTCAGCGATGATTCCGCACACCACCGACACCGAGATCGATGGTCGATGGGCGAAAGGCGCGCGCGTGGCGCAGTGAAGCGACGGGTGCCGCGAGTCGAATGCGGCGCGGCTCGCTAGTGCGGCCGACGGATGCCGGCGGCGGGACCCTCGACCACACGGTGGCCGTACACTCCGAGGGCGCCGGCGACACCAGCGACGACGAACTTCGTCTCAAGCGTGGTGTTAGACATTCCGGCCTCCTGGATGTGCGCGATGCGAGTTCCGTAACATGCCTGCGAGAGCAGATCTGCACACGCGAAGCGAACTCACAGCCTAACCCCGTCAGGAAAACGCGTACAAGTCAGCCACGAGCAAACGCGACAGAACTCATGACAAAGAGGTCAGCTGCGGATCGAGAGACACGTCGCCGAGCCCTCGAGCTTCTCGAATTCCGAGAGGTCGATCTTCACCACGGTGTAGCCGAGGTCCGCCACGAGCCCCGCTGTTCCGGGGGCGGAAGCGGGCACGAGCACGGTGCGCTCGTCGAGCGGCACGACGTTGGCGCTCTCGCCCGCCGGGACACGCAGCGCGCGCTCGAACACCCCGGGCTCGAGCTCGCCCGACACGAGCACGGTGCCGTCGGGCAGCGCAGTGGCGATGGTCTTGAGGTGCAGAGCCGACGGCACCGGCACGGCGACGACGGTCAGGTCGAGCCCGGCCATGGCGACGACCTCGCGCAGCTGGCGGATGCCGTCGGCATCCGTTCGCCCGCTGCGCCCGACGTACACCGTCTCTCCCACCACGAGCACGTCGCCGCCGTCGAGCGTGCCCGGCGCCTCGAGCTCGTAGAGCGTGAAGCCGTTCTCACGCAGGCGGTCGCCGACCGCGGCGACCTCGACGCGGCGCCCCTCGGCGCCCGGCCGGGTGAGCACCGCGATCGACGGTGAGAGCACCACGGCCGCGTCCTCGACGAACACCGCGTCGGGCTGGTCGTCGGCTGCCGCGATCTCGACGATCTGCCAGCCGGCGCCGGTCAGCGCCGACACGTAGTCATCCCACTGCTTGTCGGCCGCCTCTGCGTCGACCAGCACGCGCGGCTGGTTGGTCACAATGCCCTCGGCGAGCTTCGCCGACGGGATGCGCACGAAGGCGACGCGGCCGCGGGTCGCGGGCCGCGCGACCCAGGTACGCCAGACGCGGCGGCCCAGCAGGGCGCTCGTGACCGTCGCGGCGACGATGAACAGGAAGTAGAACGCGACCACCTGGTCGAGGATCTGCACCACGTCGCCGCGGGCCACCGAGAGGCCGCCGGTCGCCGCGCCGAGCAGGCCGCCCACGAGTCCGGTGATCAGCGCACCCCACCAGCTCGCGAACGCGTCGATGAGCCCCGCGATGAAGGCGACGATGAGCAGGACGAGCGCGGGCAGCGCGAAGTTCTCCGTCAGCGGCAGCAGGGTCTGCAGGCTCAACGAGCTCGCCGAGTCGACGAGGAAGAACGCGAGCACCGTCACCGCGTAGGCCACCAGGGCGGTCGCGAGGGCGGCGAAGAACGAGGCGGTGAGCCGGCGGCTCCAGGGGGTGATCATGTGCTGTCTCTCAGTGGAAGAAGTGGCGCTCGCCGGTGAAGTACATCGTGACGCCGGCGGCCTTCGCCACCGCGATGACCTCTTCGTCGCGGATCGATCCGCCCGGCTGCACGATCGCGGTGACACCGGCCGAGATCAGGATCTCGGGGCCGTCGGCGAACGGGAAGAACGCGTCGGAGGCCGCGACGGAGCCGCGGGCGCGCTCCTCGCCCTCGGCGAGCGAGTTGGCTCGCTCGACGGCGAGGTGGCAGGAGTCCACGCGGTTCACCTGGCCCATGCCGACCCCCACGGATGCCCCGCCCGAAGCCAGCAGGATCGCGTTCGACTTCACGGCGCGGCACGCGCGCCACGCGAACTCGAGGTCGGCCAGCGTCGCGGCGTCGGCGGCGTCGCCCGCCACGAGCTGCCAGGTGCTCGAGATGGAGCCGGCAGGGAAGGCATCCGCCTGCTGCACCAGCACACCGCCCGAGATCTGCTTGAACTCGTATTCCGCACGCCGGTAGTCGGCGGGCAGCCGCAGGATGCGCAGATTCTTCTTGCTCTGCAGCAGCTCGAGCGCTGCCGGCTCGTAGTCGGGCGCGATGATCACCTCGGTGAAGATGCCCTTCACCGTCTCGGCCAGCGCGAGCGTGACCGTGCGGTTCGCCGCGATGACGCCGCCGTAGGCGCTCACCGGGTCGCAGGCGTGCGCCTTGCGGTGTGCCTCGGCGATGTCGGCGTCGGACGCGATGCCGCACGGGTTCGCGTGCTTGATGATCGCGACAGCCGGCTCGTCGAAGTCGTAGGCGGCGCGCAGGGCGGCGTCGGCGTCGGTGTAGTTGTTGTACGACATCTCCTTGCCGCCGAGCTGCTCGGCCTGCGCGATACCCGAGCCCGACTGCAGCGGGCCGCGCGCGGAATCCGTGTAGATGGCGGCGGCCTGGTGCGCGTTCTCGCCGTAGCGCAGCGTGTGCTGCAACTCACCGGTGACGGTGACGGATGCCGCGAAGTCGGTGCCGGACGCAGAGGCGTGCGTCGAAGCATCCGCCCGCGCACCGGTCTCGACGTTCTGCGCGAACCAGGCGCTCACCGCCCTGTCGTAGTCGGCCGTGTGCTGGAACGCCTTGGTCGCGAGGTCGCCGCGCAGCGCGAGGCTCGTTCCGCCTGCCTGCACCGCCGCGATCACCTCGGGGTACGACGCCGGCGAGACGACGATCGCGACGTTGGCGTAGTTCTTGGCGCTCGCGCGCACCATCGCGGGCCCGCCGATGTCGATCTGCTCGACGACATCGTTGCCCTGTGCACCGCTCGCGACGGTCTCTTTGAAGGGGTACAGGTTCACGACGACGAGCTCGAACGGCGTGATGCCGAGCTCGGCGAGCTGCTGCTCGTGGTCTTCGAGGCGAAGGTCGGCGAGCAGGCCGGCGTGCACGGCAGGATGCAGGGTCTTGACGCGCCCGCCGAGGGACTCGGGGAAGCCCGTGATGGCGGCGACGTCGGTCACCTCGATGCCGAGCGAGCGGATGCTTGCCGCCGTCGACCCCGTCGACACGATCTCGACCCCCGCGTCCGCCAGGGCGCGCGCCAGCAGGTCGAGGTCGGTCTTGTCGGAGAGCGAGATCAGGGCGCGGCGCACGGGGACGATGTCGCGCTCGCGGTACAGGCTGGGGTCGGCGGCGTGGGCGCTCATGCTTTCGAGAGCTCCTTCAGATCGAGGTTTCCGTTCGCGATGTCGAGGACCGCCTGGATCAGCAGGCGGCGCTCGACGGGCTTGATGCGCTCGTGCAGCGAGGTCTCGGTGTCGCCCGGCACGATGGCGATGCGCTCGCGGGCGATGATCGGGCCGCTGTCGACGCCGTTGTCGACCACGATGAGGCTCGCACCGGTCTGCGTGGCGCCCGCGGCGAGCGCGTCGCGCACGCCGTGCGCCCCCGGGAACTCGGGCAGGTAGGCCGGGTGCGTGTTGATCAGGTGCGGCGCGAGCGCATCGACGACATGCGCGGGCAGCAGGCGCATGAAACCGGAGAGCACGACGAGGTCGGGATTCCACTGCCGGATCTGCTCGAGCAGGGCGTCGCCCCACGCGTCGCGGGTCTCGAAGCTCGACAGCGCGACCTCGAAGGTGGGGACGCCGAAGTCCTCGGCGTGGGTAAGGCCCTCTGCCTCCGGGCGGTCGGTTCCGACAGCGACGACGCGGGCCGGGTACTCGGCGTCTGCGGCTGCCTCGAGCAGCGCACGCAGATTGGACCCGCCCCCGGAGATGAGCACAACGACCGAGAGCACGCCCTCAGCCTACCGGGCCGGGGTGGGCGGGTTCCGCGGGTGCGAAAAGCACGCTCAACGGCCCACGAACGTGCGTTTGGCACCTTCGCCTGCGGGCGAGCGGCGGTCAGTCGCGCGTTGCCGCGAAGTCCGGCTCTGGTGTGGGCCTTTTCTCGACGACCGAGCGGTCGCGAGCCAGCGGGGTCCAGTCCATCGCCTGGCCGCGCAGGTGGCCGGCCGCGAGGCCGAACGCCATTCCGACCCCGAGTTCGAGGGCGCCGAACACCCCGGTCTGCCAGGCGCTCGGGCCGAGGTGCGCCAGCACCCCTGGCGCGAGGGTCCCGCCCGACCACCACGCGAGCAGCGCGAGCAGCGCTCCCCCGAACACCGCGGTGCCGACGGCGACCAGCACGAGGTCGAGCGGGGTGTCGAACGGGGGCGTCGACCGCTTCAGGAGGCGGTGGGTGAGGAATCCGCTCGCCGCCCCGCACAGCACCGGAATCACGACGGCGACGAACGCCGCGGACGGCGAGTGCGACGGGACGATCGCGAGCAGCGGCACGCCGGGCAGGCGTGCCGCGAGGCCGGAGCCGGGGGCGACCGCCGCCCCACCGCCGAGTGCGAAACCGGGCCCGATCAGCCACGACATCGCCCAGAACACGGCGTTCGGAAGGAAGGCGAGCTGCGCGATGGTGAGCGTCGCGCCGCCGAGGTAGCCGGTCTGGAGCGCCTCATAGAGCGACACGGCCCTGCCGAAATGAGCGAAGAGCAGCAGGGCGACGAACAGGGCGGATGCCGCGACCAGCAGCGCCACCGCCCCGGTCGCTGCACGCAGCGACGCTCCGACGACGGCGCGCACCTCAGCACCGAATGCGTGGGCGAGGGCCGCCGGAACATGGTCGCGGTTGCCGGCCCAGTCGATGCCGACGCCGAGCACGATCCCGGCGGCGAAGGTCGCGCCGGCCACGGGGGCTGCCTGCGAGACGACCGGGCCGAAGACATCCGCCTGGGCGGTGAGCGCGACCGCCCACGCCGCAAGCGCAAAGGTTGCGATCGCCGAGATCGCGCCGCTCAGCACGAATGGCGTCTCGGCCGCGCGGCGGCCGATGCGGGCGCCCATCACCACGGTGAAGAGTGCGACGCCGAGGCCCGCGATGGTGACCGTGAACGGCGGCACCGCGCCTGGCAGGCCGAGGCCGAGCGCCGTCAGACGGTCCAGATCGACGTGGGCGTCGACGCCGAGGCCGAGCAGCCAGGCATCCGCCGCAGCGCGCCAGAAAACCGCCCAGCTCGTGGCCATGTGGTACTGCACCGCCCACACCAGGGTGAGCGGTGCGAGCGCGACCCCGAGTCCGATCGCCGCCGTGATCACCGCCTCGAAGGCGGCCAGGAACGCGACGACTGCTCGGGTCATGGGGCCACGGTAACGGCGCGGGCCGCGGGGGCACGGATGCCTCGCCGGGCCTGCGCAGACCGTCAGCCGTCGAACGCCGCTTGAAGTGCGGGAAGGTCGAGCTTGCCCATGGTGAGCATCGCGGCGACCGTGCGATTGACGGCCTCGGGGTCGTCGCTCGCGTAGAACTCCCAGAGCTGCGTGGGCACGACCTGCCAGCTGAGGCCCCATCGGTCGGTCAGCCAGCCGCACTGGCTGGGCTCGCCGCCGTCTTTCAGCAGCGCGTCCCACAGCCGGTCGATCTCGGCCTGCGTGTCGACCTCGATGAACATCGAATAGGCCATGGTCGGCTTGAACGCAGGGCCGCCGTTGATCGCGTAGTACTCGGTGCCGCCGAGCTCGAAGGCGAGGGTGTAGACAACCGGGTCCATCGCGCCCGATGTCGGGAAGTTCTGCACCCAGAGGATTCGCCCGTCGTCGAACAGGCTGACGTAGTACTCGGCCGCTTCCTTTGCGCCCTCTGGGAACCAGATGAATGGGGTGACCTTTGCCATGGCCGGCACGCTACGCCAGGCGAGCGGATGCCGGAACAAGCAGTCGCGGCATCCGGTCGCCGTCGCGGTCAAAACGCCGTAGGGCTCACGTTCTTCGAAAAAACGTGAGCCCTGCGTGAGCTTTGCCGCGTTGTGCGCGACGCGCCTAGTCGCTCAGCGCGGCGTAGACGTCTCGCAGCAGCTGCGCGGTCTCGCTCGGGGTCTTGCCGACCTTCACGCCGGCAGCTTCGAGGGCTTCCTTCTTGGCCTGCGCGGTGCCTGCGGACCCCGAGACGATGGCGCCCGCGTGGCCCATCGTCTTGCCCTCCGGCGCGGTGAAGCCGGCGACGTAGCCGACGACCGGCTTCGTCACGTTCTCCTTGATGAAGGCGGCCGCGCGCTCCTCAGCGTCGCCGCCGATCTCGCCGATCATTACGATCGCCTTCGTCTCGGGGTCCGCCTCGAACGCGGCGAGAGCGTCGATGTGCGTCGTGCCGATGACGGGGTCGCCGCCGATGCCGATGGCGGTCGAGAAGCCGAGGTCGCGCAGCTCGAACATCATCTGGTAGGTCAGGGTGCCCGACTTCGAGACGAGCCCGATGGGGCCCTTGCCCGTGATGTTCGCCGGCGTGATGCCGACGAGCGACTCGCCCGGCGTGATGATGCCGGGGCAGTTCGGGCCGATGATGCGGGTCTTGCCGCCCTTCGCCTTGGCGTGCGCCCACGCCTCGGCCGAGTCGCCGACGGGGATGCCCTCGGTGATGACGACCAGCAGCGGGATCTCGGCGTCGATGGCCTCGACGATCGCGCCCTTCGCGAAGGCCGGCGGCACGAACGCGATCGACACGTCGGCGCCCGTCTTCTCGATGGCCTCGGCGACCGTGGCGAACACGGGCAGTTCGACGGTCGAGCCGTCTGCGGCGGTGTGCGACACCGTGGTGCCGGCCTTGCGGGCGTTCACGCCGCCGACGACCTGGGTGCCGGCCTTCAGCATGAGGGCGGTGTGCTTGGTGCCCTCGCCGCCGGTGATGCCCTGGACGATGACCTTGGAGTCCTTGTTGAGGAAGATCGACATGTTTACTCAGTCCTTGATTTCGATCAGGCGGGGTCGGCGGGGTTCAGGCGGCGGCCAGCTCGGCGGCCTTGTCGGCGCCGTCGTCCATCGTGGTCGCAAGCGTCACAAGCGGGTGCGCGGCCGCGGTGAGGATCGCGCGGCCCTCTTCCACCTGGTTGCCGTCGAGGCGCACGACGAGCGGCTTGGTCGCCGCGTCGCCGAGGATGCCGAGGGCGGCGACGATGCCGTTCGCGACGGCGACGCACGAGGTGATGCCGCCGAAGACGTTGACGAACACGCTCTTGACCTGCGGGTCGCCGAGGATCACGTCGAGGCCGGCGGCCATGACCTCGGCCGAGGCGCCGCCGCCGATGTCGAGGAAGTTCGCGGGCTTCACGCCACCGTGCGCCTCGCCGGCGTAGGCGACGACGTCGAGCGTCGACATCACGAGCCCCGCGCCGTTGCCGATGATGCCGACCTCGCCGTCGAGCTTGACGTAGTTGAGGTCATTGGCCTTGGCCTTCGCCTCGAGCGGGTCCTCTGAGGCGGCATCCACCAGAGCCTCGTGATCGGGGTGGCGGAAGGCCGCGTTGTCGTCGAGCGACACCTTGCCGTCGAGCGCGATGATGTCGCCCGAACCGGTGAGCACGAGCGGGTTCACCTCGACCAGCGTGGCGTCCTCGCCCTTGTACACGTCGAAGAGCTTGACGAAGACCGGGGCGACCTTCTCGATCAGCTCGGCGGGGAACTTCGCGGCGACCGCGATCTCGCGCGCCTTCTCGAGCGGCAGGCCCTCAGCCGGGTCGACCTCGACGCGTGCGAGCGCCTCTGGCCGCTCCTCGGCGAGCTGCTCGATCTCCATGCCGCCCTCGTACGAGGCGAGCGACAGGTACGAGCGGTTCGCCCGGTCGAGCAGCACCGAGAAGTAGAACTCCTGCGTGATGTCGGCGCCTTCTGCGACCATGACGCGCTTCACGACGTGGCCCTTGATGTCGAGGCCGAGGATCGACTGCGCTGCGGCGAAGGCGTCGTCGGGGGTCTTCGCGACCTTCACGCCGCCCGCCTTGCCGCGGCCGCCGACCTTCACCTGCGCCTTGACGACAGTGACGCCGCCCAGCGTCTCCGACGCGGCGCGCACCTCGTCGGGAGTGTCGGCGATGATGCCCTTCAGAACGGGCACGTCGTACTTCTCGAACAGGTCTCGGGCCTGGTACTCGTACAGATCCACTGTGTTCCATCTCTCTCGACATCGAGACAATTCCGCAGGCCACTCTACCGCGGTGAGATTGCCTGATTGAGACGGGGCGGATGCCTGCGCCCGGTCACTCCTCCGTCGGAATCGGGTTCTTCGGCAGCTTCTTCACCCGCGGGCGCCGCTTCGGCCGCTCGGGGATCATCGACCGCATCTCCTCGACGCGTCCCCAGCACAAGAGCCGGTCCTCTGCCTCCAGCCGCTGAGAGAACGACGGGTTCGGAATGACCCCGGCGCCGCGGTGCAGCGTGAGCACCGTGATGTCACGTTCACGCAGGCCCGACTCGCCGATCGACTTGCCGACGAGGTCGGCGTCGCCGTGCACGACGAGCTCGGCGACGCCGTAGCCGGTCGAGACAGACAGCCGCTCGCGCACGTCGATCTGCGGGAACGCGACCTGGTTCGCGATGTAGTCGATGATGGCACCGGCGACGTCGAGCTTGGTCGCCGTCTCGATGCCCTCGAGGCCGGGCGACGAGTTGACCTCCATCACGAGCGGCCCGTCGTCGCTCTCGAGCATGTCGACGCCGGCGACCCGCAGCCCCATGATCTGCGCGGCGCGCACCGCCATGCGGGTGTACTCGTCGTCGAGCTCGACCTTCTCGACGCTGCCGCCGCGGTGCACGTTCGACCGGAACTCTGTGCCGCTCGCGCTGCGCCGCATCGCGGCGACCACGCGGTCGCCGACGACGAGGGCGCGGATGTCGCGGCCGCGCGACTCGCGGATGAACCGCTGGATCAGCACGTTCTGCCTGGCCGACTGCAGCGTCTCGATGATCGCCTCCGCCACCTTGAGCTCGGGCGCGAGGATCACGCCGATCCCCTGCGTGCCCTCGATCAGCTTGAGCACGACCGGCGCCCCGCCGACCCGCTCGATGGCGGGCACCACATCGGCGCGGTTCCGCACGAACGCGGTGGGCGGCATCGCGATGCCATGCCGAGACAGGATCTGATTCGCGCGCAGCTTGTCGCGCGAGTTGCTGATGCCGTTGGCGGTGTTCGGCGTGTAGACGTCCATCTGCTCGAACTGCCGCACGACCGCCGTGCCGTAGTAGGTGATCGAGTTGCCGATACGCGGGATCACGGCGTCGTAGTCCGACAACTGGCGGCCCCGGTAGAGCAGGTCGGGCTGCTCAGCGGACAGGTCGATCGCGAACCGCAGCGTGTTCAGCACCTTCGGCTCGTGGCCGCGGTCGGCGGCTGCGGCCCTCAGCCGCTGGGTGCTGTAGCTGCGCGGCGCGCGCGACAAGATCGCGATCTTCACTGTGGTTCCTGTTTGGCTCTAGTTCCTGTTTGACTGGCGACATGGCCCCCCGACATCCAACACCACCCAGCCTGGTCGGGTGGCGCGAATGGGTCGGATTGCCGGGCCTCGAGGTCCCGTGGATCAAGGCGAAGATCGACACCGGCGCGCAGACGTCGTCGCTGCACGCGTTCGGCCTGCGCGAGTTCACGCGCGACGGCGCGCGCTGGGTGCGGTTCGAGGTGCACCCCTATCAGTACAGCGCACGCGACGGCGTGAAGGTCGAGCTGCCAGTGCACGACCGCAGGCGCGTGCGCAGTTCGACCGGGCACATCCAGACCCGCGCGGTGGTGCTGATCGAATTGCGGATGCTTGACCGCACAATCCCCATCGAGGTGACGCTCACCCGCCGCGACGCCATGGGCTTCCGCATGCTCGTCGGCCGCGAGGCCCTGTCGAACGGCTTCCTCGTCGACCCTGCCGCGTCCTACCTCGGCGGCAAGCCCCCGCACCGGGTCCGCCGAGCGAACAATCAGGTCGTGGAATAGCGCCTCGCGCGCTACGCGTGCGGATCGGGCGCACGTGCGTCGCTCGGGCACTCTCGCCTCAAGCATCCCTATGCCCGATCGACTCATCTGCGCCCGATCGGCCCACGTCCCCTAGCCTGGCCCGGTGATCAACCTCACCATTCGCCGACTCCACGACGACCAGGTCCAGACGGTGATCGACTGGCTCGCCGAGGTCGACGGGCCACGCCGCGACGAAGCCATCGAGACGCTCGTCGCCGAAGGGGTGCGCCATGAGACCGCGGCGGTCCTCCGCACCGGGGACGGCAGCTACCTGATCTATGCGATGGAGGCTGACGACTTCGAGCGCGTGCGCGCCGTGGGCGCAGCATCCGATGCCGACATCGACAAGAAGCACCATGAAGTGATGGCCGCCGCACTCACCGGGCGCTCCGACGTCACCCGTGTGCTCGACATCGCGCCGTGACTTGACTGTGCTACAGCTTCTCGATCGGGGCGATCTTGATCAGCAGCTTCTTGAAGCCGGCGCTGTCGAACTGCACGTGCGCGATGCGCTTGGCGCCCTCGCCGGTGACCTCCTGCACGCGGCCCTCACCGAAGTCGACGTGCTTCACCCGGTCGCCCGGCAGCAGCTCGAGCCCACTGTTGTCGCGCACCTGAGCCGTGACCTTGTTGGCCCACTCGGTCTTCGGCTTCGACAGCCCGGCCGCGGTCGCGATGGCCCGGTCAGACCCGAACCCGGGCCGCTTCGCGTTGAGCGCCCGCGACATGGTGCCGTCGCGCCCGTTCGCGGCCCCCGGCGAGCGCCGCCAGTCGATCAGCTCCCCCGGGATCTCCTGCAGATACCGGCTCGGCATCGCCACGTTCACGTCGCCGAACTGCGCGCGCGTCATCGCGAGCGACAGGTACAGGCGCTTGCGGGCGCGGGTGATGCCGACGTAGAACAGCCGTCGCTCCTCCGCCAGACCGCCCGGCTCGTTCGCCGACATACGGTGCGGGATCAGGTCCTCTTCGACGCCGGTCAGGAACACGGCGTCGAACTCGAGGCCCTTCGCCGTGTGCAGCGTCATGAGCGACACCGTGCCGGTCGAGTCGTCGAGCTCGTCGGCGGCCGCGACCAGCGACACCTCGGTGAGGAAGTCGGTGAGCGTTCCGCCCGGGTTGTTCCGCGCGAACTCCTTCGTCACGGCGACGAGCTCTTCGACGTTCTCGGCGCGCGCCTCGTCCTGTGGGTCGCGTGAGTTGCGCAGAGCGTCGAGCAGGCCGGAGCCCGCGAGCAGGTGCGTGAGGATGTCGGAGACCGGCTTCACGCCGGCAGGGTTCTCCGGGTCGGTCATCGCGGCCGACTCGTCGATCAGCTCGGACAGCCGCGTGATGGCGGCGGTCACCTTGGGACCGAGGCCGAGATCGGATGCCGAGCGCAGCGCGTCTCGGAACGTGATGTTGTTGTCGTCGGCGAACGCCCGCAGCTGCGTCTCGGTCGCCGGCCCGATGCCGCGCTTCGGCGTGTTGAGGATGCGGCGCACCGCGAGCTCGTCTGCCGGGTTCGCCACCGTGATCAGGTAGGCCATGGCGTCTTTGATCTCGGCCCGCTCGTAGAACTTCGTGCCGCCCATGATGCGATATGGCACGGCGGAGCGGATGAAGATCTCCTCAAGTGCACGCGTCTGCGAGTTGGTGCGATAGAAGACCGCCATGCTGTTGTAGGGCACACCGGCGCGACGCAGCGCGTCGATCTCGTCGGCGACGAACTGCGCCTCGTCGTGCCCCGAATAGCCGGTGTAGCCGACGATCTTCTCGCCGTCGCCCGAATCGGTCCACAGGTTCTTCGCCTTGCGGTCGAAGTTGTTCGAGATGACCGAGTTGGCCGCAGACAGGATGTTCTGCGTCGAGCGGTAGTTCTGCTCGAGCAGCACGACCCGCGCGCCCGGGTAGTCGTTCTCGAACTCGGTGATGTTGCGGATGTCGGCGCCGCGGAACGCGTAGATCGACTGGTCGGAGTCGCCGACGACGGTGAGCGATGCGCCGGGGATCTCGCCTGCGGCATCCGTCAGACCGTCGACGTACAGCCCGTCGATCTTCAGCTCGGCCACGAGGTGCGGCGGAACCGGCTTCGTCAGCTCGCGGATGAGTGAGTACTGCGCGTGATTCGTGTCCTGGTACTCGTCGACCAGGATGTGCCGGAAGCGGCGCTGGTAGTTCGCGGCGACGCGCGGGAACGCGCGGAACAGATACACCGTCTGCGCGATGAGGTCGTCGAAGTCGAAGGCGTTCGCGGCCCGCAGCGCCCGCGAGTACTCGCGGAAGATCTGCAGGAAGACCTGCTCGGCCGGGTCGTCGCGGTTGGCACTGCGCGCGTAGGACTCGTAGTCCTCGAGCTCGTTCTTGAGCTTCGAGATCTTCGCCGAGGCGCTCGCTGGCGTGAAGCCGAAGGTGTCGGCCTCGCTCTCCTTGATGATGCGCTTGAGCAGTGCGCGCGAGTCGCCGGAGTCGTAGATCGTGAAGTTCTCGGTGAAGCCGAACTGCTTGGCCTCGCGGCGCAGGATGCGCACGCAGGCCGAGTGGAACGTCGAGATCCACATGCCCTCGGACGCCTGCCCCAAGAGCCCCTCGACGCGCTCGCGCATCTCGCTCGCGGCCTTGTTCGTGAAGGTGATCGCGAGGATCTGGCTCGGCCACGCCTCGCGACTGCCGATCAGCCCAGCGATGCGGTGGGTGAGCACGCGGGTCTTGCCAGACCCCGCGCCCGCGACGATGAGCAGCGCCGGGCCGCGGTAGGTGACCGCCTCGCGCTGCTGCGGGTTGAGGCCCGCGAGCAGGCTCTCGTCGTCGCCCCCGCAGGGGCCTGCATCGCCGTCGACCACGATGGGCAGGCCAGTGCCCCTTGAAAATCCAGCGTCTGTCATTGCCGCTCAAGTCTAAATTGCCGCACCGACACAGACGGGCGCCCCTTCCCGATGGAAAGGGGCGCCGGCCTACTTCTGTCGACTGCTAGTTGCCGATCGCGTTGTCAGCTGCCTGCTGACCCTGCTTGATCTGGTCTTCGAACTTGCCGCCCGTGAGGTCGCTCGCTTTGTCAGCGGCACCGTCGAGGACGTTGTCGCTCACCTGCTCGCCCTGGTCGGTTCCGAGGAAGCCCTTGGCTTTGTCGACTGCGTCATCAAGCAATCCCATTGGCGCCCCTTTCTGCTCTGGAAGTGGTGCGCCACAGATTACTCACAACAGGGGGCGTCGGGAAGAACCATCCGTCTACTGCGAGGCGACGGCGTCGCGGACGACGAGGGCCAGGTCGGGGTGGTCGGCGAACACGCCGTCGACACCGGAGGACATGATGGTGCGGAACTCGTTCTGCCAGTGCCCGAACGAACCCTTCTCGCCCTCAGTGCGGAACGGCGTGGTGAGGAACTTGTTCTCGGGCCGCAGGGTCCAGGTGAACACGGCGAGCCCCACCGCATGCGCGCGGTCGACGAGATCGGTCGTGCCGCTCTCGGCCGAGGCGTCGAGCAGCAGGCTCTTGTCGACGCTGATGCCGTCGATCGCATCGAGTCCCTGCCGCGTCGCGAGGCCGTACATGCCGACCTCGCCGATCTCGTCGGCGTAGCTCACCGCGTCCTCCCCGTCGCGAGCGACCAGGTCGAAGGCCGCACCTTCGTGCTCGATCAGATAGATGCGAGTGCCGCGGATGCCGCGCTCGCGCACCTTGCGCAGCACCCCCTTCTCGAACGACTCGATGACGAGCCGGTTCGGCTCGTCCTGCCAGCCGAGCTGCTGAAGCTCGTCGGCGAACAGCTCATCGAGCGGCAGCCCGATCGACTCGAAGTACGTCGCGTGCTTGATCTCGGCGACGACGCCGAGCTCGCGATCGGTCGTCTCGGCGAGGTGGTCGACCAGGTCGAAGAGATGCGTCAGCCGCATGATCGGGTACTGCCCGTCGAAGCTCGCGCTCGCCTGCCTGAACGCCCCGAGCCGTTCGCGGCAACGCAGGGTCGAGAGCTCGGCCCACGTGAAGTCCTCGGTGAACCAGCCCGTCACGGGAACGCCGTCCACCTCTTTCGTGGTGCGCTTGTTCGCGAATTCTGACCGGCTCGCGACATCCGTCGTGCCGGAGATCTCGTTCTCATGCCGCAGCACCAGCACACCGTCTTTCGTCGCCACGATGTCGGGCTCGACGAAGTCGGCGCCGAGCTGGAACGCGAGCTCGTAGGCCTGTCTAGTGTGCTCCGGTCGGTAGCCGCACGCGCCCCGATGGCCGATGACGAGGGGGGAGCCGTGGGCGCGCATGCCGACGATGGTAGCCACGCCGTGTTCCGGACGTGTGACGTTCACAGGCGGGTCATGACGCGTTGTCGGTGCGCGTGAAGCGGCAGACGGTCTCGTTATGGGTCGGGAAGCGGCCCGACTCGGCGAAGCCGTGCCCGAGCAGGCTGGCAGCGTCTTTCTGCCGCTCGCAGCCGCGGTGGCCAGGCATCACCAGCACGAGCGAGCGGATTCCCGCGAGTTGCAGGCTCCGCTCGGAAAGCGGCACCGTCGTGTCCTGGAATCTGCCGGAGACGGGGAAGCGTGCCTGTAGCGCGACATCGACGAGGCCGTCGTAGTCCTGCGGGTAGGCGTAGAGCGATTCGCGAGCGAGGCCCGGTGCAAACAGGATCGCGTCACCCGGGCGCGCGTGGTCTCGAACGGTCTCGGCCACAAGGCGCAGATCGCTCTCGCGCGGCTTCGCGAATGGCTGACGCTGCCCGATGTACGCCGGAACCGAGACGGCCAAGAGGGTGATCGTGGCGCCGGCGACCAGACGGCGAGCCCCGAGCGCGGCGAGCGCCGCGGCGACCGCCATGGCGAGTCCCGGCATCGCGAAGGTGAGATATCGGCTCGTGAAGACGGGATCGCCGACCAGACTGACCGCGATCGTGAGGGTGAAGGGCACGACGACCCAGCAGCCGGCCAGCAGCAGCCATTCCGGACAGACGCGCCGCAGGGCGTGACGCCAGCGGAAGGCGCCCGCTGCGAGCAGGACCCACACCGCGAAGCTGTACGCCCACGACGTCTCGCCGCTCGGCTCGGCGAGCACCGTCCAGGGCGTGAATGCGTTCTTGGGGCCGATCCACGCGATCTGCGCGCGCTCGCGCCAGCCCAGGTACAGCACGGGGGCCGCTGCGGCGAGCGCGGCCAGCCAGGCGGCGAGCAGCGGGAGCCAGGCGCGGCGTCGGCCTGGCACCACGAGCGCGTAGAGCAGCTGGGCGAGCAGCAGCGTCGAGACGAGCAGGAAGGTGGCGACCCCGATCGCGGCGACCGCCCCCAGCGCCACCCACCACCAGCCGCCGCGATCGAGCGCGATGAGCAGCAGCAGCCACGCCGCGGCGGCGAGCGCAGCCGTCCAGGCATACGATCTCGCCTCAGTGCCGGCCCAGGTCATGCGCGGCATGACCGCGAGCAGTGCGGCGGCGAACAGACCCAGCCTCGGCCTGCCTAGCCGCTGTCCGATGAGGGCGGCGAACGCCACCGCGACGCCCACGCCGATCGCCGAGAAGCCGCGCATCGCCGGCTCGCCGAAGCCGAAGAGGCCTGACCAGTAGTGCAGCGCGACGTAGTAGACGGTGTGTCCCGCGTCGACATGGCGCATCGTGAACGGCAGCAGCTCGGCCGGGGCGAGGCGGGACGCGCGGACGGAGGCCACCTCGTCCGACCAGTACGAAGGCACCCACGAGAAGGCGAACGAGAGCACGGCGGCAAGGGCGCCCAGAATCCATGCGCGGGCGGCGGCAGGCACGCCTTCAGCATCGCGTTCGCCTGGCGCGATCTCAAGGTTGCTTTACAGCCACGCCGCCGGTCCATGCGGCTAACGTCGTATCCATGGCAGCGTCCAATAATCCGGCCCTGAACCGAGTCCCCGCTTTCCGCGCCGGCGGCGCGCCCCAGCCGGTCGACCCGAACACCGTCGGCGCGACCCCCGACCTCGAAGCCCTCTTCCAGGCGCGCAGCGCCGGCGCAGCCGAGACCGGCCGCATGAGCTACGAAGACACGGTCGTCAAGACCGTCGTGCTGTTCGCCGCGCTGCTCGCGACGGGTGTCGTCGCCTGGTTCGTCCCGCAGCTGACCATCATCGGCGCGATCGTCGGGCTCGTGCTCGGCCTGGTCAACGCGTTCAAGCGGAAGCCGTCGCCGGCGCTGATCATCACCTACGCCGCCGCGCAGGGCCTCTTCCTCGGCGGCATCTCGCGCATCTTCGAGACGGTCTTCGGCGGTGTCGTCGTGCAGGCCGTCATCGCGACGCTCGGCGTCTTCGGCGTCATGCTGGCGCTGTTCGCGAGCGGCAAGGTGCGCGCCTCGAACCGCCTCACCAAGGTGTTCCTCGGTGCGATGGTCGGTTACCTCGTCTACAGCCTGGTCAACGTCGGGCTGATGGTGTTCGGCGGGGTCTCCTCCGACCTGGCCTTCGGGCTCAACTCCATGACTTTCATGGGCATCCCCTTGGGGCTGATCGTCGGCATCCTCGCCGTGCTGATGGGCGCCTACTCGCTCGTGCTCGACTTCGAGTTCATCAAGAACGGCGTAGAGAACCGCGCGCCGCGTGTCTACGGCTGGCAGGGCGCCTTCGGTCTGATGGTCACCCTCATCTGGCTCTACGTCGAGTTCCTGCGCCTCTTCGCGATCCTCTCGCGCAACTAGCCTTCGAGCACCGCGGAAGACTCGCGGTGAACGCCGTGTGGGGCGCACGTTTTCCTCAAAAACGTGCGCCCCACACGCGCTCTGCCGCGTTTCCCGCTGGAGCGCGCATTCGACTCAGGCGAGCTCAGGGGCGTCGAGCGCGTCGAGCAGTTCGAGCGCCTCGTCGGTGCGGCCGAGGTTCCGCAGGGTGCTCGCGAGCTGGATCGTCACCTGATGCGCGCGCTCAGGCGCCAGCCCCGCGGCGAGCGCCGCCCGATAGGGGCCGACGGCCTCTGCCTCAAGACCGAGCGAGTCGTGCACGCCGCCCCATTCGGCGAGCGCCTCGGGGTCGCCAGCTGGCCGCTTGGCGACAAGAGCGCGCATCCTGCGCAGGCATCCGTCGGCATCACTGTCATCGAACTCTGCCCAGAACGCGTCGATCTTCGCCTGCCACTCGTCGTGCTCGCTCATGCGCCCAGCCTCTCAACCCGCCCGGTCGTCACCAAGTCATGCTCACCCGGGCCGAAACGTGACTTGGTGACGACCGCGCGAGCCGCTCCCCCTCGAGTCGTCGAAAAGTCAGCCCAACGCCGCGCCGAAGCCGACTTTGTGACGACCTGGCGGTCAGGGCAGCGCGCGCAGCTTCCCTTCGAGCACCGCGCGCTCACGCTCGTTGGCGGTCTGCGCGATCGCGCGCGCGAACTCGGCCCGCGCCTCCCCGGACCGCCCGAGCCGCGCGAGCAGCTCGCCGCGCACACTCGGAAGTAGCGCGTACCCCGCCAGCGCCCCGCTCGCGACCAGCTCGTCGACGAGGCGCAACGCGGTCGCAGGCCCCTCCGCCATCGACACCGCGACGGCCCGGTTCAATTCGACCACGGGCGACGGCGCGAGCCGCCCGAGCGCCTCGTAGAGCACCACGATGCGCCCCCAGTCGGTCTCGTCGACCGACGGCGCCACGTCGTGGCACTCGGCGATCGCCGCCTGCAGGCCGTAGGCGCCGCGGCCCCGCCCGATCGCGTCGGCGCGGGCGAGCGACGCGCGGCCGCGGGCGATGAGCGCCCGGTCCCAGCGGGCGCGGTCCTGATCGGCGAGCAGAATCGGATTCCCGCCGGCGTCGACCCTCGCGGGGAAGCGCGCCACGAGGAACTCCATCAGCGCCGCGAGGCCGTGCGCCTCCGGCTCGCGCGGGACGAGCTCGGCGAGCACGCGCGCGAGCCGCAGCGCCTCGCGGGCGAGGTCGGTGCGCATCCACTCCAGCCCCGAGGCGGCGGCGTAGCCCTCGTTGAAGATCAGGTAGATCACCGACAGCACGGCGGACAGCCGGCCAGGGTACTCATCGCGCGGCGGCACCTCGAACGGCACGGCCGCCGCCGCGAGGGTCTTCTTCGCCCGCACGATGCGCTGCTGCACGGTCGCGACCGGCACGAGGAACGCCCGTGCGATCTCCTCGGTCGAGAGGCCGCCGACGGTGCGCAGGGTGAGGGCGACGGATGCCTCCCGCGACAGCACCGGATGGCAGGCGATGAAGACGAGCCTCAGCACGTCGTCGTCGATCAGGTCGGGGTCCCAGGGGGCGTCGGCCGAGGCATCCGCCCGCTCATCGAACTCGCGCGCGAGTTGCGCGTACCGCTCGTCCTGCAGCGTCGCCCGCCGCCACCCGTCGATGGCGCGCCGCTTGCCCACCGCGACGAGCCAGGCGCCCGGGTTGGCCGGCACGCCATGTGCCGGCCAACCCTCGAGCGCCTCGGCGAGCGCCTCCTGCGCGAGGTCCTCTGCGAGGGCGAAGTCCCGCGTGTAGCGAGTGAGCGTCGCGACGATGCGGGCCGACTCGATCCGCCAGATCGCCTCGACGGCACGACGGGCGGATGCCTGTCGATCAGGCATCCGTGGCGGAGGACTCGGAGTAGCCGTGCTCCTGCCACTCCTTCTCCTTCTGGATCCACTCGTTGTCGGCAGGGAAGTCCTCGGGCCCGGTGATGCGCCGCACCTCGAGCTTGTTGCCGGGGGGCAGCGGCGCGCGCTTGGCCCACTCCGCGGCCTCTTCGATCGTCGGCACCTCGAGCACCCAGAAGCCGTTGAACAGCTCCTTCGTCTCGCCGTAAGGGCCGTCGGTGACGACCGGCGGGGTCTGGTCGAAGTCGACGACGAGACCCGGTTCGAGCGCGAGCCCGTCGCCGCCGACCATCACGCCGGCCTTGAGCATCGACTCGTTGTAGGCGCCCATCGCGGCGATGACCTCGGTGAAGTCGGTCTGCTCGAACGCGTCCTTCGCGGCATCCGTGCCGCGCATGATCAGCATGAACTTGGACATCTCTAGCCTTCCGCCTTCTGGAGCTGGCTGCGCAGCATCTCTGTGCGCATCTCGATCTCGCGCTGAATCCAGGGGTTGTCGCTGGGGAACTCGTCGATCGTCGGCACCCGGCGGATCTCGGTCTTGACGCCGGGGCCCGCCGGCACCTTGAGCGCCCATTCGATCGCCGCCTCCTTGGTGGGGACGTCGATCTGCCAGTAGCCGTTGAACAGCTCCTTCGTCTCGCCGTAGGGGCCGTCGGTGACGACAGGCGGCGTCGACGAGTAGTCGACGACCGCGCCGAGCGCCGCCTCTTCGAGGCCTTCCATGGCCACGAGGACGCCCGCGTCGAACAGCTCCTCGTTGAAGCGGCCCATCGTCTCGATCATCTTGTCGAAGTCCAGGCCTGCATCGGCCATGGCCTGCTGCGCAGCCGCCTCGTCGACGGTGCGCATGATCAGCATGTAAATGCCCATCAGTGAGCCTTTCGTTGGTGTGCGAGTCGCTCTTGCCACGACCCTCTCACTGACGCGTCGAACGGGAAAGGCCGAGATCGACACGCGCGTCGTATGCGCGGGTGAAATGTCGCTTTCGCGCCCGAAGTTTCTCCCGCGAACACGCGGTTTCACCCGCGCACGCGTCAGGCGAGCGACTGCGTGCCCAGCACGATCGCGAGCTCGAGCCGCTCCGCGTCCTCGCTTCCCGGCTCGGCCGAGTAGACCATGATGCGCAGGTCGTCGCCCGCGACGACGAGGGTGTCGCAGTCGAGGCCGATGCGCCCGGCGCCGGGGTGGTCGAAGTACTTATGCCGCGAGCGGTCGTCGTGCGCCCGCAGCTCTGAGGAGTCCCAGAGCCGGGTGAACAGCGGGCTCTGCCTGCGCAGCTCGGCGACGAGCCTGCGCACGCGCGGGTCCTCGGGGTACTTCGCGGCGGTCAGCCGCAGGTCGGCGACGATGCCCTCCTGCTGCTCGGCCAGCTGCTCCGGGGTGTGCACGGCCGCCGGCCCGGGGCCGACGACGTTCCGCCAGACGCCGTTGCGCTCGATGCCCTGCCAGGCCGACGCGCCCGTCAATGCCTCGTATCCGGCGTTCGCGATGACCAGGTTCCACATCGCGTCGTAGACGACGACAGGGTTGCCGGTGAGCCGGTCGAGCAGGCGCTGCACGCTCGGGGGCACGCGCGATGAGACGAGCCCGCGCCCCGGTGCCGCCTGCCCGCCGAGGCGGAACAGCAGCTCGCGCTCGGGGTCGGAGAGGCGCAGCGCGCGGGCGAGCGCCTCGAGCACCTGTGCGGACGGCGAGGTCGCGCGGCCCTGCTCGAGCCGCGTCAGGTAGTCGACCGAGATGCCGGCGAGGCCGGCGAGCTCTTCGCGGCGCAGCCCCGCCGCGCGCCGCCGCCCGCCCTGCGGCAGACCCACGGCAGCGGGCGCGACGCGATCGCGCCACCGCCGCACGGATTGACCGAACTCGCGACTCTCCACTCGTCAAGTGTGCGCTCGCAGGCATCCGCTTGCCTGGCCCTGCCATTCCTACGAAAAGCGGACGACTGTTTGATTGCGGATGCCTGACCGAGGCTCGTCTCATGACAACGACACTCATCACCGGAGCCAACAAGGGCCTCGGCAAGGAAACCGCCCGGCGGCTCGTGGAGCTCGGGCACACCGTCTACCTCGGCTCGCGCGACGAGGGCCGCGGCCGTGCGGCCGCCGAGGAGCTCGGGGCCCGCTTCGTGCAGCTCGACGTGACCGACGACGCGTCGGTCGCCGCGGCGCTCGCGCAGATCGAGGCGGGCGGCGGCCTCGACGTGCTCGTCAACAACGCCGGCATCGCCTCGTACGAGTTCACCGAGACCGGCGTCGGCGAGAAGACCGACGGGCCCAGCGCTCTGGCCGTGTTCGACACCAACGTCGTCGGCATCATCCGGGTCACCCAGGCGGCGCTGCCGCTGCTGCGCGAGTCGGCGAACCCGGTCGTGGTGAACGTCGGGAGCGCGCTCGGCTCGTTCTGGGCCGTGCACGAGGACTCGCGACCGGCCTCGCACTTCCCCACGCTGGTCTACGGCCCGAGCAAGGCCGCGGTCTCGATGCTCACCGTGCAGTATGCGAAGGCTGTTCCCGAGGTCAAGTTCAACGCGATCGAGCCGGGCATCACTGCGACCGAGCTGGGCGGCGGCGAGCCGGGCGACCACCCCGGGCGTCCTGCGTCGGAGAGCGCGAAGATCGTCGTGAAGCTCGCGACCATCGGCCCCGACGGCCCGACCGGCACCTTCCAGGAGGACGACGGCGAGCTCGGCTGGTAAGCCCGGCCCCGATTCACGTGCGCGGGTGAAACGTCGCTTCCGCGGGTGGCGTCTCTCCCGCGGACACGCGGTTTCCCCCGCGCACGCGGTCGACGCATCACCTTCGGCGCATTTCGATGAGGGAACAGTTCTGGTTCGCGCAGCCGAGCGACGCGGCGGGGCCGAATCTGTTCCCTCATCGAAATGCCGGGAAGCTAATGGCCGGGTTCCGGCGGCCCTATGGCCGGGTCCCGGCGCGACGGCCTATGGCCGGGTTCCGGCGCCGCGGCCCGGGACGGGCCGCGGGAATGAGCGCGGGAGGCCAGAAATGGCCTCCCCTTGCGCGCTCATTCCCACTCGATCGTGCCCGGCGGCTTCGACGTCACATCGAGCACCACGCGGTTGACCTCGCGCACCTCATTGGTGATGCGGTTCGAGATGCGGGCGAGCACCTCGAAGGGCACACGGGTCCAGTCGGCGGTCATCGCATCTTCGGACGACACGGGGCGCAGCACGATCGGATGCCCGTAAGTACGACCATCGCCCTGAACGCCCACCGAGCGCACGTCGGCGAGCAGCACCACGGGGCACTGCCAGATCTCGCCGTCGAGACCCGCAGCGGTCAGCTCCGCGCGCGCGATGGCGTCGGCCTCGCGCAGGATCTCGAGCCGCTCGCGCGTCACCTCGCCGACGATGCGGATGCCGAGCCCCGGCCCCGGGAACGGCTGCCGCGACACGATCGCCTCGGGCACCCCGAGCTCGCGGCCGACCGCGCGCACCTCGTCCTTGAACAGCGTGCGCAGCGGCTCGACGAGCTCGAAGTCGAGATCCTCGGGCAGGCCGCCCACGTTGTGGTGGCTCTTGATGTTCGCGGTTCCGGTGCCGCCGCCCGACTCCACGACGTCGGGGTACAGGGTGCCCTGCACGAGGAACTTCACCGGCTCGCCGCCCGAGGCCGCGGCCTCGGCGACCAGATCGCGCTGCACCTTCTCGAACGCGCGGATGAACTCGCGCCCGATGATCTTGCGCTTCTGCTCGGGGTCGGTGACGCCCTCGAGGTGGCGCAGGAAAGTGCCGGCGGCATCCACCGTGATCAGCCGCACACCGGTCGACTCGACGTAGTCGCGCTCGACCTGCTCGCGCTCGCCCTTGCGCAGCAGACCGTGGTCGACGAACACGGCGGTGAGCTGGTCGCCGACGGCACGGTGCACCAAGGCAGTCGAAACGGCAGAGTCGACCCCGCCCGACAGCGCGGAGATCACGCGAGCCGATCCGACCTGCTCGCGAATGCGCGCGACCTGCGTCTCGATGACGTTCTCGCTGTTCCAGTCCGCAGCGATGCCTGCTGCCCGGTGCAGGAAGTTCTCGAGCACGCTCTGGCCGTACTGGGAGTGCTTCACCTCGGGGTGCCACTGCACGCCGTAGAACTTCTTCTCATCGCTCGCGAACGCGGCGACCGGCGTCGACAGCGTCGAGGCGAGCACGTCGAAGCCCTCCGGCGCACGCGAGACCGAGTCGCCGTGGCTCATCCATGCGATCTGCTCGGCAGGGGTGCCGTCGAGCAGCGTGCCCGATTCGGAGACCGAGACATCCGTCGCCCCGTACTCGCGGCGGCCGGTCTGCGCGACCTCGCCGCCGAGGGCCTGCGCCATCACCTGGAAGCCGTAGCAGATGCCGAGCGTCGGGATGCCGAGGTCGAACACGCCCGCGTCGAACGACGGCGCCCCCTCCTCGTAGACCGACGACGGGCCGCCCGACAGGATGATCCCTGCCGGGTTCTTCGCCGCCACCTCTGCCGCGCTGATCGTGTGCGGCACGATCTCGGAGTAGACGGATGCCTCGCGCACGCGCCGCGCGATCAGCTGCGCGTACTGCGCGCCGAAGTCGACGACCAGAACCGGCCGGTCCTCATGGGTGCTGCTAATCGTTGCCTCCTGCGGTAGGTGCGTGCTCCGCCAGATAAGTCCTGACCTGCTTGGTGATGATGCCCTCGACGATGAAGGACATGAACGGGATGACCCCGCCGAGCGCGATCTGCACGAACTTCGTGAACGGCATGCGCATCAGCGACCACAGCCGGAAGTCGGCGAACAGGTACAGCACGTACAGCCAGCCGTGCACGATCAGCACCGCGATCGAGATGTTGACGCCCTTGAGGTAGGGGTCGGTCGCCGGGTTCACGAGCGGGAAGGAGATGATCGGCTGGCCCGGCTGGAAGGCGTACACCCAGTGCCCGAAGCCGTACTTCACGATCATCTCTGCGCACAGCAGCAGCAGCATGATGCCCGTGATCCACGCGGTCACCTGGTACAGCTTCAGCGCCGCAGGCACCTTGGGCAGGTCTGCCGGGCGCGGGCGGGCACCCTTGACGCTGCGCAGCTGCTCCCACAGACGGGACAGATACGTTCCCTCGTCGGTGGACGGGGCAACGGGCTGCGGCATGTGATCAGTCTACTTTCTGCGTCTCATCGCTGTGATCGGATGCCTGCTCAGAAGCGGCTTCCATGTCTTCCACCTCTCGCTCCCAGGCATCCTTCGTCAGCCGGTACCAGAGGTAGACGGCGAAGCCGGCGAAGACCGCCCACTCCGCGGCGTAGAACGCGTTCAGCCAGTCGATCGACCGCTGCTGGATCGGCGCGGGCGCATAGATCGGCTTCAGCCCGTCGGGAACGTGGTTCGTCGCCACGAGGTACGCCTCGAAGAACTCGGGGCTGTCGCCGAGCTGGGTCCAGTGGTTGATGAGGATCGCGACAGCCAGATCCCTCATCATCGGCGGGGTGCCGTCGAGGCTGTCCTCTGGCTGCTCCGGCGGGTCAGTCGGCTGGATGCGCCCGGTGAGGCTGAGGTCTTCAGGCGCGGACGCCTCAAGCCGCTGCTGCATCGCGATGGCGACGGCCCTGCTCGCGGTGAACCCCCGGGCGACGGCGAGCTGCGCCCCGGCATCCGGCCCATCGCTCACCGCCGCGTGCGCGACCACCCACCAGCCGCGCGGCCCGCTGTTGTTGTCGCGGTCCTGGATGAGCACGTAGTCGGCGGGCACCGTCGTCGCGTCGACTGTGACGAGCTGGCCGACGCGGTCGTTCGCGATCGCCTTGCCCGGGGTCAGCACGTCGTGCAGCGGGTGCGTCGTCTCGGTGATCTGCGGCCCGACCTGCCGCGCCTCGACGGCGCGCGTGAGCTGCCACTTGCCGAGGTACGCGAAGCCGCCCGCGATGGCGAGGGCGATGAGCAGCACGCCGATCCAGCGCGGACGGCGCATGACCTGGAACAGCGTCAGGTCGCCGGGGTGGGGGGCTCGATCAGAGATCTTCTGGCTGCTTTCGTGGGTCGGAATCCATCGCTGCGTCGATGGCGGGGTCGAGATGCGGTTTCCCGACTTCAGTTATTTCACCCGTCACCTGTGAACTGGCCGGTTGCGACTTCTTCAGGGCGCGCTTCAGCTGCCGGCGACGCAGCCACGCGTTGAACCGGTCGGAGTTCGCCGCCATCAGCGGCCCGATGACCGCCATGATCAGCACGTACATGCCGGCGAACGGCGTGAGCCGCGAGTCGAGGCCTGCGCCGACCGCGAGCGTCGCGAGAATCAGCACGAACTCGCCACGGTTCTGCAGGATCACGAAGGTGTTGACGCCTGCCGTGAAGCCGAAACGGTTGAGCCGGGCGATGAGCTGGCTCGCGCCGAAGTTGAGCAGCAGGGTCATCACGACGGCGACGATCACCACGCCGGTCACCTCGGGGAACTTGGCGACGTCGAGGTCGAGCCCGAAGTTCAGGAAGAAGAACGCGGCGAAGATGTCGCGCAGCGGCACCGTGACCCGCTCTATTCGGCCGTGGTAGCGGGTGGCGCCGAGCACAACACCGATGAGGAAGGCTCCGATGGCATCCGTCACCCCGATGTACTCGCCGATGCCGCCGAAGACGATCGCGAGGCCGAAGAACAGCACCGTGAACAGCTCGTCGTCCTTGGTCTGCAAGAGGCGCGAGACGAAGCGGCCGCCCCAGCGGGCGATCGCGAACATCAGCACGATGAAGACGAAGTCCAGGACGAGCCTGAGCGTGATCGGCCAGAATCCGGTCGCATGGCTGAGCGCGGCCGAGATGATCGCGAGGTAGATCGCGATGAAGATGTCCTCGATGACGGTGACGCCGAGGATCATCGGCGTCTCGTCGTTCGTGAGGCGGCGCAGCTCGATGAGCAGCTTGGTGACGATCGCGCTCGACGACGTCGCCGTCATGCCCGCGATGATGAGCGCCTCGCGCGTGCCCCAGCCCACCCAGAACCCGAAGGCGATGCCCGCGCCGAGGTTGATCGCGACGTACGAGCCGCCCGAGATCAGCAGCCGGTGGAAATTGCCGAAGAAGTCCTCTTGATCGAACTCGACGCCGAGGCTGAACAACAGCAGCAGCAGACCGAAGACGGCGATCAGCTGGATGTTCGCCGCCTCGAAATCGAGCGGGAAGATCTGCGTGTGCGGGCTCGCGAGCAGGCCGACGACCATGTACACGGGAATCGCGGGCAACCCGATGCGGCGCGCCAGCCGCCCCAGCACATACGCGATGATGAACAGGATGCCGAGGACGATGAGATTCTCGGCGAGATCGCCGTGATCGCTCGCCTGTGCGGCGAGCAGGGCCGCGGCGCGCACGGTCAGGTCCCGGGCGGGGCGTCGGCGAGCGCCTGGCGGGCGGCCACGGTGCCGGTGCGGAAGAAGTCGAAGGCCTTCGCGACCTTCTCAGGGCTGCCGGCGACGACGAGCGTGTCGCCGGGGAAGACCTTGAAGTCGGGGCCGGGGCCGGGGTTCGCGGCCTCGCCGCGCACGACGGCGACGACCGTCAGTCCGATCAGGCCGTGGTCGGCCGGCGCGCCGAGCGGCTGGCCCGCGATGTGGTCGTCGTAGTCGACCGAGAACCAGTCGATCGAGAGGCCGGGGATCTGGTCGAGCGCCGCGAGGCTCTCGGTGATCTGCGTGCCGCCGAGCAGCTCGGCGAGCGTGTGCGCCTCGTCCTCGTTGAGACGGATGCTGATCTTGGTGACCTCGTCGGGACTCTCGGCGTCGCTGAAGGTGATGAGGTCGTTGGCGCCGCTGCGGTGCGCGATCACGCCGACCTTCCCGCCGTCTTCCGCGACGAAGCTGTGCAGCACGCCCACCCCGGGCAGCTTCACCCGTCGTACGTCGACCATGTCTCGCGCTCCTCAGCTTGCCGTCGGAACCAGTCTAGGAGCGGGCGTACCTGCCTAGTCCGCGAGGTACGGCGCGACGACGACCTCGACGCGCTGGAACTCCTTGAGGTCGGAGTACCCGGTGGTCGCCATCGAGCGGCGCAGCGCGCCGATGAGGTTCGCGGTGCCGTCGGCCACGTTCGCTGGGCCGTACAGCACCTCCTGCAGCGAGCCGACCGTGCCGACCTGCACGCGGTGACCGCGGGGCAGCTCGGGGTGGTGTGACTCTGCGCCCCAGTGCCAGCCACCGCCGGGCGACTCGGATGCCCGCGCGAGGGCAGAGCCCAGCATCACGGCGTCCGCCCCGCAGGCGATCGCCTTCACGAGGTCGCCGGAGGTGCCGAGACCGCCGTCGGCGATCACGTGCACATAGCGGCCGCCCGACTCGTCGAGATAGTCGCGACGCGCGCCCGCGACGTCAGCGACCGCGGTCGCCATCGGGGCGTGGATGCCGGTCACGAGGCGCGTCGTCGAGGCCGCTCCCCCACCGAAGCCGACGAGCACGCCGGCCGCACCGGTGCGCATCAGGTGCAGCGCCGCCGTGTAGGTCGCGGCGCCGCCGACGATCACCGGCACGTCGAGCTCGTAGATGAACTTCTTGAGGTTGAGCGGTTCGCGCTGCTTGGCGACGTGCTCGGCGCTCACGGTCGTGCCGCGGATGACGAACAGGTCGACGCCCGCGGCGAGCACCGTCTCGTAGAACTGCTGGGTGCGCTGCGGGCTCAGCGCGCCGGCGACAGTGACACCCGCCGCGCGGATCTCGGCCAGCCGGTCGCGGATCAGCTCGGCCTTCACGGGCTCCGCATAGATCTGCTGCATGCGCTGCGTCGCGCTCTCGACGGGAAGCGAGCGGATCTCCGCCAGCAGCGGCTCCGGGTCCTCGTACCGCGTCCAGAGGCCCTCGAGGTCGAGCACGCCGAGGCCGCCGAGCTTGCCGATCTCGATCGCCGTCGCGGGCGAGACGACGGAGTCCATAGGAGCGGCGATGATCGGCGTCTCGAAGGTGAACGCGTCGATCTGCCACGAGACGCTCACGTTCTCGGGGTCGCGGGTGCGGCGGCTCGGCACCACCGCAACATCGTCGAAGGCGTACACCCGACGCCCGCGCTTGCTGACGCCGATCTCGATCTCGCTCACGCGAACAGCCTATTGCGCGCCGGTCCCCGCCCGGCGCGACCGCAGTCGGCCCCGGCGATCATCACGCCCGGCGGCGGCCGAGCCGCTCCCTCGCAGAGCGTGTCACCGCCCTCGTAGGCTTGGCCACATGGAGCCCATCCGCGCGGAATCCCTCGACCGGCTGCGGCGGCGCACCAGCTCGAAGTGGCAGGCGTTCGGCGAGGACAAGCTGCCGATGTTCGTCGCCGAGATGGACTTCCCGCTCGCACCCGTCATCAAGGCGGCGCTGCACGAGGCGATCGACCTCGGCGACACCGGCTACGTCGACCCGCGCTCCGGCGGGCGCGCGGCGGCCCGCGCGCTCGCCGACTTCGCGAGGGACCGGTGGGACTGGAATCCCTCGCCCGAGCTGATGCAGACCACGACCGACGTGAGCGTCGTCGTCGTCGAGTCGCTGCGCCGGCTCATCCGGCCGGGCGACGGCGTCATCATCACCCCGCCCGTGTACCCGCCGTTCTTCCAGTTCGTGCCCGAGGCGGGCGGCACCGTCGTCGAGGTGCCGCTCGTCGACGACGGCGAGTCGTGGTCGCTCGACCTCGCCGGCATCGATGCGGCGTTCGCGGCCGGCGCGCGCGGCATCCTGCTCTGCAACCCGCACAACCCGCTGGGCCTCGTGCACTCGCGCGAGCAGCTCGAGGCCCTCTCGGCGATCGTCGAGAAGCACGACGGGTTCGTTGTGAGCGACGAGATCCACGGGCCTCTGGTGCACACGGATGCCGCGTTCACGCCGTATCTGGATGTGTCGGATGCCGCGCGCGAGCACGGCATCGCCGCGCACTCCGCGAGCAAGGCGTTCAATCTGGCCGGGCTGAAATGCGGGCTGTTCGTGGCTGCGGGCGATCGGATGCGCGGGCTGATCCGCTCCCTGCCGGAGGAGGTCGTCTATCGCACCGGCCTGTTCGGCGTCATCGCGACGCGGGTCGGCTTCACGGAGGGCCGCGACTGGCTCGACGGCACGATCGCGGCGATCGAGGCGAACCGGCGGCTGCTCACGGAACTGCTGGCCGAGCAGCTGCCGCTCGCCGGCTACCGCGAGCCGCACGCGAGCTATCTCGCGTGGCTCGACCTGAACGCCTACGGCTGGGGCGAGGACCCCGCGCGCATGTTGCGCCGCCAGGCCGGCGTCGTGCTGTCGAACGGCCCGTACTTCGGAACCCAGGGCCGGGGCTTCGCTCGCATGAACATCGCGTGCGCCCCCGAGCTCATCGCAGAGGCCGTCGACCGGTTGTCGGCAGCCGCGTCGGCCTAAGCATCCGCTCGCCTTTTGCGTGCGCGGGAGAAAACGCGGGTGCGCGGGAGAAACACCGCCCGCGGAACCGTCGTCTCACCCGCGCACGCAGCGGATTCCCGCGCTATCCGGCGGCCGCCTGCCACGCCGTGTAGCCGAGGTCGGCACCCGCGATGAGGTCGACCTGGGCGGGCAGCAGGGTGCGCGTCGCGCCCGGATAGAGTGCGGCCGCGACCCAGTGCACCTGGTGCGCCGGGTCGCTGGGCTGGGCGTCCCAGCCGAGGATCGACTTCGCCGACTGCCCCGCACCGAGGCGCACCTCAGTGGGTCCCGGATCGTCGGCGGCGAAGCTGCCGCCCCGCACCGCGTGTACGACGAGCAGCGAACTGGCCGCGTCGCCGAAGGCGAGGTCGGGGTAGCCGTTCAGCATGCAGTCGACGCCGGTGCGGTTCGTCGCGGTGAGGGTCATGGCCCGGTGGCCGGCGGCGCCGTCCTCAGGGCTCAGGCTGAGCTCGACCTGCGTCGCCGAGCACCAGTCGGGGTCTGCGGCGGGCGCACCGGGCGCCGCCGTGGGAATCGGGGTCGCCGGCGCAGTCGGCGTCGGTGCGGGCGAAGCCTGCCCGGTCGGCGACGGCAGCTGCGCGCTCGCCTGACCGGCCACGGCGAGACCGGTGAAGATGACACCCAGCACGACGGCGGGCAGAAGCCGTGCCGAGGGGCGTCGCCCGACACGCGCGAGCAGGGCGGGAATCCAGCCCCAGACCGCGCCCCACACGGCCGCCTGCTGCACCGGGCCGGGGAACGCGTCAAGAGCGTTGTAGAGCCGCCCCGGGGGCCAGTCTGCGATCGTCACGCCCAGCCCGATCGCGACGCCGACGATGACGGCCGCCGCGACGACGCCGAACCAGGAAGCGAAGACGACGAGCCCCCGCCCGGCGGTCGCGGCGCGCCCGGCCAGCCGCGTGAACCACGCGGTGAGCGCGCCCACCGCGACAGCCGAGAGCGCCGGCGCGAGCACGGGCCACGGCTGCGGCGTGACCCAGGTGAAGCTCGGAACCGCCGCGGGCAGCACGAGCTGCGCGAATGCCGCCGGCACGGTGTCGTTGTACGTCAGGTGCACCGAGAGCGCGTTGACGCCCCACCACAGAACTGCGGCCGCGGCACCGGCGAAAAGCCCGGTACCGCGGCCGCGAGTCGTGTCCGTCATGCTTCGACGCTAGCTGAGCTGGGGCAGGACGTCCTTCTCGAAGCGCTCGATGGCGTCGGTCGAGTACGCGGCGTTCGGGAAGTAGAAGATCGCGTAGCCGAGACCGGCCTCCGCCTGCTTCTGCAGCTTCTCGACGATCTGCTCGGGCGTTCCGACGGCGAGGGCGTTCTCGCTGCGGTACTCGCCGACGAAGGCATCCGTCTTCTCGCCGAGATACGGGCGCACGCGCGCGTCGAGAGCGTCGAGCTGCGCGTCGATGTCGGCCTGGGAGTCGCCGATGATCACGTTGTAGTTCGCCGAGCGCACGATGGCGTCGAAGTCGGTGCCGAGCTTCTCGCAGTGGTCCTTCAGGATCGCGCTCTTCCGGGCGAAGCCCTCTGGGTCGCCGGCGAAGTTCGTGTACTGCGCGTACTGCGCGGCGATCTTCAGCGTGACCTGCTCGCCGCCGCCCGAGATCCAGAACGGGATGCCCGGCTTCTGCAGCGGCTGCGGGTAGAACAGCGCGCCGTCGACCTGGTAGTACTTGCCGTCGAGCGTCGCCGTGCCGGTCGTCCAGGCCTGCTTCATGATCTCGACGCCCTCACGCAGGCGGCCGAGCCGCTCGCCGATGGGCGGGAAGCCGTAGCCGTACGCGCGCCACTCGTGCTCGTACCAGCCACCGCCGATGCCCATCTCGACGCGCCCGCCCGAGATGATGTCGGCCGTCGTCGCGACCTTCGCGAGATAGCCGGGGTTGCGGTAGCTCATGCAGGTGCACATCTGACCGAGGCGCACGCGCTTGGTCGCAGCGGCGAAGCCCGAGATCAGCGACCACGCCTCGTGGGTCGCCTGGTCAGAGGGGATCGGCACCGTGTGGAAGTGGTCGTAGACCCAGATCGACTCCCACTGCTCGTTCGCGTCCGCGTGCTGAGCGAGGCCGTTCATCACCGCCCAGTGCTCTGCGGGGTCGATGCCGACCAGGTCGTGACGCCAGCCTTGGGGAACGAAGAGTCCGAATCGCATGGTGCGATCGTATCGATTCGATTAGCCCATGTGAACGAGAACGCCCGGAACGGAAATGTTTCCGTCCCGGGCGAACGGCCTACTTGCGGTAGTTCGGCGCCTCGACGACCATCTGGATGTCGTGCGGGTGGCTCTCTTTCAGGCCGGCCGCCGTGATGCGCACGAACTTGCCCTTGGCCTTGAGCTCGGGGACCGTGCGGGCGCCGACGTAGAACATCGTCTGGCGCAGGCCGCCGAGCAGCTGGTGCACGACCGAGTTCACGGCGCCGCGGTACGCGACCTTGCCCTCGATGCCCTCGGCGATGAGCTCGTCGTCACTCGGCACGTCGGCCTGGAAATAGCGGTCGCGCGAGTACGAGGTCTTCTTGCCTCGCGTCTGCAGCGCGCCGAGCGAGCCCATGCCGCGGTATGTCTTGAACTGCTTGCCGTTGACGAAGATCATGTCGCCGGGCGACTCGTCGGTGCCGGCGAGCAGCGAGCCGATCATCACGGTGTCTGCACCGGCGACCAGCGCCTTGCCGATGTCGCCCGAGTACTGCAGGCCGCCGTCGGCGATCAGCGGCACACCTGCGGCGCGGGCCGCGAGGGATGCCTCATAGACGGCGGTCACCTGCGGAACGCCCACGCCCGCGACCACGCGCGTGGTGCAGATCGATCCCGGCCCGACGCCGACCTTCACCGCGTCGGCCCCGGCCTCGATGAGGGCCTGCGCGCCCGAGCGGGTCGCGACGTTGCCGCCGATCACGTCGACGTGCGCGAACGCGGGGTCCGCCTTCATGCGCGCGATGAGGTCGAGCTCGACCCGGCTCTCGCCGTTGGCGGTGTCGGTGACGATGACGTCGACACCCGCCTCCATCAGAGCGACGGCGCGGTCCCACGCGTCGCCGAAGACCCCGATGGCCGCGCCCACGCGCAGCCGACCGGCCTCGTCCTTCGTGGCGAGCGGGTACTTCTCGGACTTGTCGAAGTCCTTGACGGTGATGAGGCCCTTGAGGCGGCCGGACTCGTCGACGAGCGGCAGCTTCTCGATCTTGTGCTGGGCGAGCAGCGCGAGCGCGTGGTCGGGGTCGATGCCGACGGGGGCCGTCACGAGCGGCATCCGCGTCATGACGTCGGCGACACGCGTGGCCTCCGCCTCGAACGGCGAGACGAAGCGCATGTCGCGGTTGGTGATGATGCCGACGAGCGTGCCCGCCTCGTCGACGACGGGAAGCCCGGAGACGCGGAAGTCGCGGCACAGCCGGTCGACCTCGGCGACGGTGGCGTCCGGCGTGGTCGTGACGGGGTTGGTGATCATGCCCGACTCCGAGCGCTTCACCTTGTCGACGAACTCGGCCTGGTCCTGGATGGACATGTTGCGGTGGATGATCCCGATGCCGCCCGCGCGGGCCATGGCGATCGCCATACGGCCCTCGGTGACGGTGTCCATCGCGGCCGACAGCAGCGGCGCGTTGACCGAGATCCTCTTGGTGAGTCGCGAGGCGGTGTCCGCCTCGGACGGGATGACGTCGGTCGCCCCCGGCAGGAGCATGACGTCGTCGTAAGTCAAACCGACGAAACCGAACGGATCTGCCTGGTCCATGACACCCTTACTTCTCGCGCGCGTGAGGCAAAAAATCCCCGCGCACAACACGCCGTCGGGGATTCATTAAAGGGTAACCGATGGCCCTGCGAGAAGATTCCGGGAACAATGAGGTCCCACTGGGCGACGATGCCCGAAACCGGGCACATGCCGGAAACACGGCTGACACATCAGACCCATAGCTTCCTCATTACGCACCTGAGATCGCACCACCAGGAGGCCGAGTGCCCACGACCCGAAGGCGCCTCGTCCGCGCCGCGACGACGATCGCCGCCGCGGTCGGAGTCCTGCTCTCCGTCGGCCTGGCGGTAACCCCCGCGGTCGCCGCCAGCACTCCGATCGACCCGGCGACGGCCAAAGAGTCGATCCTCGTGATCGCGCGCGACAACAGCACGCCGCCCGCGAAGCCGCTGCCCGGCATTCCCGTGCAGGTCACCGGCGACGGCTTCGATGTGACCCTCGCCACCGGCGACGACGGCCGCGTCGAGGTCGGGCTGCCCGGCCCCGGCACCTTCGAGGTGACGCTCGACGTCAGCAAGGTGCCCGCCGGCCTCGCACTGCCGAGCGCGCTCAAGCCCAGCCGCAGCGTCGAGGTCGACACCGGCAACAAGCAGGTGCTCGCCAACTACATCTTCATCTCGGCGACGGCCGCGCAGACGCAGCAGACGGCATCGCCGAGCCCCGGCGCGACGGCGACCCATCCGAAGGCGAGCAGCAGTTCGGCATCCGTCGATTTCGGCCGCCGCATCTGGCCCGCGCTCGCGACCGGCCTGATCTTCGGCCTGCTGCTCGCGCTCGCCTCGATCGGCGTCTCTCTGATCTACGGCACGACCGGCCTCAACAACTTCGCCCACGGCGAGCTGGTGACGTTCGGCGGTCTGATGGCCTACACCTTCACGAGCCTCGCACACCTGCCGGGGTGGCTCGGCATCATCATCGCCACCGTGCTCGGCGGCGCCTTCGGCTTCGCGCAGGACCTCGGGCTGTGGCGACCGCTGCGACGCAAGCGCGTCGCACTGATCCCGCTCATGATCGTCTCGATCGGCCTGTCGCTCGCGGTGCGCTACCTGTACCAGATCATCTTCGGCCCGGGCACGCTGCTCCTCCCGCAGGACAGCTCGGCCGCACTCACGCTGGGCCCGGTGCGCCTGACGAGCGCGAATCTCGCCGCGGCGGTCATCGCCATCGTCGTCCTCGTCGGCGTCGCGTGGCTGCTGACCAACACGCGCATCGGCAAGGCCACCCGCGCGGTCTCCGACAACAGATCTCTCGCCGCGGCTTCGGGCATCGATGTCGAGTCGGTGATCCGCATCGTATGGACGGCCGGCGGCGCGCTCGCCGGCCTCGCCGGCGCCCTGCTCGCCTACTACCAGACGGTCCAGTGGGACTCGGGGGCGCAGATCCTGCTCGCGATCTTCGCCGCGGTCACGCTCGGCGGGCTGGGCACCGCCTACGGGGCCCTCGTCGGCTCGCTCATCATCGGGCTCTTCATCAATGTCTCGGCGATCTGGCTGCCGGCGAACCTCAAGTTCGTCGCGGCGCTGATCGCCATGATCGTCATCCTGCTGGTGAGGCCCCAGGGCATCCTCGGCAAGAAGGACCGGATCGGGTAAGGACGACGAAATGCTGGACTGGACCTTCCTCCCCCTCACGCTGAACCAGATCATCTCGCCGCAGACGATCGCGTTCGCGCTCGCGGCGCTCGGCCTCTCGGTGCACTTCGGGTTCACCGGCCTGCTCAACTTCGGCCAGGCGGGCTTCATGTCGGTCGGGGCGTACTTCTTCGCGATCACCGCCACCCGCTTCGGGTTCCCGCTGTGGGCGTCGGTCCTCGCGGCGCTCGTCGGCGCGACGGCCTTCGCGTTCCTGCTCGGCATCCCGACGCTGCGCCTGCGCGCCGACTACCTGTCGATCGTGACGATCGCCGCGGCCGAGATCATCAGATACACCGTGCAGACGCCGAACTTCACGGCGTTCACCGGCGGCTCCGACGGCATCAACGGCGCAGAGGCCGCGTTCAACCGGCTGAACCCGTTCCCCGACCGCGTCTACCGCATCGGCCTCGTGCCGTACACGGCGGACGACATCTGGGTGATGACCGTCGGCTGGGTGCTCGTCGCACTGGCGGCGCTGTTCGTCTGGCAGCTCATGCGCAGCCCGTGGGGCCGCATCGTCAAGGGCATCCGCGAAGACGAGGACGCCGTGCGCTCGCTCGGCAAGAACGTGTACTCGTTCAAGCTGCAGGCGCTGATCATCGGCGGCATCCTCGGCACCCTCGGCGCGATCATCAACATCATCCCGACCTCGCTGCAGCCGAACAACTACGCGACCCAGACGACGTTCTTCCTCTGGACGATCATGCTGCTCGGCGGCGCGACGACCGTGCTCGGTCCGATCATCGGCTCGATCATCTTCTGGGTCGTTCTCAACCTGTCCGACGGGATCATCGGCATCCTCGCGACCAGCCACATCCTGCCGCTCTCCCAGGTGCAGCAGGGCCCGGTGCGCTTCATCGTCGTCGGCGTCGCGCTGATGCTGCTCGTGATCTTCAGACCACAGGGCATCTTCGGCAAGAAGAAGGAGGCGCACTTCAGTGTCTGATCCAATTGCGGCAGCGGATGCCTCACCCATCGTCGCCGACCCCGCAGCCCCCATCGGGCCGGGCGTCCGCAAGGCCGACCCGATCCTCGTCGCCGACGGCGTGATGCGGCAGTTCGGCGGCAACGTCGCCGTCGACGTCGAGCACGTCGAGATCCCGCGCGGGAAGATCACGGCCCTCATCGGGCCGAACGGCGCAGGCAAGACGACGTTCTTCAACCTGCTCACGGGCTTCGATCGCCCCAACGCAGGCACGTGGACGTTCGACGGCTCCGACCTCGCCGGGGTGCCGTCCTACAAGGTGGCGCGCCGAGGAATGGTGCGCACCTTCCAGCTGACGAAGTCGCTCGGACTGCTCTCGGTGCTCGAGAACATGCGGCTCGGGGCGACGAAGCAGCTCGGCGAGCGCTTCCTGCCCTCGCTCATGCCGTTCCTGTGGAGCAAGCGCGAGGCCGAGATCACCGGCAAGGCGATGGAGCTGCTCGCCCGCTTCAAGCTCGACGCGAAGGCGCCCGACTATGCGGCATCCCTCTCGGGCGGTCAGCGCAAGCTCCTCGAGATGGCGCGCGCCCTGATGAGCGACCCGACCCTCGTGATGCTCGACGAGCCGATGGCCGGCGTCAACCCGGCGCTCACGCAGTCGCTGCTCGGACACATCCTCGGCCTCAAGGACAGCGGCATGACCGTGCTGTTCGTCGAGCACGACATGCACATGGTGCAGACGATCGCCGACTGGGTGATCGTGATGGCAGAGGGCAAGGTCGTCGCCGAGGGCTACCCGCGCGCGGTGATGAGCGACCAGGCCGTCATCGACGCCTATCTGGGCGCGCACCACGACACCGACCTCGGCACCCTGACCGGCCAGCTCGCGATCGCCGAGGACGTCGGGGTCTCCGACGAGCTGATCGGGCAGATCGAAGAGGAACTGGAAGAGCAGGAAGACCAGGAGGCCGGGAAGTGACCGACGAGATCGCTCTCGAGACCACAGACCTCGTCGCCGGGTACATCCCCGGCGTCAACATCCTGAACGGGTGCTCCGTGACGGTGAAGAAGGGTGAGATGGTCGGCATCATCGGCCCGAACGGCGCCGGCAAGTCGACGCTGCTCAAGGCGGTGTTCGGCCAGGTGTCGATCCGTGAGGGCTCTGTGGTGCTGAACGGCCAGGACATCACGGGCCTCAAGGCCGAGAAGCTCGTGTCGCGCGGGGTCGGCTTCGTGCCGCAGAACGCGAACGTGTTCCCGTCGCTCACCATTCAGGAGAACCTCGAGATGGGCGCCTTCCAGCGCCCCAGGTCCTTCAAGGAGCGCCTCGGCTTCGTCACCGCGCTCTTCCCCGAGCTCGGCAAGCGGCTCGCCCAGCGCGCGGGCTCGCTCTCCGGCGGTGAGCGGCAGATGGTCGCCATGAGCCGCGCGCTCATGATGGACCCGCAGGTGCTGCTGCTCGACGAGCCCTCAGCCGGCCTGTCTCCGGTGCGCCAGGACGAGACGTTCATCAACGTCGCCCAGATCAACCGCGCAGGCGTCTCCGTGCTGCTCGTCGAGCAGAACGCCCGCCGCGCGCTGCAGATCTGCCACCGCGGCTACGTGCTCGACCAGGGCAAGGACGCCTACACGGGCCCCGGCCGCGAGCTGCTGAACGACCCGAAGGTCATCGAGCTGTACCTCGGCACCCTCGCGACCGACCACACCGCGACGAGTTCGACCCCGGTCGTGGGCGGCTAGCAGCCATTGCACGACGAAGAGCGGATGCCTGAGGCATCCGCTCTTCGCATCTGAGAAGGGCCCCGGCCGAAGCCGGGGCCCTTCTGCATGGCGGCCTTACTTGGTCAGGTCGCCGAACTGCGAGCTCTCGAAGGTGTTCGAGTTGTCCGCGTTGTACTTGTAGATCGAGATGTACGCCTGGCCGGGGTCACCGTTCTTCTGGAACGCGATGGGGCCGGACAGACCCTGGTAGTGGATCGACTTGCCGTCCTTCAGGGCGTCGGCGCACGCCGCGAAGGTCTTGCAGTCGGTCGACCCGTGGGTGACCGCGCTCAGGTTGTTCTTCAGCGTCGTGCCGTCGGTCGCGCCGCCCTTGAGGGCCGCGAGAGCGAGCACGGTGACCGCGTCGTACGACTCCGGGGCGTAGGACCAGGCCTTGAGCTCCGAGGCGCCGTCCTTCTTGGCCTGCGCCTGGAGCTTGGCCTTCAGGTCGTCAGACGTCTGAACGCCCGGGTTCGTGAACTGCGCGCCCTCGATGCTCGGAACGTCGGTCGTGGTCGGGTCGATCACGCCGTAGTTGCCGTCGGTGCCGTACAGGTTCTTGAAGTCGAACCCGGCGGTCTGCAGCAGCGGCACGATCTTCTTGATCTGGTCGAAGCTGATCAGGACGAGCGCGTCGGGCTTCGGCGCGAGCACCTTGTTGACCTCCGCCGAGAAGTCGGTCGCGGCCGGGTCGAAGGCGACGTCGGTCGCGACCGTGGCGCCCTGAGCCTCGATGGACTTCTTGACATTGTCGTTGAGGCCCTGACCGTAGGAGTCGTTCTGGTACAGGATGCTGACGTTGGTGTGACCGTCCTTCGCGACCTTCTCACCGAGCACCTTGCCCTGCAGCACGTCGGAGGGGGCGTCGCGCCAGAAGTAGCCGTTGTCCAGCGAGTCGTCGGACAGGTCGGGCGACGTGTTCGCCGGCGAGAACTCGAGCACCTTCGCGCCGGAGATCTGCTTGATGACCGTCAGCGTGACCGACGACGACTCGGCGCCGATGATCGCGTCGACGTTCTGCGCGAGCAGGGACGTGACGGACTGCGTCGCGATGTTGGTCGTGGTGTCGCCGGAGTCCTTCTGCGTGATCTTGAGCGTGATGCCCTTGTCGGCCTTGTTGATGTCGGCGACGGCGAGGTTCGTCGCCTCGATCGCGGGCGGGCCCAGGGTGGCGAGGCTGCCGGTCTGGGGCAGGATCGTGCCGATGTTCAGCGTCAGGTCCTTCGAGCCGGACGACGAGGTCGAGGGGCTGGAAGAGCAACCGCTGAGGACGATGGCGACCGCCCCAGCGGTGGCGATGGCTCCGACGGCAAGACGTCGGGGGTGCGAGCTGCGCATGCTGCTCCTTCGGGGAATGTGTGCGTGACATAAGAGGCGCGAAAGACGCCCCCATTGCCTCGTCACGCTATGCGCAGAAACGCGCCACGGTGGTTCCAGCGCGTTACGGTCGTGTAACGACGCCCTGGGACGCGCGCGCCGCACGAGCCGTGCGCGAGGCGCGCAGCAGGTCGATCGTCAGCAGGCCGAGCGCCGCCCAGATCACGATGAACCCGACCCAGCGCGCCGGTTCCATCCGCTCGTGCTCGAAGGCGACCCCGATGACGAACTGGATGATCGGCGTCAGATACTGCAGCAGGCCGATGTAGACGAGCGGCAGACGGCGGGCGGATGACGCGAACAGAAGCAGCGGCACGGCGGTGACCACTCCCGCCAGAACGAGCAGCACCGTGTTGCCCGCGCCGGCGGTGCCGAACACGACGCCGCTCGTCGACCCGACGAAGACCAGCTCGGCCACCGCGACCGGCACGAGCCACGCCGACTCGATGGTGAGGCCGGACAGGGCGTCGACCTCGCCGCCGACGCGCTTCTTGACGAAGCCGTACAGACCGAACGAGAACGCGAGCGTCAGCGCGATCCACGGGAACGCGCCATAGGCGACGGTGAGCACGACGACCGCGACGATGCTGACGCCGACGGCTGCCCACTGCAGCGGTCGCAGCCGCTCGCGCAGCACGAGCACGCCGAGGAACACCAGCACGATCGGGTTGATGAAGTAGCCGAGCGCGGCTTCGACGACCTGGCCGCTCGTCGTCGCGTAGACGTAGGTCTGCCAGTTAATGAAGATCAGCACGCCCGCGCCGGCGAGGGTGAAGAGGATGCGGGGGCGCCGAGCAAGCTCGCCCAGGCGGCGCCAGCCGCTGGTGAGCGTCAGCGCGATCGCGCAGAAGCCGAGCGACCAGATGATGCGCCATGCGACGATCTCGAACGGGCCGGCGGGGGCGAGCAGCAGGAAGTAGAGGGGCAGCAGGCCCCAGATCAGATAGGCGCCTGCACCGAGCAGCAGACCGCTTCTCACGGGGTTGTGTTCTCGGGCGGCCACTCGTCAACGCTACGGGGCCGACGGGATGCGCGAGGCCCCCGGCAGGATGCCGCCTTCACAAAAGTGGAGCCCGGGCGACTCCGCCCGGGCTCCTCAGGTGTTGCTGGGTGTTGCTCAGCGCACGACGACCGCGAGGACATCGCGGGCCGACAGCACGAGGTACTCCTCGTTGTTGTACTTGACCTCGGTGCCGCCGTAGCGCGAGTAGATGACGCGGTCGCCGACCGCGACGTCGAGCGGAACGCGGTTGCCGTTGTCGTCGATGCGACCGGGGCCGACGGCGAGAACCTCGCCCTCCTGCGGCTTCTCCTTCGCGGAGTCGGGGATCACGAGACCCGACGCAGTGGTCGTCTCTGCCTCGACCTGCTTGATCACGATGCGATCCTCGAGCGGCTTGATGGAGACCGACACGGTAGACCTCTTTCTTGTACGGTGTACTTCAAGACATGGTTAGCACTCTCATACCGAGTGTGCTAAGCCGAGTCTAGGACCCCCTCTGGCACTCCTGCAAGGCGAGTGCCAAATGTGAATTCAGGTTGCAGGTGAGCGGATGCTTCGCGACGAGCTCGTCGAACTGCTGAGTCCGCAGGGCCTGACCCTGCTCGACTCCCTGCCGCCGTACGAGTCGCAGCGCGACGTGGTGAAGCTCGTCGCATCGCTGCGCGGCGACGGGCACTCCCCCGCGCTCGTCGCCGCGGTGCTGACGCAGGCGAGGCTGCGCGCGAAGGCCGGCGGTGCGGGCGGCAAGTTCGGCGAGTTCTCCGACCGCATGCTGTTCACCGAGGCCGGGCTCGAGCAGGCGACGCGCCTCTCGGTGGCCGCACGGCATGCGGCCAGATACCGCGATGCAGGCATCCGTCTGGTCGCCGATCTGGGCTGCGGAATCGGCGGCGATGCCATGGCGCTCGCCGCGCTCGGTCTCGCCGTCACCGCGGTCGACCGCGACGAGGTGACCGCGGCGATCGCCTCCTACAACCTTGCCCCGTTCCCCGATGCGACCGTCGAGCAGGGCGACGCGGAATCGTTCGACATCTCGCACGCCGACGGGCTCTGGCTCGACCCGGCGCGCCGCACCGCGGGCCACAGCGACACGCGCCGCCTCGCGGATTCCGACGACTGGTCACCGTCGCTCGACTGGGTGTTCAACGCCGCCAGCCGGATGCCGGTGGGCGTGAAGCTCGGCCCCGGGTTCGACCGCGACCTGATCCCAGGATCCGCAGAGGCGCAGTGGGTGTCCTACGGCGGCCAGGTCGTCGAGCTCGTGCTCTGGTTCGGGGCGCTCGCCCGCCCCGGCGTCACGCGCGCAGCGCTCGTTCTCGACGCCTCGGGCGCGCACGAGCTCACTGCGCCCGAAGACAGCGCAGACGAGCCGGTCGGCGAGCTCGGCGAGTTCCTCTACGAGCCGGACGGCGCCGTCATCCGCGCCCGCCTGATCGGCGACCTCGCCCGCTCGCTTGACGGGCGCATGCTCAGCGAGGGCATCGCCTACGTCACCGCAGACGAGTCGCGACGGTCCCCGTTCGCGCAGGGCTTCCGCATCGTCGAGCGGCTGGCGTACCACGAGAAGGACCTCAAGGCCGAGCTGCGCAGACGCGGCATCGGCACGCTCGAGATCAAGAAGCGCGGGGTCGACGTCGACCCGGCGAAGCTGCGCACGCGGCTCGCGCTGAAGGGCAAGGCGGCCGCCACCCTGATCCTGACCAGGGTGGCGGGCCGCCACACCGCACTGCTCGCAGAACGCCTTAGCTGAAGCTGCCCTGCTTCGTGCCGACGGCTGCGACGACGGCGATCAGGATGATGATGCCGATGATGAACAGCACCAGCGTGCCGATGCCGACCCAGATCGCGGTGAGCGCGAGGCCGCGGCCCCTCTCGCCGGTGCGGTTGATCTGGTTCAGGCCGATGAACCCGAGGATGATGCCGACGATCTGGCCGATGAACGCCAGCACGCCGATGACGCCGACGCCGGTGGCGATGATCGCGATGATCGAGAGCACGTTCCAGCGCGGGCCGGTCCCAGTCGGGGCGTACGGGTTGTACCCCGGAGCGCCGGGGGCGCCGTAGGGCGGCGCAGGCGGGGCATACCCGGCACCCGGCGGGGGCACCGGCGCGGCCGCGTACTGGGGTGATTCGTACTGCGGGGCCGCGTACTGCGGTGCGGGCGGCGCGCCGAGATCGGATGCCGGGACGGGCGGCGCCACGGGCGGAACCGAGCCCTGCTCGCCTGGCGTGTAGGAGCCGGGGACCGGCCCGGCCGGGGTTTCGGGCGCGGGCGGCGCAGGGGGTGGCGGCGGCGCGTAGGAGGCCGGCGGAGCCGGCTGCTCGAAGATCGGGGCAGGCGGCTCATAGACGGGCGCGGGCGGAGCAGGCACCTCGTAGCTTGGCGGGGCGGGCGGCGCTGGCGGGGCAGGCGGCTCGAAGGACGGCGTGGCCGGCGGCTCGGGGACGGGCGGCGCCACCGGAGCGACCGGCGGCTCCGGCGGAACGATCGAAGGCGCCTCCGGCTCGAACGGCTCGGGCGTCGTGAACGGCTCCGGGGCCTCGGGCGTGGCCGGCGGCTCCGACGGCACGAGCGGCGTGCTCGGCTCGGCTGGGACCGTGGGCTCGTCGGGCTCCGCCGGGATCGTCGGCTCGGTCGGCTCGGCCGGGACCGTGGGCTCGTCCGGTTCAGCCGGAACCGTCGGCTCGTCAGGCTCGCGAGGAGGGAACTGCGGATCGGACATGACGCTCCTTCAGCGCAGGCTGAATGCCCGCTGTACGCCCATGGTCCCAGTGGCTTAAGGCACTGTCAACGCACCTGGATGTCTGTGACCGGCAGCGTCGAGTCGGCGCCGAAGTCGAGCGTCGACGGCTCGTGACCCGCCATGATCAGCTGCGCCGCGAGCGCCGCGATCATGGCGCCGTTGTCGGTGCAGAGCGACAGCGCGGGGATGCGCAACTCGATCCCCGCGGCCGCGCAGCGCTCGGCGGCGACGTCGCGCAGCCGCGCGTTCGCCACCACGCCGCCGCCGAGCAGCAGGCGGGGAACGTCGCGGTCGCGGCAGGCGGCGATCGCCTTCGTGACGAGCACATCGACGACGGCCTCGCGGAAGCCGGCGGCGACGTCGGACGTGGGAACCGGCTCTCCGGCATCCGTTCGCTGCTCCACCCACCGTGCCACCGCGGTCTTGAGTCCGGAGAAGGAGAAGTCGTAGCGGTGCTTCACGAGGTCCTTCGGCAGCGACAGCCCGCGCGGGAACCGGATCGCGTTCGGGTCGCCGCCCGCCGCCGCGCGGTCGATCTGCGGGCCGCCGGGGTACGGCAGGCCGAGGATGCGCGCCACCTTGTCGAACGCCTCGCCCGCCGCGTCGTCGATGGTCTCGCCGAGCAGCTCGACGTCGCTGACCAGATCGCGCACGTGCAGCAGGCTCGTGTGGCCGCCGCTCACGAGCAGCGCGATCGTCGGCACCTCGACGGGGTGGCCGGGGCCTCCCGCCGCGTCGAGCACGTCGGCGCCGACGTGGCCGACGAGATGGTTCACCGCGTAGAGCGGTTTGCCCGCCGCGACGGCGAACGCCTTCGCCGCCCCCACGCCGACCATCAGCGCGCCGGCGAGACCAGGACCGCTCGTCACGGCGATCGCGTCGAGGTCGTCCGGGCGCACGGATGCCTCGGCCAACGCCGCCTCGATCGCGGGCGTCATCGCCTCGAGATGCGCGCGTGCCGCCACCTCGGGCACGACGCCGCCGTAGCGGGCGTGCTCCTCCATGCTGCTCGCGATCGTGTTGCTGAGCAGTCGCGTGCCGCGCACGATGCCGATGCCGGTCTCGTCGCAGCTCGTCTCGATGCCGAGCACGAGGGGCTCTGTGCGGTTCATAGGGCGGCTCTCATCACCAGGGCGTCCACGTTGTCCGGCTGGTAGTACCCCTTGCGAATGCCGATCTCCTCATAGCCGAACGACCGATAGAGCGACTGCGCGACAGGGTTGTCGACGCGCACGTCGAGAAACATCTCGCGCACTCCGCGCCGTTCGGCCTCGAGGTGCAGCAGGCGCATCAGCTCACGGCCGAGCCCGTAGCCGCGCGCCTCGTCGGCGAGCCCGATCGTCTGCACGTCGCCGTCGAGGCCGCCGGGCAGCGAGAGCAGGCCCGCGTAGCCGACGACCTCGGCCGGGGCGTCCGGCCGTGTCGCCAACAGATAGAAGGTGTGCGGGCTCTCGAGCTCCGAGCGCCACAGCTGCTCGGGCCACGCGTCACTCGCGAAGATCACGGACTCGAGCGCGACGAGCGCGTCGAGGTCGGCGATGGCGGCGCGGCGGATGCTGAAGGAATCCGTCACCCCGTCACCCGCTTCGGGCCGGCCGACGGGGTCACGTCGGGCGAGCGCAGGTAAAGGGCCTGGTCGCTCGCGAACGGGCGCCCGTTCTTCCAGGTGTGCTCGGCGAGCAGGCCGAGCGCCGCCGCCGACACATGGTCGGCGTCGAGCCGCGCCGCACGCACGAGCGGCAGCTCGTCGAGTCCTGCGAGCGCCGGACCGTCGGCGCGCAGCGGCAGCCCGGCCTCGTCAGCGCCGTCGTAGTACGACCAGTAGACCTCGCGGCGGCGCGCATCGGTCACGACGAGCAGCGGGCCGCGCTCACCGTCGCGGTAGGCGCCGAATGCGATCGCGTCGTGGCTCACGAGGTTCACGACGGGCTTCCCGGCGGCGAGCGCGAAGGCGCGCGCGGCGACGATGCCGACGCGCAGGCCCGTGAACGGGCCGGGGCCCATTCCCGCGGCGACGGCGCTCAGTTCGGCGGGCGCGACGCCCGATTCCGCCAGCGCGTCGGCGATCAGGCGGCCGATGCGCTCTGCGTGGCCGCGGGTGCCCGGGTCGGATGCCTCAGCCAGGACGCCCCTGTCGTAGTCGACCACCGCGACCGAGGTTCCGGCCGAGGTGTCGATCGCGAGAAGCATGCCTCCAGATTATCGGGGCGCGCGCCGTCGCCTCCGGCGGTCGGCGCCGGGTGAACATGCAGTCGCCGGTTTCCGCCTGCGCGCCCACCCGGCTCGCTACGGTGAGTCCATGGCGGTGATCGACCTCAACTGCGACCTCGGCGAAGGGTTCGGCGCGTGGGTCATGGGCGATGACGTCGCCCTGCTCGATGTCGTCACGAGCGCGAACGTCGCCTGCGGCTTCCACGCCGGCGACCCGCAGATCATGCTCGCGACGTGCCGCCTCGCCGCCGAGCGCGAGGTCGCCATCGGTGCGCACGTCGCCTACCCCGATCTGCGCGGCTTCGGCCGGCGGCCCGTGCCGACGACGCCCGATGAGCTGTTCGCCGATGTCGTCTACCAGCTCGGCGCGCTGCAGGCCGCTGCGCACGCCGCAGGAGCCCGCGTCGGCTACGTCAAGCCGCACGGGGCCCTCTACAACGTCGCCGTGCGCGACGCCGCCCAGGCCGACGCGGTCGCCGCCGCGGTCGCCGCCGTCGACCAGGGGCTCGCCGTGCTGGCGCTGCCGGGCTCGCAGCTGTTGCGCGCGGCATCCGATCATCGGCTCGTGCCCGTCAGCGAGACGTACGCCGACCGCGCGTTCCAGCCAGACGGCACGCTGGTGCCGCGCTCGCAGCCGGGCAGCGTGCTGCACGACGTCGACGAGATCGCGGCGCGCGTCGTGCGCATCGCGACCGAGGGCCTGGTGACCGCGATCGACGGCACCGACATCGAGATCGACGCGCGCTCGGTGTGCGTGCACGGTGACACCCCGGGTGCGGCCTCGATCGCTGCGCGGGTGCGACACCGGCTCGCGACAGCGGGCGTCGAGCTCCGGGCCTTCGTGTGACCCAGCGCTTCCTGCGCGCGGGCGAGCGCGACGTGCTCGTCGAGTTCCCGACGCTCGCCGACGCGGTCGCCGCACGTGCGGCCCTTGAGGGCTCGCCGATTCCAGGAGTGACGGATGCCGCGAGCGGAGCGCGCACCCTGATGCTGCATTTCGATCAGAAGGTCACGAACCGCGCAGCGGTCGAGGCGGCTGTCGCGGCGCTCGAACCCGGCGCGGGGCTCGGCGTGCGCGAGGCCCCGCCGATCGAGATCCCGGTCGTGTACGACGGCGAGGATCTCGACGACACCGCCGCGCTGCTGGGCATCACGCCCGATGAGCTGATCGCCGCGCACACCGGCCGCACCTGGGTGTGCGCCTTCGGCGGCTTCGCACCGGGCTTCGCCTACCTCGTGAGCGACGGGGCGTCGCTCGACGTGCCCCGACTCGCGGCGCCGCGAACGCGCGTTCCGGCGGGCGCGGTCGGCCTCGCCGGCGAGTTCAGCGGCGTGTACCCGCGCGAGTCGCCCGGCGGCTGGCGGCTGATCGGACGCACCGAGCTGCCGATGTGGGACCTCGCGCGCACCCCGCCCGCTGCCGTCCCCGTCGGCGCGGCGGTGCGCTTCACGCGGGTGAACGCGGCTGAGGTCGGCCGGTGAGCGCGCTCGAGGTGACGGCGGTGGGCCTGCTCGCAACGGTGCAGGACCGCGGACGATTCGGATTCCTCGATCAGGGCGTCGGCGCCTCGGGCTTCGCCGACCGGTCGTCGGCGGCCCTCGCCACCCGCCTCGTCGCGAACGCGCCGGACGCCGCGCTGGTCGAGGTGCTCTTCGGCGGCCTGGCGGTGCGTGCGCGAGGAGCCGTGGAGGTCGCCGCGGCCGGCGCCTACTGCCCGATCACGGTGACCACGGCGTCCGGCCGCATGCACCACGCCGCCATGTACGAGCTCATCGAGCTCGCCGACGGCGATGAGCTGCACCTTGGCGCCCCGACGGCCGGGCTGCGCACCTACGTCGCCGCGCGCGGCGGCGTCGACGTGCCCCAGGTGCTCGGCAGCCGCTCGTACGACACCCTCGCGGCGATCGGCCCCGCACCCCTCGCGGTCGGCGACGTGCTCCCGGTCGGCGCCGCGACCGCCGGCGATCCGGTCGTCGACGCCGTCGCCCCGCCCTGGGGCGTCGGCGAGCCGCCGGCCGGCGTGGTGCTCGATGCGCTCCTCGGCCCGCGCGACGACTGGTTCACGCCCGACGCCGTCCGCGCGCTGCGCACAGCGACCTTCAGCGTGAGTCCCGTTTCCGACCGCATCGGCGTGCGCCTCGAGGGCGCCGCGCCGCTCGAGCGCGCGATCACAGACGAGCTTCCGAGCGAGCCGCTGGCGCTCGGCTCGCTGCAGGTGCCCGCGGGCGGGCATCCGATCGTCTTCCTGGCCGATCACCCGATCACCGGCGGCTACCCCGTGATCGCGGTGCTGACCGCCGCGTCGATCGACCGCGCCGCCCAGCTCACGCCGGGTCAGTGGGTGCGATTTCGCGTGCGCTGAAGCGGTGCAAAACTCCCCGAGTCGGGAAGATTCAACCGCCGAATACCACGAAATTCTACCCAGTTGGGTAGATTATGGCCGATTCACGAGTAATAATCTCCCCGCGGGACGCTTCTGAATCTTCCCGCGAAGGGAGATTCGGTTGGCCGCGATTCGCATCGGCGAGCTCAGTGCCGGGCTGGGCCTTCCGATCAAGACGCTCCGGCGCCTCGCCGACGCGGGTGCGATTCCGTCGCACCGGACCGAAGGCGGCCACCGGCTGTTCGATCCGGATGCCGTGCGAGCAGCACTCGGGCGATCAGCCACGGCAGAGACCCCACCCGCAGCGAGCCCCGACTGGCGTCGCGCAGAAAAGCTCGACGGCCTGCGCGAGGACGTGGTCTGGGCGGCCGTGGCATCCGAGCTCGGCATCGATCCGAAGACCGAGGGCGGGCGCATCGCGGCCTACGCCTTCACAGAGATGCTGAACAATGCGATCGATCACAGCGGCGGAACGTCGGCGGACATCCAGGTATGGCGCTCTTCCGACGCGATCGATTTCACCATCGCCGACGACGGCGAGGGGATCTTCGCCCACGTGCGCGACGGCCTCGGCCTGGCCACGGAACTCGACGCGGCCGCCGAGCTCACCAAGGGCAAGAGGACCACCATGAGCGAGCGACACAGCGGGGAGGGGATCTTCTTCACTTCAAAGGCCGTGGACACACTCCGCATTGCAGCGAACGGCCTGCGTCTCACGTTCGACAACACACGAGGCGACTTCGCACTCGGCGTGGACACTTCGACCGCCGTAGGCACGGCCGTCACCGCCACCGTCTCAGCGACCCCCACACGAACCCTGCGCCAGGTGTTCGACCAGTACACGGACGAAGACGGGGCGTTCGCGAGAAGCACTCCGACCGTCAAGCTCTTCGGTGCCGGGGTGAGTTTCGTCTCACGCTCCGAAGCACGCCGCCTCCTCGACGGAATGGATGTCTTCAGAGAGATCGACCTCGACTTCGCCGGCGTCGAGGACGTCGGGCAGGGCTTCATCGATGAAGTGCTGCGCGTGTGGCCGTCGCAGCATCCCGAGGTCAGGGTGACCCCCATGAACATGAATGAAGCGGTGGAGTTCATGGCCCGGCGCGTGGCGAGACCACCCGTCACGTAGCTGGGCGGGCTTCCGCCGCTCAGCCGGGCAGCGCCTCGAGCGCGTCCCAGGCGAAGGTCGCGAGCCAGTGCGACGACATGAACTCATCCGACACGGCCGCCTCGAGTCCCGCGGGCAGGAGTCGAGGCGCAGCATCCTCGAGCAGCTCGATCAGCTGGGCCACCCGCCCCTTGTTGCCGAGCCCGAGCTCACCGCCGGTGCCGTTCGACCGCAACGTGACCGCCACCCGCGACGCCGCCGCCGATGTCGACAGCCCGAGCCCGAAGAGGTGCACCTGCTGCCCGTCGTGCGCGTCGAGCACCGACGCGGGCGCGAGCACTGTCGATGTCTCCGTCAGCTCCGCGAAGAACGCCGTCCCCCACTCGGTGAACCGGTCGGCGCCGAGCACGGCGGCCATCAGCTCGGCCTCGACGAAGCCGGGAGAGAGAAAGTCCTGCCCGCTGCGCTCCCACGCGAACGGCCAACCGGCGTCCCGCAGGAACCACCGCTGCGCGGCATCCGTCACCGCATCCTCGACGTCGGCGCGCCCAAGGGCGCGGGCCGCGAGCAGGGCGTGCCGCAAGGCGAACGCCGAATTGCCGTGCACCCCGTGCCGCACGGGCTCCGGCGCCGTCGCGACCCAGGCGAGCATGTGGTCGAACAGCACGGCGGCAAGCGGCTCGAACCCCGGCGCCAGCGTCGCGATCACCGGCACGCGCGAGTTCGCGACGGACGCGGCGAGCGCGAGGGCCCACCCCCAGCCGTACGGCCGTTCATAGAGCGGATGCCGGCGCAGGTACTCGGCCTCGACGGCCAGGTTCTCTGCGCGGAGGTTCGCGGCGAGCGCCGTCCCGAGCCGGTCGGCGAGCGGGAATGTCACCCCGGTCTCGAGCAGCCGGGTCGCGAGCCAGTGCATGTGCACACTCGAGTGCCAGTCGTACGACGAGGCGAAGGCGGGGTGCAGCTCGACGGGCAGCGCCCGATCGTCGGGACCGGCGGTGGTGTGGTGCGCCGCGTACGGGTACGCCTGCGCGAAGTTGTCGAGGGCGACGGCCGCGAAGCGGTCGGCGAAGGCGGTGCGCAGCGCCGCGGCTTCACTCATCGAAAGCGTCCTTCCAGCGCGGCCCGAAGCCGGTGATCGTGACGGTGCGGGGCTCCTCGGGGGCATCCGACGGGTCGAAGTCGTCGCCCGCCCCCTCCGGTCGCGCGATCACGACCTCGAGCCACGACCCCGATGACGACTCCGACTCGATGAGGCCGTGCCCCCACTCGGCGACGACGACCGACGTGTCGTAATCGATGTCGAGGTCGTCGAGCTCCAGCGCATTCCCCAAGCGGTATGCGTCCACGTGCACCAGGTCGGGCCCGCCGCCGAGCGCCGGGTGCGTGCGTGCCAGCACAAAGGTGGGCGAGGTGATCGGCCCGCGCACACCCAGCGCCTCGCCGATGCCGCGTGTCAGCGTCGTCTTGCCCGCCCCGAGCGGGCCGGTCAGCACGACGAGGTCCCCCGCGCGCAGCTGCGCCCCGAGCTCGCGGCCGAGCGCCTCCATCTCGTCGGTGCCCGCGACGACGCGGCTAGACATAGCGCCGCGTCGTGCGCCCGGCGACGCGGGTCACGATCTCCCAGTTGATGGTGCCGGATGCCTCTGCCCAGTCCTCGGCGGTCGGGTAGCCCTCTGCCCCGTCGCCGAACAGCACCACCTGGTCGCCGATGGCGACGTCGGTGTCGCCCACGTCGACGACGAACTGGTCCATGGCGACGCGGCCCGCGATGCGGTGCACCGCACCGCCGATCCACACCGTGCCGCGGTTCGAGGCCGCGCGCGGAATCCCGTCGCCATAGCCGAGCGGAACGAGCGCGAGCGTCGTGTCGCGCTCGGTGCGATAGGTGTAGTCGTACGACACTGGGGTGCCGACCGGCACACGCTTCACGTGCGCGACGCGCCCCCGCACCGTCATGGCCGGCCGCAGCCCGAGGGCGCGCGCGTCCGCTGCGCGCTGCGACGGCGCGAGCCCGTAGAGCGCGAGCCCGACGCGCACGCAGTTGTAGCGCGCGTCCGGCTGACGAAGTGCTGCGGCGGACGCCGCGGCGTGCACGAGCTCCGGCGTGAGCCCCGCCGCGCGTGCACCGGCGAGGCCGTCGTCGAACAGGTCCAGGCAGTCCACGTCGTCCTGCAGGGTCGCGTTCGACAGGTGCGTGAAGATGCCCGCGGTGTGCAGCGCGCCGGCGCGCTCGAGCTCGTCTGCGAGTGCGAATGCCTCGTCCCAGTCCGCGCGCGGCAGCCCGTTGCGCGACAGCCCGGTGTCGAGCTTGAACTGAACGGATGCCTGCCGTGCCACCCGCCAGGCGGCCGCGGCGACCGCTCGCAGCTGCTGGATCGTCGAGACGCCGATCGACACCCCGGCCGCGACGGCCGCGTCGAAGCTCTCATCGGGGTCGTGCAACCAGGCGACGACCGGGGCGTCGATGCCGGCCTCGCGCAGCTCGAGCGCCTCGTCGACCGTGGCCACACCGAGCCAGTCGGCACCGCCCGCGAGCGCGGCGCCCGCGACCTGGACCGCGCCGTGGCCGTAGCCGTTCGCTTTCACGACGGCGATGAAGTGCTCGGTGCCGAGCAGCTCGCGCAGCGCACGCACGTTCGTGGTGATCGCCGCGAGGTCGACGACCGCCTCGCGGAAGCCGCCGACGTCAGGCATCCGCAGGCCCTCCCCCGGCACCGGCCGGGCCGTCGCCCTCGGCCACGACGAACGCCGCGGCCACGCCGCCGTCATGAGTGAGCGACAGGTGCAGCCGGCTGACGCCGTGCGAGGCGACCACCTCGGCGACGCCGCCGTGCAGCCGGAACCCCGGGTCGCCGTGCTCGTCGGGGACCACCTCGATGTCGGTCCAGACGATGCCGTCTGAGCGGCCGAGAGCCTTGATCAGCGCCTCTTTCGCGGCGAACCGCGCCGCGAGCGAGTGCACCGGCAAGGCGCGTTCGCTCTCGGCGAACAGACGCTCGCGCAGCCGCGGAGTCGCCTCGAGCTTCGCCGCGAACCGGTCGAGCCCCACGACGTCCACCCCGATCCCCGTGATCATCGCCGCATCACTGCTACTCGACCGTGACCGACTTCGCGAGGTTGCGCGGCTGGTCGACGTCGAGGCCCTTCGCGGTCGCGAGCTCCAGGGCGAACAGCTGCAGCGGCACGACCGCGATGAGCGGCTCGAAGAACTTGCCGGCCAGCGGAAGCGCGATCACCTCGTCGGCGAACGGCAGCACCGCGGCATCCGCCTGCTCGGCGATCGCGATGACCCGCGCGCCGCGCGCCCGGATCTCCTGGATGTTCGAGATCACCTTGCGGTGCATCTCTTCCGAGTGGCGCGGGCTCGGCACGAGCACGAACACCGGCAGGCCCGGCTCGATCAGGGCGATCGGGCCGTGCTTCAGTTCGCCGGCCGCGAAGCCCTCCGCGTGGATGTAGGCCAGCTCCTTGAGCTTGAGCGCACCCTCGAGCGCGATCGGGTAGCCGACGTGGCGTCCGAGGAACAGCACGGCCGACGTGCCGCCCATCCAATGGGCGAGCTCGGCGACGCGCTCGTGCTCGCCGATCGCGAAGCGGATCTTCTCGGGCACGGCCACGAGCTCGTCGAGCATCGCGCGGCGCTCCACCTCGCTCAGCGTGCCCTTGACGCGCGCGAGGTGAAGGCCGAGAAGGTACAGCGCGGTGATCTGCGCGACGAACGCCTTGGTCGACGCGACAGCGACCTCGGGCCCTGCGTGGGTGTACAGCGCGGCATCCGACTCGCGCGGAATCGTCGCACCCTGCGTGTTGCAGATCGAGATCGTGCGCGCGCCGAGCTCGCGTGCGTACTTGACCGCCATCAGGGTGTCCATCGTCTCGCCCGACTGGCTGATCGAGACGACGAGCGTGTTGGGGCCGACGATCGGGTCACGGTAGCGGAACTCGTGCGCCAGCTGCACATCGACGGGCACGCGCGCCCACGCCTCGATCGCGTAGGTTCCGACCAGGCCCGCGTACGACGCGGTGCCCGCGGCCACCACGATGATGCGGTCGGCGTCGCGCAGCACCTCGTCGCCGAGGGCGGCGAGCTCCGGCACGAACACGTCGCCCTCGTGGATGCGCTCGCGCAGGGTGTTCGCCACCGCCTCCGGCTCCTCGGTGATCTCCTTCAGCATGAAGCTCGACCAGCCGCCCTTCTCGGCGGCCGAGGCGTCCCACTGCACCTCGAACGGCTCGAACGGCACGGGGGTGCCCGCGAAATCGGTGACGGCGACGGAATCGGGCGTGATGGCGACCATCTCGTCCTGACCGATCGCGACCGCACGACGGGTGTACTCGATGAAGGCGGCGACGTCGCTGCCGAGGAAGTTCTCGCCGTCGCCGAGGCCGATCACGAGCGGGGAGTTGCGCCGCGCCGCGACCACAACGCCCGGCTCGTCCTCATGCACGGCGAGCAGCGTGAAGGCGCCGTGCAGACGCGCGAGCACCGCGCGGAAGGAGGCTCGCAGATCGCGGCTGCGCGCGTACTCGACGCCGAGCAGCTTGGCGACCACCTCGGTGTCGGTCTCGGAATCGAACTCGACGCCCTGGGCCAGGAGCTCTGCTTTGAGCTCGGCGAAGTTCTCGATGATGCCGTTGTGGATGAGCGCGAGCTTCCCGTCGTCGCCGAGGTGCGGGTGCGCGTTCTCGTCGGTCGGGCCGCCATGGGTCGCCCAGCGGGTGTGGCCGATTCCCGTGGTTCCGGATGCGAGCGGATGCTGCGCCAGCTCCTCCTGCAGAGCGCTGAGCTTGCCGGCCTTCTTGGCGGTGCGCAGCTCGCCGTCGCCGCCGATCACGGCGACGCCCGCGGAATCGTACCCGCGGTACTCGAGCCGCTTGAGGCCGCCGAGAAGAACGCCGACCGAGTCGCGCGTGCCGACGTATCCGACGATTCCACACATGCCGGACAGTCTATGAGGACGTGCCTGGCCGCCTCCCTCGCACCCCCGCGTGCGCGGGTGAAACGACGTGTCCGCGGGGGCAGCTTTCCCCGCGCCAGCGTCGTTTCACCCGCGCATGCGTGCCGCCGCCTAAGCTCGAGCGCATGACTGACCGCGGCGCCGCGACCGCCACCGGTGCGCTGACGCCGTTCGTGGAACTCGACAGGGCCGATTGGTCGGAGCTCGCCCGCAGCACCCCGCAGCCGCTCTCCGAGACCGAGATCGTGCAGCTGCGTGGCCTCGGCGACGTGCTCGACATGCGGGAGGTCGCCGAGGTGTACCTGCCGCTCTCGCGCCTGCTCAACCTCTATGCGGCCGGCACCCAGCATCTGCACCGCGCGACCAGCGACTTCCTCGGCGAGCGCGCTGCGCGCACGCCGTTCATCATCGGCGTCGCCGGCTCGGTGGCCGTCGGCAAGTCGACGGTGTCGCGCCTGCTGCGCGAGCTGCTGAGCAGGTGGGAGAACACGCCGCGGGTCGAGCTGATCACGACCGACGGATTCCTGTACCCCAACGCCGAGCTCGAGCGGCGCGGCCTGATGGGGCGCAAGGGCTTCCCAGAGTCCTACGACCGCCGGGCCCTGCTGCGCTTCGTCACCGACGTGAAATCCGGCGTGCCCGAGGTGCGCGCGCCCTTCTACTCGCACCTCAGCTATGACATCGTGCCGGATGCCCAGATCATCGTGCGCCAGCCCGACATCCTCATCGTCGAGGGCCTCAACGTGCTGCAGGCGGGCGACTCCAACGGCATCGTCGTGAGCGACCTGTTCGACTTCTCGGTCTACGTCGACGCGTCGACGCGATCGATCGAGAACTGGTACATCGAACGATTCCTCAAGCTGCAGGAGGGCGCGTTCGCGAACCCGCAGTCATACTTCCACAGATACGCGGGCCTCACGAAGGACCAGGCGGTCGCGATCGCCCACGAGATCTGGAAGTCGATCAACGAGCCGAACCTGATCGAGAACGTGCGGCCGACGCGCAGCCGGGCGAAGCTGGTGCTGCGCAAGAGCGCGGAGCACAAGGTGTCATCCGTGCTGCTGCGGAAGCTCTGATGCCAAGCTGGACTCGTGACTGAATTGAGTCCCCTACGCGAGCGCGTCGAGGCGCCGCACCGGCTGGCGGCGCCGATCCACCCCGACATCGCCGTCTGGCGCCCGCTGGTGCCCGACGACGCGACGGCGCTCGCCGGCCTGCACAGCGTCGCCGACGCCATCGACCACCCCGAATGGACCGTGCCGGAGGCCGAGCTGCGCGACCGGCTCAGGCGCGAGAGCATCGATCTCGCCAGCGATTCGATGGCGGCGGTGACGGATTCCGGCGCGATCGTCGCCTACGGCCTCAACGTCATGGGCCCGAACCCCGAGACGTTCGTGCGCGTCGTGCTCGAGGGAGCGATCCACCCCGACGTGCGTGGCCGCGGCATCGGCCGCCAGCTGCTGCAGTGGCAGCGCGGCCGGGCGCAGCAGCAGCTCGCAGCATCCGACCTCGGCCTGCCCGGCTGGATCCTGATCTGGCAGTCGACGGACAACGTCACGGGCGTGAAGCTCGCCGAGCTGCTCGGCTTCCGCCCGGCGCGCTATTCCGCGACCCTGGCACGAGACCTCGCCACCCCGATTGCGAAGCGCGAGACTGATGCCGCGGTGCGACTCGTCCCGTGGGACTCTGCGCTGTCTCTGGCCGCCCTGGACGCCCATCGCTCCGCCTTCCGCGACCACTGGGGCTCGCAGCCCGCATCTGAGGAGATGTGGAACGAGATGGTGACGGACGAGTTCTACCGCGCCGATCTGAGCTTCCTCGCGCTGCCGGCTGACGATGCGACGACGGTGGCCGGCTACGCCCTGACGAGCGTGTTCGCGCACGACTTCGAACGGCAGGGCTACTCGAGCTCGTATGTCAACCTCGTCGGCACGCGGCGCGAGTGGCGCGGGCACGGCGTCGCCGCCGCGCTGCTGGCGAACGTGCTCACGGCGTCGCAGCAGGCCGGCCTCGAGAAGGTCGTCCTCGACGTCGACGTCGAGAACCCGACCGGCGCGGTCGGGCTCTACGAGTCACTCGGCTTCCAGGCCACAGGCGGCCGCCAGGTCGCGCTCGTGCTCAGTTACTGAGCAGCGATAGACGCAGCCTCAGTTACTGAGCAGCAACAGGCACAGCCTCAGTTACTGAGCAGCAACAGGCACAGCCACAGTTACCGAGCAGCAACAGGCACAGCCTCAGTCGCTGACCAGTCGGGTTACCGAGCCAGCTCGGCCTTCACGACATCGGCGAGCCGGTGCGCGTAGGCGAGCGCGGCCTCGTCGTCGGCTGCCTCGACCATCACGCGGATCATGGGCTCGGTCCCACTGGGCCGGAGCACCACGCGCCCGGTCTCGCCGAGCTCTGCTTCGACCTCGGCAACAGCGGCCGCGATCACGGCGTTGCCCGCGAGGCCCTCGCGGTCGACACCGCGCACGTTCACGAGCTCCTGCGGGAACACGGTCATGACGGACGCCAGCTCGGCGAGGCTCTTGCCGGTGCGCGCCATCTCTGCGACCAGCGTGAGACCCGTGAGCGCACCGTCGCCGGTGGTCGCGAACTCGGAGAGGATGACGTGACCGGACTGCTCGCCGCCGATCGAATAGCCCTCTTCGTTGATCTTCTCGAGCACGTAGCGGTCACCCACCGCCGTCGTCACGACCTCGATGCCGTTGGCGGCCATGCAGCGGTGCAGCCCGAGGTTGCTCATCACCGTCGCGACGAGCGTGTCCTTCACGAGCTTGCCGCGGGCCTTCAGCGACAGGGCGAGGATCGCCATGATCTGGTCGCCGGAGACCTCGTTGCCGTCGGCGTCGACGGCGAGGCAGCGGTCGGCGTCGCCGTCGTGCGCGATGCCGACGTCGGCGCCCGCCTCGCGCACGGCGCGCTTGAGGTTGTCGATGTGCGTCGAGCCGACGCCGTCGTTGATGTTGAGCCCGTCGGGGTCGGCGCCGATCACGGTGACCTTGGCCCCGGCGAGCGCGAACGCCTCCGGCGAGGGGCCGGCCGCAGCGCCGTTCGCCGCGTCGAGGACGACGTGGATGCCGTCGAGGCGGTGCGGCAGCGACTCCATGAGGTGCACGACATAGCGGTCTTCGGCGTCGGCGAAACGACGGATGCGTCCGACATCGCCACCGGTGGGTGTCCACTTGGGCTGCGAGATCGCCGCCTCGATGCGGTCCTCGACGATGTCGGGCAGTTTGGTCCCGCCGCGCGCGAAGATCTTGATGCCGTTGTCCGGGGCAGGGTTGTGCGACGCCGAGATCATCACACCGAAGTCGGCGCCGATGTCGGCGATGAGAAAGGCCGCCGCGGGGGTCGGGATCACGCCGGCGTCGAGCACGTCGACACCGGATGAGGCCAACCCGGCCGCGACGGCCGCGATGAGGAACTCACCGGAGACGCGGGGGTCGCGAGCGACCACCGCGGTGGGGCGTTTGCCTGCGGCGCGCCGGGCATCGGCCTCACGGCCGGTGCCCAGCACGATCGCTGCCGCCTGCGCGACGTTCAGGGCCAACTCGGCCGTGAGCACGTCACCGTTCGCGAGACCGCGAACGCCGTCCGTTCCGAACAGGCGGGGCATTGCAGGGCGCCTACGCGTCTCGAGCGCTTAGCGCTTCGAGAACTGCGAGGCCTTGCGGGCCTTCTTGAGACCGGCCTTCTTGCGCTCGGTCACGCGCGCGTCGCGCGTGAGGAAGCCGGCCTTCTTCAGGGCGGCGCGGTTGTTCTCGCGGTCGATCTCGTTCAGCGCGCGGGCGATGGCGAGGCGCAGGGCGCCCGCCTGGCCCGAGGGGCCGCCGCCGGTGATGCGCGCGATGACGTCGTACGAGCCGACGAGCTCGAGCACCTTGAACGGGTCGGTGATCAGCTGCTGGTGCAGCTTGTTGGGGAAGTAGTCCGCGAACTCACGGCCGTTGACCGTGATGGTGCCTGCACCGGGGATGAGGCGGACGCGGGCGATGGCCTCCTTGCGGCGGCCCACCGCGGCACCCGGAACGTTCAGCACGGGACGCGCGGCGACGGGGGCCTCCGCGGCCGGGGTCTCGGTCGTGAAGCTCTCGGGAGCCTCGTCGATCTGGTCAGCGATCTTTGCCACTTGATTCAGTCCTTAAAGTCTTTGAGATCCGGCGCTTACTGAGCGACCTGCGTGAAGTTGTACGGCTTGGGCTGCTGGGCCGCGTGCGGGTGGACGTCACCCGTGTAGACCTTGAGCTTGCCCAGCTGCTGGCGGCCGAGGGAGTTCTTCGGCAGCATGCCGCGGATCGCCTTCTCGACGGCGCGCACGGGGTTCTTCTCGAGGAGCTCGGCGTAGCCGACGGCCTTGAGGCCGCCCGGGTAGCCGGAGTGGCGGTACGCCTTCTTCTGCAGGGCCTTCTGGCCGGTCAGAGCGACCTTGTCGGCGTTGATGATGATGACGAAGTCGCCCGTGTCCATGTGGGGGGCGAACGTCGGCTTGTTCTTGCCGCGGAGGATGGCGGCGGCGTGGCTGGCCAGGCGGCCGAGCACAACGTCGGTGGCGTCGATGACGACCCAGTCGCGCTGGATCTCGCCGGCCTTGGGGGTGTAGGTGCGCGTCACAGTAGTAACTGCTTTCTGTCGGAGTTGGATGGTCGTGAATCCCGCTCCTTCGGGCATTGGGTTCCGATGGAACCGAACGCCACAGGTGGAGGGCTCAACTTCGGGTGCGTGCGCAGGCACACGGCACCAAAGGGAAAGCTTACCGGACGGGGCTCTGACCGGCAAACCGAGCGGCGCCCGCGCGCGGTATCCGCACAGCATTCGCGCACCCGATTGTTCACCTTCCGGCTACTGCGCAGCACCACCGTCGTTCACCAAGGGCGAGTTGCCCCGATCTACCGTGACGGGATGCACCGCCCTAGCGAGCCCTCAGAGCGAGCCGGCCAGACCGTGGTCGCCGTGATTCCCGCGCGCGCGGGCTCTCGCGGGGTGCCCGACAAGAACGTGCAGACGGTGGGCGGCGTCCCGCTCATCGCGCGCGCCGTCGCCTCCGCCCGCGCGGCGAAGCTGATCGACGTCGTCGCCGTCTCGACCGATGGCGAGGCGATCGCTGCGGCCGCCCACCACGCGGGCGCCGAGGTCATCGACCGCCCCGCGCGGCTCGCGAGCGACACCGCGACGAGCGAGTCTGCGCTGCTGCACGCGCTCGACGAGCTCGACGAGCGCGGCATCCGCGCCGACGTGCTCGTGTTCATCCAGGCGACCAGCCCGTTCATCGCACCGGAGGACCTCGACTTCGCGATCACCCGCATCCTCACCGACGAGAGCGACGTGGTGCTGTCGGCAGCCGAGTCGCACGCCTTCCTGTGGCGCATGACGGATGCCGGGGCACAGGCCATCAACCATGACGCGTCCTTCCGGCCGCGCCGGCAGGACCGCGAGCCGCAGTACGTCGAGACCGGCGCCTTCTACGTGATGCGTGTCGCCGGGTTCCGCGAGGCGGGATTCCGGTTCTTCGGCCGCATCGGCATCGCCGTCACGGACGAGCGCCACTCGCTCGAGATCGACACCCCCGACCAGCTCGCTCTCGCAGACGCGCTGGCCCATCAGGAGGCCGGCCACGAGACCGTGGCAGCCGCCGTCACCACGAAAGGCCAATCATGACCGTTCACATCGGCGAACACGCCATCGGCGAGAATCAGCCCGTCTACGTCATCGGAGAGATCGGGCTCAATCACAACGGCGACGTCGAGATCGCCAAGCAGCTCATCGACGTGGCGGCGGATGCCGGGGCCCAGGCCGTCAAGTTCCAGAAGCGCACGCCCGAGATCTCCACGCCCGAGCACATGAAGAACACGCCGCGCTCGACGCCGTGGGGCGACATGACGTACCTCGAGTACCGCTACCGGGTCGAGTTCTCTCGCGAGCAGTACATCGAGATCGGCGACCACGCCACCCTGCGGGGCCTCGACTGGTTCGCGTCCCCGTGGGACGTGCCGTCGGTCGATTTCCTCGAGGACCTGAACGTCTGCGCGTACAAGGTCGCGTCGGCATCCGTCACCGATCTCGAACTGCTCGACGCGATGGCGGCGACCGGCAAGCCCGTCATCCTGTCCACCGGCATGTCGACGCTGGAGGAGATCGACGCGGCCGTCGCGCGCTTCGACCGCGACAAGCTCGTGCTGCTGCACGCCACCTCGACCTACCCGCTGCCCGCCGAAGAGGCGAACCTGCGCATGATCGGCTCGCTCGACGAGCGCTACGCGGGCATCCCGGTGGGCTACTCGGGGCACGAGCCCGGCCTGCAGATCTCGATCGCGGCCGTCGCGCTGGGCGCCGTCGCCGTCGAGCGCCACATCACGCTCGACCGCACCATGTGGGGCTCCGACCACGCCGCGTCGCTCGAGCCGCACGGCCTGCAGAACCTCGTGCGCGACATCCGTATCATCGAGCAGGCCATGGGCGACGGGGTGAAGCGCGTGTTCCCGGGTGAAGAGGCCCCCAAGGCCAAGCTGCGCCGCGTCGGGGCCTGACCGCATTGCCCCGCCGCATCCTCGGCGTCATCGACTCCGACTCGTACGCGAAGTGGGGCGCCTCGCTGCTCGCCCAGCTCGGTCCGGAGTGGGCCGTCGAGCTCGTGACGGTCGCCTCCAGACTGGCCGCGAGTGACGCGCAACTCGCGTTCGCGCTCGCCGGCACCGGGTTCCGGCCGGATGCCGCGCCGCGCGCCTCTCTGCAGCAGATCGTCGACCGCCTGAGCCTCGAGGGGCACGACGCCGTCTTCGTCTCGACGAGCGGTGCGGTCGCGGAGGCCGTCATCACCGAGATCACCCAGCGGGTGAAGCCGCGCCCGGTGATCATGACGGGACTTCCGGGCATCTCGACGCCCGCGAAGTACAAGGGGCTGTTCCGGCGGGCGCAGGCCGACCTGTTCGTGCTGCACAGCCACCGGGAGATCCGCGAATACCAGGAGCTCTCGACGCGCCGCGGCATTGCGCACAACTTCGTGCTCGCGACGCTGCCGTTCCTCGAGCAGCGTGAGGCGGTGCCGGAGTGGACCGGGGAGCGCGACAGCATCGTGTTCGCGGCGCAACCCGGCGTTCCGCACGCGATCGCCGAACGGCGCGCGGTGGTCGGCTGGCTCGTTCAGGCGGCGCGCACCCACCCGGATCTGCGTGTCGTCATCAAGGTGCGCGCCCAGGCCGGCGAGCGCCAGACGCACCGGGAGCGGCACCCGTATGCAGAGCTCGTGCCGCCGGACGCGCCGAGCAACCTCGTCGTCGAGGGCGGGTCGATGCTCGCGCACCTCGCGCGCGCGGTCGGCTTCGTCACGGTGAGCTCGACCGCGGCGATCGAGGCCATCGCCGCCGATGTGCCGAGCCTCGTGCTCACCGACTTCGGCGTGAGCGGCGACCTCATCAACGAGGTGTTCGTCGGCAGCGGGCTGCTCGGGCCGTCGCGCGATCTGGTCGCCGCGCGCTTCCGCCAGGTCGACCCGCGCTGGCGGCATGACAACTACTTCCATGCCGCGTCGGACAACGACTGGCAGACGCAGCTCGCGGCGGCTGCCGAGCTGCGCGACGCAGGCATCCTGCCCGCTCGCCCCGCGAAGCGTCGCAGCCGCGGCGGCGCGCTGCGCCGCGCGTGGGACCGCAAGCGCGCCTTCGGGTCTTACGACCACACGCCGCTCGGCTACCTCGCTGCAACGGTCGGCTACCCCGTGCTGTCCGCCCGCCGGGCGCTCGCATCGATGCGCTCCCGGGCGGCCGCGGCGCCGGTCATCGACGCGCGCGCCGAGAACGACGAGGACGTCACAGCTCCCGTCGCGCGCGGGTAGCCGCGGCGCGAGCCGCGAGCTCTCCGTCGGCCGGGTAGCCGACCTCGATGAGTGTGAGCCCCTTCGCCGGCATCACCTTGAAGGCGCTGGTGCGTGCGCCCACGTCGAGGATCAGGGCGAGATCGGATGCTTCGAGCCGCCCCTCCCCCACAGCGACGCAGCCGCCCACGAGCGCCCTGACCATGCTGTGGCAGAACGCGTCGGCCTGCAGTGCGGCCACCAGCACGCCGGCCCCGTCGCGCCGCCAGTCGAATCGCTGCAGCGTGCGGATCGTCGTGGCGCCCTCACGCGGCTTGCAGTACGCGGCGAAGTCGTGCAGACCGATGAGGCCCTGCGCGGCCGACTGCATCGCATCGGCGTCGAGGGCGGCCGGCCACCACACGGTCCGATGCCGCTGCGCGGGGTCACGGGTCTCTGGTCGGTCGCCCACGCGGTACTCGTAGCGTCGCCACACCGCAGAGAAACGGGCGTCGAACCCCTCCGGCGCGATACCGCCGCGCGTGACCACGACGTCGGCGCTCGCGCCGAGGATGCCGTTCAAGCGGTAAGCGAGTGCTGCGCCGGCATCCGCCGGGTGTCCGTCCGGAAGTCGCACGTGCCGCAACGCGTTCACCTGCTCGTGGTCGAGGTCGAGGTGCACCACCTGGTCGGCCGCGTGCACGCCGGCATCCGTGCGCCCCGCCACCACGAGCGCGGGGGTCGGAGGGGTGCGGCGCAACAGCTTGTCCAGGGCCTCTTCGAGCACGCCCTGCACGGTGCGCAGCCCCGGCTGCCGCGCCCATCCGCTGAAGTCGGTGCCGTCGTAGGCGACGTGGAGCCGGATCCGGGTGGTGGGTGCTGGCTCGGACATCCCGCCCATGGTATCGATCAGTCGGGCAGCAGCTCGCCGTCGACATAGAGCCACGCGCCGGCCGCGCGCTCGAAGCGACTGCGCTCGTGCAGCACGCCGCGATCGTCGCCCTGCCGCCATCTCGCGCGGAACTCGACGGTGCCCGTCGTGTCGAACGGGCCGCCGCCCGCGCTCCGCAGCACGTCGAGGCGGCGCCACACGACGTCCGGCTCCGTGTCGAGAGACGTGGGCCTGGTCGACGGATGCCACGAGGACAGCACGTACGCCGTGTCCCCGAGTGCGAAGGCGCAGTAGCGGCTGCGCATCAGCTGCTCGGCGGTAGCCGCTCGCCGGGCGCCGACGTGGATGGGGCCGCAGCATTCCCCGTAGCTCAGCCCGCTTCCGCACGGACAGCGGGTTCCGGCATCCGTCACATCACCCATTCTGCTTCGTCGCGGTGCGATAGAGAACGCCCCGCGGCTCGTGCGAGCGCGGGGCGTTCTGAACGACGTGACGTCGGAGCCGGTGCTACTCGGCCTTCTCCTCGGCTGCCGGAGTCTCCTCGGCGACGGCCTCGGCCTCATCGGTGACCTCAGCGGTCTCCTCGACGGGAGCCTCAGCAACCTCGGCGTCCTCGGCGGCCGCGGTCTCGGCGACCTCGGTCTCCTCGGCGGCGGGCTCCTCGACGGACTCCTCCACGACGGGGGCGGCGGCCGGCTTGGCCTTCTTCGCCTTCGGCGTGACGGGCTCGAGTACGAGCTCGATCACCGCGAGGGGCGCGTTGTCACCCTTACGGAAGCCGGTCTTGACGATGCGGGTGTAGCCGCCCTCGCGGTCGGCGACGAGCGGGGCGATCTGCGTGAACAGCTCGTGCACGACCGACTTGTCCTTGATGACGGCAAGGACGCGGCGGCGGGAGTGCAGGTCGCCGCGCTTCGCGAAGGTGATCAGGCGCTCGGCGACCGGACGAAGGCGCTTGGCCTTGGTCTCGGTCGTCTGGATCGACTTGTGCGTGAACAGGCTGGCCGCCAGGTTCGCGAGGAGCAGGCGCTCGTGGGCGGGGCCGCCTCCGAGGCGGGGGCCCTTCGTGGGCTTGGGCATTGTGGTTCTCCGTCTTACTTAGCGCCGCCGCTTCGGCGGCGCGGGCTTCGCAGCTTGGCTAGGCCGCAGGAAAGGTTGGTGGTCGACGGGCGAGAACTTAGTTCTCGTCCTCGAAGCCGCTGTAGAAGTGGGCCCCGTCGAACCCGGGAACCGAGTCCTTGAGGGACAGGCCCATCTCCGTCAGCTTCTCCTTGACCTCATCCACCGACTTCTGGCCGAAGTTGCGGATGTTCATGAGCTGCGTCTCAGAAAGGGAGACCAGCTCGCTGACGGTGTTGATGCCCTCGCGCTTGAGGCAGTTGTACGAGCGGACCGACAGGTCGAGGTCCTCGATCGGCATGGACAGCTCGGAGCTGAGGACCGCGTCGACCGGCGCGGGGCCGATCTCGATGCCCTCTGCCTGGTTGTTCAGCTCGCGGGCGAGGCCGAACAGCTCGACCAGGGTGCGGCCGGCCGAGGCGATCGCGTCGCGGGGGCTGATCGCCGGCTTCGTCTCGACATCGACGACGAGGCGGTCGAAGTCGGTGCGCTCGCCGGCACGGGTGGCCTCGACGCGGTAGGTGACCTTGAGCACCGGCGAGTAGATCGAGTCGACCGGGATCTGACCGGCCTCGCTGAACTCGCTGCGGTTCTGCTGCGCAGAGACGTAGCCGCGGCCGCGCTCGATCGTCAGCTCGATCTCGAGCTTGGCCTTGTCGTTGAGCGTCGCGATGACGAGCTCGGGGTTGTGGATCTCGACACCCGCCGGGGCGGAGATGTCAGCGGCCGTGACCTCGCCGGCGCCCTGCTTGCGCAGGTAGGCGGTGATGGGCTCGTCGTGCTCGCTCGAGACGACCAGGCCCTTGATGTTCAGGATGACCTCGGTGACATCCTCTTTCACGCCGGGCACCGTGCTGAACTCGTGCAGCACGCCGTCGATGCGGATGCTCGTGACCGCGGCGCCCGGGATGGACGAGAGCAGCGTGCGGCGGAGCGAGTTGCCGAGGGTGTAGCCGAAGCCCGGCTCCAGCGGCTCGATGACGAACCGCGAGCGGAACTCCGAGATCGACTCTTCGGTCAGAGTAGGACGCTGTGCAATGAGCACTGTTGATTCCTTTCGGCTAAGGGTCCGCTATATGACCCTTGCGAGAGTGGATTTTTGAGTTATTGAAAAAGCAGTTCGGGGTGCGGATGCCTCAGCCGAGGCATCCGCACCGCGACAGTGTCCTGGTTAGACGCGACGACGCTTCGGCGGGCGGGCGCCGTTGTGAGCCTGCGGCGTCACGTCGGTGATGCTGCCCACCTCGAGGCCTGCGGCCTGAAGCGAGCGGATCGCGGTCTCGCGGCCCGAGCCGGGGCCCTTCACGAAGACGTCGACCTTCTTCATGCCGTGCTCCTGCGCCTGGCGGGCTGCCGACTCCGCGGCCGTCTGCGCGGCGTACGGGGTCGACTTGCGCGAGCCCTTGAAGCCCACGCCGCCGGCGGAGGCCCAGCTGATCACAGCACCGGTCGTGTCGGTGATCGACACGATCGTGTTGTTGAACGTGCTCTTGATGTGGGCCTGGCCCACAGCGATGTTCTTCTTCTCCTTGCGGCGCGGCTTGCGCGCAGCCGTCTTAGGTGCAGCCATTTGTGTCTATCTCTCCTGGAATCCGTGGGCCCGCGATTACTTGCGGCCGGCCTTCTTCTTGCCGGCGACGGTGCGCTTCGGGCCCTTACGGGTGCGAGCGTTCGTCTTGGTGCGCTGCCCGCGCACCGGGAGGCCACGGCGGTGGCGCAGACCCTCGTAGGAGCCGATCTCGACCTTGCGACGGATGTCGGCCTGAACCTCGCGGCGGAGGTCACCCTCGACCTTGAAGGATCCCTCGATGTAGTCGCGGAGGGCGACGAGCTGGTCGTCGGTCAGGTCCTTGACCCGAATGTCCCCCGAGATACCGGTGGCGGCGAGGGTCTGAAGCGACCGGGTGCGACCGACACCGTAGATGTACGTCAGTGCGATCTCCACGCGCTTCTCGCGCGGGATGTCAACGCCTGCAAGACGTGCCATGTTGGCTTTCTCCTGTAGATGAGTGGAGGTGTGGAGCAGCGCCGGTGCCCGGGCCTCCAACCCGAGGTGTCCCCGCCGAAGCGGTTCTGGCGCTGCCTGTTCTGTGTGAAGTTATGAACGGATGCTTACGGCTCCGAAGCTTGCGACTAACCCTGGCGCTGCTTGTGGCGCGGGTTCGACGAGCAGATGACCATGACCCGACCGTTGCGGCGGATGATCTTGCAGTGCTCGCAGATGCGCTTGACTGAGGGCTTGACCTTCATTGAGTTGTTTCCTTCGCTGTCATCGTGCGCCTGCCTGGAAGGCAGGGCCGTTACTTGTGCAGCGACTTCCTACTTGTAGCGGTAGACGATACGGCCGCGGGTCAGGTCGTAAGGGCTCAGCTCGACGATCACGCGGTCCTCAGGGAGGATGCGGATGTAGTGCTGACGCATCTTGCCGCTGATGTGGGCAAGAACCTTGTGACCGTTCGTCAGCTCAACGCGGAACATCGCGTTGGGAAGAGCCTCGACCACAGATCCTTCGATCTCGATGACGCCGTCTTTTTTGGCCATAACCTACTGTCGCTAAGAAGTGAAGAATTCGCTGTTCGTGCGGGGGATGTGATGCCTTGTACGTTGCACGACGCGCACCCTGAAACGGGCGCAAGACACCAAAGATCAATCGTACCCGAAGTGTTCCCTTAACGCGAGTTCGGGCGTAAGCTCACATGCCTTCCGGCGTGTTGCCTATTCGCGGCGCGCCAGCAGAGCGGCGTTGAGCTTGTCGCTCAGCTCGCGATCGACGGTGATCGACTTCCCGTCCACCTGGGTGATCGGGGTGGCGAGCTTCACGCTCGATAGCAGCCAGAGACCGTCAGAATCGAGCAGTTCGGATGCCTCGACCAGCCGATCCTCCGTCGCGAGCCCCCACTGCGCGGCGATCGCGAACACACTGAGCTGCGTCGTCCCCGGCAGGATGCCGATGTCGGTCTTCGGCGTGATGAGGGTGTCGCCGCGGCGCAGCAGCACGCTCGACTGCGGCGCCTCCATCACGAAGCCGTCGGACGAGAGGTAGATCGCGTTGTCAGCTCCGCGGCGTGCGGCCTCGCGCAGCGTGGCCATGTTCACGGCGTACGACAGCGTCTTCGCCCCCGGCAGCAGCCACGGCGCGTGCTCCGAGAGGTCGTGCCGGTAGCCGCGGTCGAGCGTGACGACCTTCCAGCCCTCCGTGCGGTTCGCGAAGTCGTCGTCGGCGACCGTGGCGATCAGCCAGCCCGTCGAGCGGCCAGCGCCCTCGACACCGCGCGACAGCACCAGCTTGATGCCGCCCTGCCTGTCCGTCGGCAGCGCGTCGCCCGCGACCCTCATCGCGACCCGCCACTGCTCCAGGTTCGGCGCGGGCAGCTCGAGCAGCTCGGCCGAGTTCGCGAGGCGCCAGAAGTGCGCGTCGACGGCCTGCGGGCACCCCTCGAGCACGCCGAGCGTCTCGAACACGCCGTCGCCGCGCGTCGCGGAGAGGTCGGTGCCGAGCACGATCGGCTCGTCGGCACGCACGCGGCGCACGGTGGACTCCCACCCGGCGGCCGGCTCCGTCGCGCCCGCAGGGGCGACGTCGACGAGGAAGACGATGGGGTCGGATGCTGGCACGATCTCCACCCTAGAGCGCGCGAGGGATTCGCAGGCTCGTGAGGGGTTTCGGCACCAGAGGTCCCTTCCGATCGTGCGAAGCCCTCGGGCGAGCGCGGGCTACGCGATCGGCGTCGGGGTGATGCCGTACTGTGCGAGCCCTGCCGCGCCGCCGTCTGCGGCGGTGAGCACCCAGATGCCGTCCTTGTGCACGGCCACGCTGTGCTCCCAGTGGGCGGCGGCCGAGCCGTCTTCGGTGACGACAGTCCAGCCGTCGTCGCGCACGTAGGTGTCGGCGCTGCCGAGCGTCAGCATCGGCTCGATCGCGACGACGAGGCCGGGGCGCACCTCGGGCCCGCGCTGGCGCACGGCGTAGTTGAACACGGGCGGGTCCTCGTGCATCGAACGGCCGATACCGTGGCCGATGTAGTCGGTGAGGATGCCGTAGTCGCCCTGCGACTCGATGTACTCCTCGATCGCCGCTCCGACCTCGTTGAGGTGCTTCGCCGAGTAGAGCTGGGCGATGCCGCGCCACAGCGACTGCTCGGTGACGCGGTTCAGCTCGCGCCGCGCGGCGACCTTGTCGGGGCTGCTCGGGTCGTCGACCACGAAGGTGCGGGCAGCGTCCCCGTTCCAGCCCTGCGGCGAGATCGCACCGGAGTCGATGGACACGATGTCACCGGCTGCGACCGTGAGCGGGCCGGGCACCCCGTGCACGACCTCGTCGTTGACCGACGCGCAGATCGTGTGGAAGTAACCGTGCTCGAGCTTGAAGTTGGCCTTCAGACCGCGCGCCTCGATGGCCCCCTCGGCGGCCGCGTCGAGCTCGATGGTCGTGACCCCGGGCGCGACGATCGCCTCGACCGCGTCGAGGCTGGCCGCCGTCGCGAGACCGGGCTCGATCATGAGCCGCAACTGCGCGGGCGACTTGTAGATGGACTTGCGGAGCGAGCGCATTGCTGGCGCGGTCAGGCCGCGTTGGCGCTGTCGGAACCCGGGCGGCGGATGCCGCGCGCCTCGAGCCCTTCGTGGATGCGCTCCGCGACCTCGTCGATCGTGCCGAGGCCGTCGACGGTGACCAGCACCCCGCGCTGGCCGAAGACGTCGACGAGCGGGGCGGTCTGCTCCTCATAGACGTCGAGGCGGTGACGGATGACGTCTTCGGTGTCGTCGGCTCGGCCCTGCTCGGCCGCGCGCTTGAGCAGCCGCTCGACCACGTGGTCGGTGTCGGCGGTGAGCTGCACGACCGCGTCGATCCGCGCGCCGTGACCGGCGAGCCACTCGTCGAGGAACGCCACCTGGCCCGTCGTGCGGGGGTAGCCGTCGAGCAGGAACCCGTTCGCGGCATCCGCCTGGCTGAGCCGGTCGGCGATGATCTCGTTGGTCAGCTCGTCCGGCACGTATGCGCCCGTCGACGTGATCGCCTTGACCTGCAGGCCGAGGGGCGTCTCGTTCTTGATGTTGTCGCGGAAGATGTCACCGGTGGACACGGCGGGGATGCCGAGGGACTGGGCGATGAATACGGCCTGTGTGCCTTTGCCTGCCCCGGGGGGACCGACGATGAGCAGGCGGGCGCCCCCCTGCGTGTTCTCTGCGATGGCTTCCGTCAACGGAGCAACCCTTCGTAATGACGCTGCTGCAGTTGCGAGTCGATCTGCTTCACCGTCTCGAGGCCGACGCCCACGATGATGAGGATCGACGTCCCGCCGAACGTGAAGTTGTTGCTGGCGCCCAGCAGCGCGAAGGCGACAAGCGGGATGAGTGCGACCACGGCCAGGTAGATGGAACCGGGCAGGGTGATGCGGGTCAGCACGTAGTCGAGGTACTCGGCCGTCGGGCGGCCGGCACGGATGCCTGGGATGAAGCCCCCGTACTTCTTCATGTTGTCGGCGACCTCTTCGGGGTTGAAGGTGATCGCGACGTAGAAGTAGGTGAAGCCGACGATGAGCAGCGCATACAGCAGCATGTACAGGGGGTGGTCGCCGCGCGTCAGGTAGTTGGTGACCCAGGTGACCCAGGCGGCGGGCGCCTGGCCAGCGGCCGGCTGGCTGAACTGGGCGACGAGCGCCGGCAGGTACAGCAGCGACGAGGCGAAGATGACCGGCACGACACCGGCCATGTTGACCTTGATGGGGATGTAGGTGTTGTTGCCGCCATAGGTGCGGCGGCCGATCATGCGTTTCGCGTACTGGACGGGGATGCGCCGCTGCGACTGCTCGACGAAGACGACCGCGCCGACGACGATGACGCTCACCAGCAGGACCAGCAGGAACGTGCCGATGCCGTTGCTCTGCTCGATCGCCCAGAACGAGGTCGGGAACTGCGCGGCGATCGAGGTGAAGATCAGCAGAGACATGCCGTTGCCGATGCCGCGCTCGGTGACGAGCTCGCCGAGCCACATGATGAGGCCGGTGCCCGCGGTCATGGTGATGACCATGAGCAGGATCGCGTACCAGTTGGTGTTGGTGATGATGTTCGAGCACTCGGTGGCGCTCGTGGTGCCGAACAGCGCGCCGCTGCGGGCGACCGTGATGAGGGTGGTCGACTGCAGCACACCCAGCGCGATGGTGAGGTAGCGCGTGTACTGCGTCAGCCGGGCCTGACCGGCCTGGCCCTCTTTGTACAGCGTCTCGAAGTGCGGGATCACGACGCGCAAGAGCTGCACGATGATCGACGACGTGATGTACGGCATGATGCCGAGCGCGAAGATCGAGAGCTTCAGCAGCGCGCCGCCCGAGAACAGGTTGACGAGCTCGTAGAGGCCGGTGGTGCCCTGGTTCGCGTTCAGACAGGCCTGGACATTGGCGAAATCGACGAACGGCGAAGGGATGAACGACCCGAGGCGGAAGATCGCGATGATCGCAAGAGTGAACAGGAGCTTCTTGCGAAGGTCGGGCGTGCGGAACACCCGCACGATGGCGCTGAACAAGGGTTCGTCCTGCTTTCAGATAATGAGAGAGGGCCGGTGGCTTTCACCACCGACCCTCTACTCTACGTCAGTTGCAGATGCCGCTATTGACGGTGCTTCTCGGCGCCTACTTGATGGAGCCGCCGGCCGCGACGATCTTCTGCTCGGCCGAGCCGGAGACCTTGTCGACGGACACGTTCAGCTTCACCGCGATGTCGCCGGTGCCGAGCACCTTGACCTTCTCGTTCTTGCGAACGGCGCCCTTGGCCACCAGGTCGGCGACGGTCACGTCGCCACCCGACGGGTAGAGCTCGGCCAGCTTGTCCAGGTTCACGACCTGGTACTCGACACGGAACGGGTTCTTGAAGCCGCGCAGCTTCGGCGCACGCATGACCGAGTTGAGCTGGCCACCCTCGAAGCCCGGGCGCACCTGGTAGCGCGCCTTCGTGCCCTTGGTGCCGCGGCCCGCGGTCTTACCCTTCGAACCCTCACCGCGACCCACGCGGGTGCGGTCCTTCTTGGCACCTGCGGCGGGGCGCAGGTGGTGCACCTTGAGAACGCTCACGCGCTCTGCAGGAGCCTCGGTCTTCGCCGCGGCCGCCTTGGTGGCCGGAGCCTTCTTGGCGGCCGGCTTCGCAGTGCTCTTGGACTGCGTGACGGCCTCTTCAGCCTTCTTCTCGTCAGCCATTAGTCGATCTCCTCAACCTTCACCAGGTGAGCGACGGTGCGCACGTAACCGCGGTTCTGCGCATTGTCCTCACGGACGACGACGTCGCCGATGCGCTTGAGCCCGAGGCTGCGCAGCGTGTCGCGCTGGTTCTGCTTCTCACTAACCTTGCCCTTGATCTGGGTGACCTTGAGCCGCGCCATTAGGCACCTGCCTTCGCTGCAGCGGCAGCCTCGGCCGCCTTGGCCTCGGCACGCAGGATGCGGGCCGGAGCGACCTCGTCGTAGTCGAGACCACGGCGGGCGGCAACGGCGCGCGGCTCCTCGAGGCTCTTCAGAGCCGCGACGGTGGCGTGCACGATGTTGATGGTGTTCGACGAGCCGAGCGACTTGCTCAGGACGTCGTGGATGCCGGCGCACTCGAGCACGGCACGGGCGGGGCCGCCGGCGATGACACCGGTACCCGGGGCGGCGGGGCGCAGCAGCACCACGCCGGCCGCGGCCTCACCCTGAACGGGGTGCGGGACGGTCGAGCCGACGCGCGGGACGCGGAAGAAGTTCTTCTTCGCCTCCTCGACGCCCTTCGAGATCGCCAGCGGCACCTCACGGGCCTTGCCGTAGCCGACGCCGACCAGGCCGTTGCCGTCGCCGACGACGACCAGGGCGGTGAAGCTGAAGCGACGGCCACCCTTCACAACCTTGGAGACGCGGTTGATGGTCACAACGCGCTCCAGGAACTGGCTGCGGTCATCGCCTCGCGATCCGCGGTCGCCACCACGGCCGCCGCGGTCGCCACGGCCACCGCGGTCGCCACGACCGCCACGGCTGTCGCGCGTGTCACGGGCGGTCGTGTCGCTGCCCGCGGCAGTCTCGACCGGCTTGTCTGCAATAGTCGCTGCCGTGTCGGTCACGTCCTGCGGCTCCTTCTTGATGTCGTTCGTGTTCGCAGCCTCGTCGCTCACAGGTCCAACCCACCTTCACGTGCACCTTCAGCGATAGCCGCGACGCGGCCCGCGTACTTGTTGCCACCGCGGTCGAAGACGACGGCCTCGATGCCGGCGGCCTTCGCGCGCTCGGCGACCAGCTCACCGACGCGGCGGGCCTTGGCGGTCTTGTCGCCCTCGAACGCGCGCAGGTCGGCCTCGAGGGTCGACGCGGAGGCGAGGGTGTGGCCGACTGCGTCATCCACGACCTGCACGAAGACGTGGCGGGCCGAGCGGGTGACGACGAGACGGGGGCGCAGTGCCGTGCCGACGACCTTCTTGCGGAGGCGGAGGTGGCGGCGGCCGCGCGCAGCAGACTTGCTGTTGTTAGCCATGGTTACTTACCAGCCTTTCCGGCCTTGCGACGCACGATCTCGCCGGCGTAGCGGATGCCCTTGCCCTTGTAGGGCTCGGGCTTCTTGATCTTGCGGACGATCGCGGCGGTCTCACCGACGAGCTGCTTGTCGATGCCGGTGACAGTCACCTTGTTGTTGCCCTCGACCGCGAAGGTGATGCCCGCGGGCGCCTCGACGGTCACGGGGTGCGAGAAGCCGAGCGCGAACTCGATGGCCGCGCCCTTCTGTGCGACGCGGTAGCCGGTGCCGACGATCTCGAGCTGCTTCGTGTAGCCCTGGGTCACGCCGACGATGTTGTTGTTGATGAGCGTGCGGGTCAGGCCGTGCAGCGAACGCGAGTTGCGCTCGTCGTCCGGGCGGGTGACGAGAACCTGGTTCTCCTCGATCTTGACCTCGATGGGGCTCGCCACGGTGAGCGACAGCTCACCCTTGGGGCCCTTGACGGTGACGGCTGCGCCGTCGATCTTCACATCGACCCCGGCGGGGATGTCGATGGGCAGTCTTCCAATACGCGACATCTTCGATTACCACACGTAGGCGAGGACTTCCCCGCCGACGCCCTTCTTCTCAGCCTGACGGTCGGTGAGCAGACCGGAGGAGGTGGACAGGATGGCGACACCGAGGCCACCGAGGACGGTGGGGATCTCGGTCGACTTCGCGTAGACGCGCAGGCCGGGCTTCGAGACGCGCTTGATGCCGGCGATGGAGCGCTCGCGGTTCGGGCCGAACTTGAGCTCGAGCGTGAGGGTCTTCCCCACGCGAGCGTCGGCGACGGACCAGCCGGAGATGTAGCCCTCGGCCTTGAGGATGTCGGCGATGTGCGCCTTCAGCTTCGAGTGGGGCATGGTCACGGTGTCGTGGTACGCAGAGTTCGCGTTGCGCAGACGCGTGAGCATGTCTGCGACGGGATCAGTCATGGTCATGACTAGGTGATTCCTTTGTTCACCAGGTTTCGCCGGCCGTTACACGAACGACGACCTGTGGTGGTGGGGCGGGGCGGATGCCTCGCCCACAGTGTCCGCCTGATGGCGGGGCCTGTGCTGGGCACAAACCCCGCCATCTTAGCGGGCGTTCCTGAGCGCGAGGCTCAGGAGGGGCTTACGCAGCCTGGTCGTCCGACTTGAACGGGAAGCCGAGCGCGCGCAGCAGGGCGCGGCCCTCGTCGTCCGTCTTCGCCGTGGTGACGACCGTGATGTCGAAGCCGCGGACGCGGTCGATCTTGTCCTGGTTGATCTCGTGGAAGATCGACTGCTCCTGCACACCGAAGGTGTAGTTGCCGTGGCCGTCGAACTGACGGTCCGACAGGCCGCGGAAGTCGCGGATGCGCGGCAGCGCGAGCGACAGCAGACGGTCCAGGAACTCCCACGCGCGGTCGCCGCGGAGGGTGACGTGCGCGCCGATGGCCTGGCCCTCGCGCAGCTTGAACTGCGCGATGGACTTGCGGGACTTGGTGACCTGCGGCTTCTGACCGGTGATGAGGGTGAGGTCGGTGACCGCACCGTCGATGATCTTGCCGTCGCGGGCTGCCTCGCCGACACCGGTGTTCACAACGACCTTCACGAGGCCGGGGATCTGGTGCGGGTTGGTGAAGCCGAACTGCTCCTTGAGAGCCGGCGCGATCTCGCTCTTGTACTTCTGCTTGAGGCGGGGCTGGATCTTGCCAGCCACCGCAGCAGTGGTGTCCGTCATTAGAGGTCCTTACCTGACTTCTTGGCGTAGCGCACGCGGACGTTCTTGGTGACGCCGTCCTTGCTGACCGACTCGACACGGTGGCCGACGCGGGTCGGCTTCTTGGTGTCAGGGTCGACGAGCGCGACATTGGAGATGTGGATCGGGGCCTCGACGGTCTCGAGACCGCCCGTCTTGGAGCCGCGCTGGGTCTGGCCGACCTTCACGTGCTTCGTGACGAAGTTGATGCCCTCGACGACGACGCGGTTCTCCTCCGTGATGACACGCAGGACCTTGCCCTGCTTGCCACGGTCGCCGCCGCGCGCCTGGGTGGCGCCGGCGATGACCTGGACGAGGTCGCCCTTCTTGATCTTGGCCATGTGGACTAAATCACCTCCGGGGCGAGCGAGACGATCTTCATGAACTTCTTGTCGCGAAGCTCACGGCCGACCGGCCCGAAGATACGGGTGCCGCGCGGCTCGCCATTGTTGTTCAGAACAACAGCGGCGTTCTCGTCGAACTTGATGTAGGAGCCGTCTGCACGACGGGTCTCCTTGACGGTGCGGACGATGACCGCCTTGACGACGTCGCCCTTCTTGACGTTGCCGCCGGGGATGGCGTCCTTGACGGTGGCGACGATGACGTCGCCCAGGCCGGCGTAGCGGCGGTTGGAGCCGCCGAGCACGCGGATGGTCAGCAGCTCCTTGGCGCCGGTGTTGTCGGCGACCTTGAGGCGCGATTCGGTCTGGATCATTACTTCGCCTTCTCGAGGATCTCGACCAGACGCCAGCGCTTGGAGGCGCTCAGCGGGCGGGTCTCGTTGATGATGACGAGGTCGCCGATGCCCGCAGTGTTCTGCTCGTCGTGCGCCTTGATCTTCTTGGTGGTGCGCAGGACCTTGCCGTAGAGCGGGTGCTTCTTGCGGTCCTCGACCTCGACGACGATGGTCTTGTCCATCTTGTCGCTGACGACGTAGCCGCGAGCGGTCTTGCGGTAGTTGCGCGCCTCGGCGGCCTGCTCGGCGACCTCGGCCTCAGCCTTCTTGGTAGCCATGCTTATGCCTCCTCGGTCTCGGCGGCGGGAGCCTCGGCCTCAGCCTCGGTCTCAGCAGCCTTCTTGGTGCTCTTCTTGGCGGCAGCCTTCTTCGCCGGCGCCTCGACCGGAGCCGGGACGGCGCGGATGCCGAGCTCGCGCTCACGGATGACCGTGTAGATGCGAGCGATGTCGCGCTTCACGGCGCGCAGGCGGCCGTGGCTCTCGAGCTGGCCGGTGGCCGACTGGAAGCGCAGGTTGAACAGCTCTTCCTTGGCCTTCTTGAGCTCGTCGGTGAGACGAGCCTCGTCGAACGTGTCGAGCTCAGCGGGTGCGAGCTCCTTGGAACCGATCGCCATTACGCGTCGCCCTCCTCGCGCTTGATGATTCGTGCCTTGAGGGGCAGCTTGTGGATGGCACGGGTCAGGGCCTCACGAGCAAGTTCCTCGTTGACGCCGGCGACCTCGAAGAGGACGCGACCCGGCTTGACGTTCGCGACCCACCACTCGGGCGAGCCCTTGCCGGAACCCATGCGGGTCTCGGCGGGCTTCTTGGTCAGCGGACGGTCAGGGTAGATGTTGATCCACACCTTGCCACCACGCTTGATGTGACGCGTCATGGCGATACGAGCGGACTCGATCTGACGGTTGGTCACATAGGCGGGGGTCAGGGCCTGGATGCCGAACTCGCCGAAGCTGACCTTCGTGCCGCCGGTCGCCTGGCCGGAACGGCCGGGGTGGTGCTGCTTGCGGTGTGCAACCTTACGGGGGATCAGCATTATGCCGTGGCTCCTTCCGCGACCGGCTCCTGGTTGCGCGGGGCGCGACGCGGACGGTCGTTGCGGTCGTTACGGTCGCGGCTGGGGCGGGATGCCTGCTCGCGAGCGAGTTCCTTGTTGGTGATGTCGCCCTTGTAGATCCAGACCTTCACGCCGATGCGGCCGAAGGTGGTCTTCGCCTCGTAGAAGCCGTAGTCGATGTTCGCGCGCAGGGTGTGCAGCGGCACGCGGCCCTCGCGGTAGAACTCCGAGCGGCTCATCTCGGCGCCGCCGAGGCGGCCGGAGACCTGGATGCGGACGCCCTTGGCGCCGGCGCGCTGCGCGCCCTGCAGGCCCTTGCGCATCGCGCGGCGGAAGGCCACACGGGCGGAGAGCTGCTCGGCGATGCCCTGGGCGACCAGCTGGGCGTCGGCCTCGGGGTTCTTGACCTCGAGGATGTTCAGCTGGATCTGCTTGCCGGTGAGCTTCTCGAGGTCGGCGCGGATGCGCTCGGCCTCGGCACCACGGCGGCCGATGACGATACCCGGGCGAGCGGTGTGGATGTCCACACGCACGCGGTCACGGGTGCGCTCGATCTCGATGCGGGCGACGCCCGCACGGTCGAGGGTGGTCGTCAGCAGCTTGCGGATCTTGATGTCCTCGCCGACGTAGTCGGCGTAACGCTGACCGGGCTTCGTCGAGTCCGAGAACCAACGCGACACGTGGTCCGTGGTGATGCCCAGACGGAAGCCGTAGGGGTTGACTTTCTGACCCATTACTTCGTCCCTTCGTCCGGAGTGGCCAGGACCACGGTGATGTGGCTGGTGCGCTTGTTGATGCGGAAGGCACGACCCTGCGCACGCGGCTGGAAACGCTTGAGGGTGGTGCCCTCGTCGACGAATGCGCGCGAGATGTAGAGGTCCTGCTCGTCCAAGTACTGGTTCGAGGCATCCGCCTTGACGCGAGCGTTCGCGATGGCCGACGCGACCAGCTTGTAGATCGGCTCGCTCGCGCTCTGGGGCGCGAACTTCAGGATGGCCAGGGCCTCCTGCGCCTGCTTGCCGCGGATCAGGTTGACGACGCGACGAGCCTTCTGAGGCGTGATGCGGATGTGTCGCACGCGTGCGATCGACTCCACCATTTCTTCTCCTCCTAACGTCGCCGGGTTAGCGGCGACGACCCTTCTTGTCGTCCTTCTCGTGTCCACGGAAGGTACGGGTCGGAGCGAACTCGCCGAGCTTGTGACCGACCATGGTCTCGGTGACGAACACCGGGATGTGCTTGCGACCGTCGTGCACCGCGATGGTGTGGCCGAGCATGGCCGGGACGATCATCGAACGGCGCGACCACGTCTTGATCACGTTCTTCGAGCTGGCTTCGTTCTGACGAACCACCTTCTGAAGCAGGTGCTCGTCGACGAAGGGGCCCTTCTTGAGACTGCGGGGCATCTTCTAGTTCTCCTACTTCCGCTTCTTGCCGGTGGGGCGGCGACGAACGATGAGGCCGTCGCTTTCCTTGTTCGCGTGACGGGTGCGGCCCTCGGGCTGACCCCACGGGCTGACCGGGTGACGGCCACCGGAGGTCTTGCCCTCGCCACCGCCGTGCGGGTGGTCGATCGGGTTCATCGCGACGCCACGGACGGTCGGGCGGACGCCCTTCCAGCGCAGACGGCCGGCCTTGCCCCAGTTGATGTTCGACTGCTCGGCGTTGCCGACCTCGCCGATGGTGGCGCGGCAGCGCGCGTCGACGTTGCGGACCTCGCCAGAGGGGAGGCGCAGCTGGGCGTACGGGCCGTCCTTCGCGACGAGACGGACCGAGGCGCCGGCGGAGCGTGCCAGCTTGGCGCCGCCGCCCGGCTTCAGCTCGATCGCGTGCACGACGGTACCGGTCGGGATGTTGCGCAGCGGCAGGTTGTTGCCCGGCTTGATGTCGGCGCCGGCGCCTGACTCGATGACGTCGCCCTGCTTCATGCCGTTCGGCGCCAGGATGTAGCGCTTGGTGCCGTCGACGAAGTGCAGCAGCGCGATGCGCGCGGTGCGGTTGGGGTCGTACTCGATGTGGGCGACCTTGGCGTTGACGCCGTCCTTGTCGTTGCGACGGAAGTCGATGACGCGGTACTGGCGCTTGTGGCCACCGCCGATGTGGCGGGTGGTGATACGGCCCTGGTTGTTGCGACCGCCGGTCTTCGCCAGAGGGCGGAGCAGCGACTTCTCAGGCGTCGACCGGGTGATCTCAGCGAAGTCGGCAACGGACGAACCGCGACGGCCGGGGGTCGTGGGCTTGTAATTACGGATAGCCATAGTTCTTCCTCTGCTCCTAGCCGACAGCCGTGAAGATGTCGATGGAACCGGACTTGAGCGTGACGATGGCGCGCTTGGTGTCCTTGCGCTTGCCGGTGCCGAAGCGGGTGCGGCGGGTCTTGCCCTGACGGTTCAGGGTGTTCACCGACGCGACCTCGACCTTGAAGATCGACTCGATGGCGAGCTTGATCTCGGCCTTGTTCGAGCGGGTGTCGACGACGAAGGTGTACTTGCCCTCGTCGATCAGCCCGTAGCTCTTCTCGCTGACGACCGGGGCGATGATGACGTCGCGCGGGTCCTTGTTGGCGGCCATTACTTGGTCACCTCCTGCTTCTTGGTCTTGGCTGCGACGAACGCGTCGTACGCGGCCTGCGTGAACACGACGTCGTCGCTGCGAAGCACGTCGTACGCGTTCAGCTGGTCGGCGGCGAGCACGTGCACGCTCGGCAGGTTGCGGACGGAGAGCCAGCCGGCCTCGTCAGCGGAGTCGAGCACCACGAGAACGTTCTTGCCGACGCCGAGGCCGGCGAGCAGCGTCTTGGCGGTCTTGGTCGACGGGGTGTCGACCGCGATGGCCTGGACGACGTGCAGGCGGCCGGCGCGAGCGCGGTCGGAGATGGAGCCGAGCAGAGCGGCTGCGATCATCTTCTTGGGGGTGCGCTGGTCGTACTTGCGCGGCACGGGGCCGTGCACGACGCCACCGCCGGTGTGCTCGGGAGCGCGGACAGAGCCCTGACGGCTGCGACCGGTGCCCTTCTGCTTGAACGGCTTGCGACCGGCACCGGAGACCTCGCCGCGGTTCTTCGTCTTGTGCGTACCCTGACGGGCAGCGGCAAGCTGCGCGACGACGACCTGGTGGATCAGCGGAACGTTGGTCTGGACGTCGAAGACCTCGGAAGGCAGCTCGACAGAGCCGGCCTTCTTACCCTTCACGTCGAGGACGTCGAGAGTAGCCATGGTCTTAGGCTCCCTTCACTGCGTTGCGGACGAAGACGATGCGACCGCGAGCACCGGGGACGGCGCCCTTGACGAGCAGCAGGCCCTTCTCGGCATCCACGGAGTGCACCGTCAGGTTCAGCACGGTGACGCGCTCGCCGCCCATGCGGCCGGCCATGCGCATGCCCTTGAACACGCGGCTCGGGGTCGACGATGCGCCGATCGAACCGGGCTTGCGGTGGTTGCGGTGCGAACCGTGCGAGGCGGAGACGCCCTTGAAGTTGTGGCGCTTCATGACGCCGGCGAAGCCCTTGCCCTTGCTGGTGCCGACGACGTCGACGAGCTGGCCGGCCTCGAAGGTCTCACCGACGGTGAGCTCCTGGCCGAGCGAGTACTCGGAAGCGTCAGCGGTGCGCACCTCGGTGAGGTGGCGGCGCGGGGTCACGCCGGCCTTCTCGAAGTGGCCGGTGGCCGGCTGGTTGACCTTGCGCGGGTCGATCTGGCCGTAGGCGATCTGAACGGCGTCATAGCCGTCGACCTCGGGGGTACGGACCTGGGTGACCACGTTCGGAGTGATCTCGACGACGGTGACGGGGATGAGCTTGTTGTTCTCGTCCCACACCTGGGTCATCCCAAGCTTGGTGCCCAGCAGGCCCTTGACGTTCTTGGTCTTTGCAGACATGTGTGCCGGGCCCCCTTACAGCTTGATCTCGATGTTGACGTCGGCGGGCAGGTCGAGACGCATGAGCGAGTCGACGGCCTTCGGCGTCGGGTCGATGATGTCGATCAGCCGCTTGTGCGTGCGCTTCTCGAAGTGCTCGCGGCTGTCCTTGTACTTGTGGGGCGAACGGATCACGACGACCACGTTCTTCTCGGTCGGAAGCGGCACCGGGCCGACGACGGTCGCACCCGCGCGGGTCACCGTGTCGACGATCTTGCGTGCCGAGGTGTCGATGACCTCGTGGTCATACGACTTCAGTCGAATGCGGATCTTCTGTCCCGCCATCACTGACTCGCTCTCGTGTAAGGCGTCTTACGAGCTTCCGGCTCGCATTGGACGCGACGTGCTCCGAGCGGACTGCCGCTCGAAGCTCGTGGTGTAGCACCACTGTTCGGTTTTCAACGCTTGGCGCCGACATGGAGCGGCCCGGGCACAGAGGTGTCCGGGGTTTCCGTTGTCGGATTTTGGCGAGGTGTCCTGCTGCCCGCGGCCTAACCTGAACTGAGCGAATCAGTGGTTATGCACTGCCTGGCAGTGATTCGGTGAGAGCTGAGCCCGTCTGCCGAAATGTTGAACCCTACAAGTTTGCCAGATGAAGACGGATGCTGCAACCCGGGCGTGTCGCGCTTCGGCCCCTTCGCATGCGCGGGTGAAACAACGTGTACGCGGGAGTGAGTTCTGCCGCGTACTCTCCGGTTCTCCCGCGCACACGCAGGTTTTGTGCGTGGCCGCGACCACAGGGCTGAGCGGATGCCTCACAGGGGCCAGCGGAGATGGCGAGGCTCGTGGTTCCGGGGCTCGAGGCCAAGCTCGATCAGACGCCGGCGGAGCCGCGTGCGCGACATCGCAATCCCGCGGTCCCATCGAGCGAAACGGGTGACTCGGCGGCGAACGGCATCTTCGCGGAGTTTCTCACGATAGACGGCCTCGGCTGCGGCGACCCCGTCCGAGTCGTTCGGATCGACGTACTTGACGAGCCCGTCGACCTCGCCCCAGGCATCCGCCCCCGGCCAGTAGAAGTCGCCCCAGTATTCGCGCCCGTCAACCTCGATACGGTGCTGCAGCACCGGCTGCGGGAACCCTGCCAGCGCGATGTTCACGCGGCTCGCCGACTCCAACGGCGACTCCGCGCCGGTGTCCGCGAACTGGATGAGTTCCTGCGCTCGGCGCTTACCCCTGAACTCGCGGGTCGACCACAACTGCCAGATCTCGGACTTCGCGACGAGCGGAAGCGCGCCGCGACCTCGAGGGACCCAGAGGGCCGCATCCGCTGCCGCGATGGCGGTCAGCATGGGCGCCGTGGTCGCGAGGTCAAGGACGGTGCGGGCGATCGACGTCACGAGGAATCCATCGATGTCGACGACGTCAGCCTCGGGCACGCCGATCGCGTGACGGCGGATGCCGGGGTCAGAGCGGCCGCCGCTCGCATGCGGAACCAGGATGTGGACTTCCCTCGGCCACGGTCCGATGATGGGAAGCCCCCAGAGCGCCGCAGCGGAGTAGTGGGATAACACCGGTCGTTTTTTGAAGGTCTGAGTGACGCCGGCAACGAACGCCCGATATCTCTCAGTCGGGGTCAGCGCAGCCCATTCGCCGTCAGGGAATCGAAGTCCTCGACGAAGGCGGATGAGCCCGTTGCCCTGCGCCGCAGCGGGTAGCCGACCCGCCCCGGGAATGACGTGATTCAGCTCTGAGGTCAGCACGGGATCGATTGCCGGAATGAGGAGGCGATCTGCGTTCATGGGCACGACGATGGCCGACTGCACCCATCGCCAGCCGCTGCGAGGGCGCGAAATGTGGACGGCCCCCGCGATGCGATCGCTGTGCTGTCCCAGTCTGGCGCAGCAGACGGCCCCCGGCACAGCACCCGAAACGCTGCGCTGCGCCGCGGCAGCGGCGCGCATGCGCGGGAGAAGCCTCACTTCCGCGGGAGGTCCAGCACCCGCGGAAGCGTCATAACACCCGCGCACGCGGAAGGGCGGCGGGGCTGGGCGAGGCGAGGTGCAAGGGCGGGGACGCGAAAGGGGCCGAGCCCCGACCGGCTCGGCCCCTGTCCTGATGCGGCTTAGCTCTCGGATCGCTCCGGGGCGGCGTGCTTGCGCTGCGCCGTCACGCGCGCGATCGCGATGCCGCCCGCGCCCAAGGCCAGCGCGGAGACCACGAAGACGGTCAGCCCGAGCGGACGGGTCAGGGTCTCGTAGACCTCCGCGATCGGCGTGATCGCGACGTCCTCGGAGATCGGAACGATCTCCTCGTTGATCGGCATGATCTCCTCAGCGATCGGCATCGCCTGCTGATACCCCGCGTCCAGCTCGGCGACGACCGCCACCGGCGCGGCTGCGGCGGGTGCGGCGAACGCGGGCGCCGCCGCGATCATCGCGGTGAACGCCAGGCCGACGGCCGCGAGTGCGGCGATCGCGCGACGGATGCCGCGCCCGGAACGCCTCGTCATGGTCTGTGTCTCGGTCATGGTCTCCACTTTCCCGGCCGGTTCTAGATGGGCCGGCCCCTGTAATGTCTCCATGCTAACACATCTTGCATCTATGTTACATGCGTGCTGTTGACAAAAGGAAAGGGGCCGGGCCCGAAGGCCCGACCCCTCTTCAGGAGATCGCAGTAACCGGAAGTTACTTGATGATCTTGGTGACGGTACCGGCGCCGACGGTGCGGCCACCCTCGCGGATGGCGAAGCCGAGGCCCTCCTCCATCGCGATGGGCTGGATCAGCTCAACGTGGAGGTCGGTGGTGTCACCCGGCATGACCATCTCGGTGCCCTCGGGGAGGGTGATGACGCCGGTCACGTCGGTGGTGCGGAAGTAGAACTGCGGACGGTAGTTCGCGTAGAACGGGTTGTGGCGGCCACCCTCGTCCTTGGACAGGATGTACGCGGTGCCCTCGAACTCGGTGTGCGGCGTGACCGAACCCGGCTTCACGACGACCTGACCGCGCTCGACGTCCTCGCGCTTGGTGCCGCGGAGGAGCAGACCACAGTTCTCGCCGGCCCAGGCCTCGTCGAGCTGCTTGTGGAACATCTCGATACCAGTGACCGTGGTCTTCTGCGTCGGGCGGATGCCGACGATCTCGACCTCGGAGTTGAGGGCGAGCGTGCCACGCTCGGCGCGGCCCGTCACGACGGTGCCACGGCCGGTGATCGTGAAGACGTCCTCGATGGGCATGAGGAACGGCTTGTCACGGTCACGCACCGGGTCCGGGATGGACTCGTCGACGGCGTCCATGAGGTCGAGGATGGACTGCGTCCACGCCTCGTCGCCCTCGAGGGCCTTGAGGCCCGAGACGCGCACGACGGGGGCGTCGTCGCCCGGGAAGCCCTGCGAGGACAGCAGCTCGCGAACCTCGAGCTCGACGAGCTCCAGGATCTCCTCGTCGTCGACCATGTCGGCCTTGTTCAGCGCGACGAGCAGGTAGGGCACGCCGACCTGCTTGGCGAGCAGAACGTGCTCACGGGTCTGAGCCATCGGGCCGTCGGTGGCGGCCACGACCAGGATCGCGCCGTCCATCTGGGCAGCACCGGTGATCATGTTCTTGATGTAGTCAGCGTGGCCCGGCGCGTCGACGTGAGCGTAGTGACGCTTCGGGGTCTCGTACTCGACGTGCGAGATGTTGATCGTGATGCCGCGCTGGCGCTCTTCCGGCGCCGAGTCGATCGAAGCGAAGTCACGCTTCACGTTGACGGCCGACGGATACTTCTCCGCCAGGACCTTCGAGATCGCCGCGGTCAGAGTGGTCTTGCCGTGGTCGACGTGACCGATCGTACCGATGTTGACGTGCGGCTTGGTCCGCTCGAACTTGGCCTTAGCCACTGTGGTCCTCCTCAGGACGCTCGTGTAGAAGCTGCGGGCGGCGTGCGCCGGCCGGACATTCTACGGGGATCTTTTCTATGTTACGGGATAACTACCGGGCATTACAGCGGCCCGGTTCACGGCATCCGCTCGTGATGAATTGAGCGGATGCCGCGCCGGGGGCTTACTCGCCCTTGGCCTTCTGGACGATCTCGTCGGAGACGTTCCGAGGAACCTCGCCGTACGTCTCGAACGTCATCGAGTACACGGCGCGGCCGGCGGTCTTCGACCGCAGGTCGCCGATGTAGCCGAACATCTCGGACAGCGGCACGATCGCGCGGATGACCTTGACGCCGGCGGCGTCGTCCATCGACTGGATCTGACCGCGACGAGCGTTCAGGTCGCCGATGACATCACCCATGTACTCCTCAGGAGTACGGACCTCGACGGCCATCAGCGGCTCGAGCAGGACCGGGTTGGCCTTGCGCGCAGCCTCCTTGAAGCCCATCGAGCCGGCGATCTTGAACGCCATCTCAGACGAGTCGACCTCGTGGTAGCCACCGTCGGTGAGGGTCGCCTTGACGCCCACCAGCGGGAAGCCCGCGAGGATGCCGCCCTGCATGGCCTCCTGGAAGCCGGCGTCGACCGAGGGGATGTACTCGCGCGGGATACGGCCGCCGGTCACGCCGTTCACGAACTCATAGGTCGTCTCAGCGGTGACCTCGAGCGGCTCCAGCTTGAACTGGATCTTCGCGAACTGGCCGGAACCACCGGTCTGCTTCTTGTGCGTGTAGTCGTGGCGCTCGACCGTCTTCTTGATGGTCTCGCGGTACGCGACCTGCGGCTTGCCGACGTTCGCCTCGACCTTGAACTCGCGGCGCATGCGGTCCACGAGGATGTCGAGGTGCAGCTCGCCCATGCCCTTGATGACGGTCTGGCCGGTCTCGGGGTTGAGCTCGGTGCGGAACGTCGGGTCCTCTTCGGCGAGCTTCTGGATCGCGGTGCCCAGCTTCTCCTGGTCGGCCTTGGTCTTCGGCTCGATCGCGACCTCGATCACCGGGTCGGGGAACGTCATCGACTCGAGGACGACCGGGTTCTGCGGGTCGGCGAGGGTGTCACCGGTCGTGGTGTCCTTCAGGCCGATGACCGCGTAGATGTTGCCGGCGGTGACCGAGTCGACCGGGTTCTCCTTGTTGGCGTGCATCTGGAAGATCTTCCCGATGCGCTCCTTCTTGTCCTTGGTCGAGTTGATGACCTGGGCTCCGGACTCGAGGTGGCCCGAGTAGGCGCGGATGTAGGTCAGACGGCCGAAGAACGGGTGCGCGACGACCTTGAACGCGAGGGCCGCGAAGGGCTCGGCCGCGTCGGCGTGGCGGGCGATGATCTTGTCGAAGTCGCGCACGTCGTGGCCGTCGATCGACGGCACGTCGAGCGGCGACGGCAGGTAGTCGATGACCGCGTCGAGCATCGGCTGCACACCGCGGTTCTTGAACGCCGAGCCGCACAGCACGGGGTAGATCTCGGAGGCGATGGTGAGCTTGCGGATCGCGCCCTTGATCTCGGCCTCGGTGAGCTCTTCGCCGCCGAAGTACTTCTCGAGCAGCGCGTCGTCGGTCTCGGCGACGGTCTCGAGCAGCTTCTGACGGTAGTCGGCTGCCTTGTCGGCGAGGTCGGCAGGAATCTCCTGCACCTCGTACTTGGCGCCCATGGTCACGTCGCCCTTGGCGTCACCCGGCCACACGAGGGCCTTCATGGTGACGAGGTCGATGACGCCCACGAAGTCGTTCTCAGCGCCGATGGGCAGCTGGATGACGAGCGGCTTGGCGCCGAGGCGGCTGACGATCGTGTCGACGGTGAAGTAGAAGTCGGCGCCCAGCTTGTCCATCTTGTTGACGAAGCAGATGCGGGGGACGTTGTACTTGTCGGCCTGGCGCCACACGGTCTCGGACTGGGGCTCCACGCCCTCCTTGCCGTCGAAGACCGCGACGGCGCCGTCGAGGACACGCAGCGAGCGCTCGACCTCGACCGTGAAGTCGACGTGGCCGGGGGTGTCGATGATGTTGATCTGGTGGCGGTTCGCCGGGGCGTTCGCGGCGTACGTCGGCGACCAGAAGCACGTGACGGCGGCAGACGTGATCGTGATGCCGCGCTCCTTCTCCTGCTCCATCCAGTCCGTCGTCGAGGCGCCGTCGTGGGTCTCGCCGATCTTGTGGTTCACGCCCGTGTAGAACAGGATGCGCTCGGTCGTGGTGGTCTTACCGGCATCGATGTGCGCCATGATGCCGATGTTGCGGACCTTGTGCAGGTCAGCGAGCACGTCTTGTGCCACGGGGTTCCTCCGGATGGATGGTGAAGGGGAAGTTGTGGTTCAGGCGGGCGACCGGTGCTCGTGGCATCCGATCGCCCACCTGGGCTGTTACCAGCGGTAGTGCGCGAAGGCCTTGTTGCTCTCGGCCATCTTGTGCGTGTCCTCGCGGCGCTTCACCGCGGCGCCGAGGCCGTTCGAAGCGTCGAGGATCTCGTTGGTGAGACGGTCGGTCATGGTCTTCTCGCGGCGGGCCTTGGCGTAGCCGGTGAGCCAGCGCAGCGCCAGGGTGTTCGCGCGATGGGGCTTGACCTCGACCGGGACCTGGTAGGTCGAGCCGCCGACGCGGCGGGACTTGACCTCGATGGTCGGGCGGACGTTGTCGAGCGCCTTCTTGAGCGTGGCGACCGGGTCGTTGCCGGTCTTGGCCTCGACGTTGGAGAGAGCACCGTAGACGATGTTCTCGGCGAGGCCCTTCTTGCCGTCGAGCAGGATCTTGTTGACCAACTGCGAGACGACGGGCGAACCGTAGACCGGGTCGGCGACGACCGGGCGCTTAGGAGCGGGACCCTTGCGAGGCATTACTTCTTCTCCATCTTCGCGCCGTAGCGGCTGCGAGCCTGCTTGCGGTTCTTGACGGCCTGGGTGTCCAGGGCGCCGCGGATGATCTTGTAGCGGACACCCGGAAGGTCCTTCACACGACCGCCGCGGACGAGCACCATCGAGTGCTCCTGCAGGTTGTGGCCCTCACCGGGGATGTAGGCGGTGACCTCGGTGCCGTTGGAGAGCTTCACGCGGGCGACCTTGCGGAGAGCCGAGTTCGGCTTCTTCGGGGTGGTGGTGTACACACGCGTGCACACGCCGCGCTGCTGAGGGTTGGCCTTAAGCGCCGGCGCCTTGGTCTTGACGACCTTGGGGCTGCGACCCTTGCGGACCAACTGCTGAATAGTTGGCACAAATGCTCCTTGTTATTGCTGCACGGTGACAGCGAATTGATGGTTGTTTTTCCATCGGGACCCGTCGCCGACTTCGAGCGAAATCGGAATTGCGTGATGGGTATGCCGTGGGAGACCCTGGGTGAACCAGTTCCGTCTCTTCGCCCGGACACGCCGAGCGTGCGCGCCAAAGCGCACACCCGATCAATGGTATCAGGTGAGCGAACCTGCTGCGCTCGGCGACGAGTAGTTCGCTGAAGGCGTGAAGTGCAGCGCGCCGCTGGCGTCCGGCACGATCGTGCCGGCCACGCTGAACGGGTTCGAGCCGGTCGTCGCGGTGCCTGCCAGGCCGTTCTGACGGGCGCGCGCACTGAAGGTGACGTAGCCCGGTCTGCTCGTCGTGACGGGCCAGCCGCCGAGCAGGTCGCTCCAGTCCCCCGTGTCGAACACGGGCTGCGCCTGCATCGTCCAGTTCCCGTTCGAATAGGTGACGGATGCCTCGGGCACGGCCTGGAACGGGCAGCCCTCCGGGTGGAGGTCGGTCGAGGCGAGGCAGGCGGTGAGCCAGGCGTTCACCTCGGCATCCGCCTGCACCTGACCCTCTGGCACAAGCTCGAGCGACATCACGGCCGGGGCCGAGTGTGCCGCGGCGAAGGTGGCGGTCGCCGACGCGCTGCGGGCCAGGATGACGCTGCCGGTATGCGAGCTCGCCTCGTAGGTACCGGGGAACACGCGCTGCGTGACCGAGGTGCTCGACGCCGGGAACTCGACGCCGCCGACCGTGATCTTGAGGCCGGTCGGCGCGGGCAGCTTCACGGTGATCTCAGGCAGCTGCTGCTTCGCGAGGCGCCACGGCGCGAAGGGGTTCGTGCTCGCGCGGGTGATGTCGAAGCCGGCGATGTAGCTGTCGCCGCCCTGCGTGACGCGAGCGCGCACGGTGCCGGTCGTGCCGGTTGCGGTCGTCGCGAGCACGGTGAAGGAGGTGATGCGATCGGATGCCTGGTCGTAGGCGGCATCCGTCAGCAGCTTGTCGTCACCGCCTGGCGTGATGCGGCCGATCTTCACGGCCTGGGTGACGTCGCCCTTCACGACGGCCTGCAGGTAGGCGCGCACGGGCAACTCGGGGTTCGCGGCGCGCACGGCGGGCGGCACGATCGTCGCGGCGGCGACGATTGCGGCGGCCACCGCCAGGACCGCGACGATGACAGTGACCAGCTGAGGCCGGGTCAGAACGGGCGCGGAGGAGGGCACCTAGTCATCGTCCCATTTCTCCCACGGCCAGCGGGGACGGCCGCGGTCTCCGACGCGGGAGGCGAGGACCAGCATGAACAGCAGGGCGATGACGAAGGCGATGATGCCGGCGGAGATCGCGAACGGGCCCGTGACGAGGCCGCCGAAGAAGATCAGCGCGCCGACGGGGTCGCCGCGACCAAAGAGGTAGGCGAACGCCGCGAATAGGGACCACGCCAGGTAGGCGGCGACGCCGATGCCGAGGGCGGTGAGCGGGGCGACGCGCTGGCGCGACTCGGGGATGCGAAGGGCGATCGGCAGCAGGCATCCGATCATCACCGCCGTCGCCGCGGCCGTCGCGATCGGCCCTGCCAGCTCGCCTGCGCGCGGGTCTGCGATCACCTCGATATCGGCGAGCAGCGAGATGACGCCGAAGACGGCGATCAGCAGGGCGAGGTAGAGACCGGTCGCGAAGATCGCGACGGTTGCGGCGTACTTGCGGAAGCCGGGCAACTCAGACGGTGGATGACTGTTCCAGATCGGCCTCGTAGGCGGCGCGCGCCTCGGCGTTCTTGCGCTTGGCGGACTGGCCGTGGAAGGCGATCCACGCGCCGAACCAGATCACGGCCTCGAGGGCGATGACGCTGACGACGGTGGCGACCCAGAGATACGGGATGTTCGACTGGAAGTAGTCGTGCGTGAAGTCACGGAACTCGCCGGGCGTGAGGTTCCACGCGCGGTTGGTGAGCAGGGCCGCGCCGTAGTAGCCCCCGAAGACGAGGATCGCGACGAAGATGCTGCCGAGCACGTAGCCCCACCAGCGACCGCGGTTGACGATCGCGACCAGCGCGATGAAGGCGGCGGTGAAGACGGCGAGGGGCACCCAGAAATCCCAGCCCTTGGCGTAGCTCTCAAGGTAGTTGGCGGCGCGGTCGCCGCCGTAGCGGACGACCAGGATGCCGTAGGTGGCCGCCAGGTCGGCCGCGCCGAAGACGACGGCCGCGAGAACCGCGATGAGGATGCCGAGGCCGCGGTTGCTGCGCTTCTTCGGCTCGGTCGGGGTCTGGATGTAGGTGGGGCCGGCGTAAGGGGTGGGGGTCGGCTCCGGCGCAGGCTCTTGCCCATAAGCCGGCACCGGCACGGGGGTGGCGATCGGTGCGGCGGTCTCGGGCGCGGTCGGCTCGACGGGGGCGGCGACGGGCGGGGCGGTCGGCTCGGACGGCTCATTCGGTTCGAGGGTGCCCTCCGGTCCCTCCTCGGGCTCGACGGCCAGCACAGGCTCGTCGATCGGCTCGGATTCCGTCAGCGGCGCGGGCTCTGGGGCGACGTGGTCGGAGGCGGCGACGGGCTGATAGTCCGGCGGGAGGGTCGGGGCCACGCCGGTGTCGGTGTGGTCGGCCGGGTCGGAGCTGGTGGTCAGGGGCTGCTCGCCTGTTTCGAGCTCGCGGGCCGTCTCATCGGCGAGGGGCGTGGGCTCTTCGTCGGAACGCGGCGTCGGCGTCGTGTCGCTCATGGGGGTCACAGTAGCAACGCGTACCGGCACTGCTAGGGATTGACTGGCACTCAGGCGAGAAGCGCGTCAGGCATCCTCTTCGCGTCTGGCCTGGCAATTCCATGGGCCCCTGGTCAGCCGATGGCCTGGCGTACAAGCCTCGCCGCCTGACCGTCTTCGCGCGGACGACGCCAGTCTGCAAGGTCTGCGGCGATGAGCCCCACACCGATTTCCGGAAGCCGGTCGGCGACGATGTGTAGGCGGACATTGTTTCGCGATCCCACGGAGAGATAGTGATCTTCGGCGAGTGGCTCGATGTCGCTTCGCATCACATAGCCCTCGAGTTCTGCCTGAGCCGACATGAACGACTCCGGCGCGCTGATCCCAGAGAGCGCGATGCGCTTGTCGTCACGCAGGTATTCCAAAGCAGCCGGGCTAGCTTGATAGTCGACCGCTCTGGCGCGGCGGGCCAACCATGACCGTAAGAGCGCGGCGGGCTCTGCGGACGATCGAAGGCGGGCAAGTCGCTCGTGCAGACGCGCTCGTTCTACACCGCGCAGACCCGACGGCAGTTGCCCCTTGTCGCCGATCGCGCCAATAAGCACCCAGGCATTCGATGGTGACAACGGCCTCGAACGCGACGGTTCCCATCGAAGCGCCGAATCATCGATTACCCAACTCCGCCCGACGCGGCGGGCCTCTACCTCGCCAGCATCGATCAACGCGCGCACCCGGGAGGGGCTGATGCCCTTCGCTTCGGCGAACCCATTCACGCTTTGCATAACACTACTATGCGCTAATCAACATAGAAGTGTTACCACTTGACGGGGTATTCCCGGCTACTGCGTTCGGCGCTGGCGTCTGACGAAGCCCACCAGCATCTGAAGAGCGCGTTCTCCTTCGTCAAACAGAGCGGCCGCCCTGCCCGCAGCCGACAGCTCACCGACAACCGCGGCGACTCGCTGGAGCTCTCGGCTGGATAACGGCGATGCAGAGTTGTCACGAGCGTCAAGGAGCAGGGCCAGGGTCAGCACGTCGATGAGATGGCGACCTCGGTTCTGATCGAGCACTACACCCCATGCCGCCGACTTCGCGGCGATAGCGCCGGTGAGGTCGGGACGATTCACCGTACCCACTCGCCCATTGACTGACACGGCAACCTGGCTTGACCGATCCAAGGCGGCCTGAGCCCCTGGAGTAGGCAGCGTCGTGGCGCCGCTCACACCTCTACGGCGAGTTGCTCGCTCCCCGAGATGTCGCGGGATGAGCACATCAACCACGGCGCCCTCCCGGACCCAACGGTGCTGATACCCATTCGCGTTCGGGGGCTCCGCCTCGAACCCGACGTCTCTCAGCGCGGCGGTGAACTTCCACAGCATCTGCGGCTCGGCCCGGACATCCAGCACGGCATCCGCGTCGTCGGTCGGGCGAGACGGGAACTGCCCGCGCTCAAAGCAGTGCAACTGCACCATCTGGCCCCCGACGAGAGTCCAGCCACCGGGAAGCCTCTCGGATACATCGAGCAGCCCGTTCCATGACTTCTCTTGGCCGACGGAAAGCGCCCAGAGTTCAATCACTGACTGAGCTATTCGGTCGACGCGGCAAGGGGTTCGGAGAGCACCAGGAGGTCCATGCGGCCCTGCTGCACGACCTCGCCCGTCTGCTTGCGCAGCGTGAGCTGACGCTCGAGCACGCCGTACTCCCCCGAGCTCGTCGGGCGCACCGACAGGATCTCGACGGTGCAGGTCACGGTGTCGCCGATGAAGACCGGTGCCGTGAACTTCCACTGGTCGATGCCGAGGAGGGCGACGGCGCTGCCCTCGAAGACCCCGGTGCGGGCGATCAGGCCGAGGCAGAGCGACGCGCCGAACATGCCGTGCACGATGCGCTGGCCGTAACGGGTGTTCTTGGCGAACTCCGCGTTGGTGTGCACCTCGTTGTTGTCGTTCGTCAGGTTGGCGAACTGGTACACCTCGGACTCAGTGACCGTGTGGCCGGGCGTGGTGAAGGTCTGGCCAGCGTGGAAGTCGGGGAGGTAGAGGGGCATGCAGCTACGGTACCGATCGACGTGAGCGGATGCTTGCGCCACTGGCATCCGCTGTGCGCTGCCCGGATCCGAGCAGCGCACAGCGGATAGCGGTAGCGCACGCGTTTAGCTGTTGCCGACGAGCACGTAGATGAAGCCGGAAAGGGTCGCCGTCTCTGCCGGCGAGGCCGCCGTGGGCGTGCTCGACTTCGTGCCCGTGTCAGGCGCAGAGGCGTTCTGCGCCAGCGTGATCTTGTTGACGAGGAACAGGCGCGGGCCCTGGTTCTGCACGGCGCTCGTGAACGCCGACACAGCAGCGGTGTCGCCGGTGGCCGACAACGAGACCGGCAGCATCACGAAGTTCGCATTGTTGATCAGCGGGTCGGTGCTGACCGGCGGCGCGACGGCGACGGAGGTCGCGTTGGGGGTCGGGGTCGCGCTCGGCGCCGGGGTCGCGGTGCCGCCGGATGCGGGGGCCGAAGCCGAGGCGGTGGGGGCCGGCGTGGATGCGGGGGCGGAGCCGCCGGCGGCGGTCGGCGCGTACGCGGTCGGCTCACCGACGGTGATCGAGGTGACCGACACGTTCGCGGCGCCCGACTGCTGGGCGACCTGGCGGAAGAAGTCCGTCACCTTCTGGGTGCCCGGAACCGACTGTTGCAGCGTCGCGAGCTGGGCCTTGAGCGCATCGATCGACGCGTAGTCCTTCTTGAGCTGGCCGAGCTGTAGCTCCGTCTGCTGCAGCTGCGACTGCGCCGAGATCTTCTGCTCGTCAGCCGCGCTCGCCTGCTGCAGCTGTGGGTGGATGCCGACCACCCACGCCAGCACGGCGACCAGCGCGGCGACGACGACACCGCCGATCAACCAGAGTCTGTTCGCGTTCATGTCGTCTCCTAGTGCGCGATCGGGGTGAAGCGGTCGGCGAAGGCGCCGTCGCTCAGCGAGAGGGTGATCGTGGTCGTCCAGGCCGCGGGTGCGGCGGCTCCCGAGGCGGGAGTCGTGGACGCGGAGTCGCCGGCGCTCTGGGTCAGGCTGCCGGGGAAGGCTGCGGCGTACCCGGGCAGCTGCTGCAGCGCGTCGAGGGTGTCGGCGATGGTCAGCTCGTCGGGGGCGGTGATCGTCATCGTCACCGTCGCCGAACGGCTGGGCGACAGCGGGGCGCTGTCTTGGCCGACGGCGGTCGTCGGGCTCGCCGTCTCGCCGGAGAGCGCGGTGATCGAGACGTTCGCCGGCAGCACCGCCTGGATCTTCGCAAAGTACGCGCTCCAGTCGATTTCGCTGGCGGCGCCGACGTGCTGCGCGGCCTGCGCCAGTTTCACCTGACTCTGCACCGTGCGCACTGGCGCGTACTTCGACTCCTGCGCAAGCACGGACGCGTTCTGCGACTGGAGCTCGGAGAGATCCGCCTGCCCGCGTTGGGCGAGCAAATAAGCCCCCGCCGTCGCCACGCCGGCGATCACGAGGACCCCCAAGATCACGAGCATCATCAGGTTGCGAGTGGTGCGCGCCTTTCCTTTCTCGAGAACCTCGGGGGGGAGGAGGCGCGCGACCGGAGTACCGCCGACGACGAGCTCGTCGGCACGCGGCTGCTTCGGCGCTTTTGCCCCTTTAGGGGCCGTGGCGCTTCCACCCGCGGCATCCGTCTGGCTCGCGGCGCGGCGTTTGCGCGCGCCACGCTTGGCCGGCTCTTCGATGCCGGTCTCGACAAGCGGCGTGAGCAGCTCGGTGAGCGGCGATGGGAGTTCTGACGTGCTCATGCTGCGCTCCCGAGTGCGAGTCCGACGGCGACTGAGATGCTCGACCGCGCGGCCGCGAGCTGGCCCTGATCGAGCCCCTTGCCGACGGTCAGGTTGGCGAGAGGGTCACCCAGTGCGACGGGCAGGCGCGTGACATCCGCCAACGCATTGAGGAACCCGGGCAGTGCGGCGCCCCCGCCCGTCACGACGATGCTCTGCACCGGCGCCTCGGGGTGGACGTTGGTGAAGTAGTTCACCGTGTTGCGCAGGCTGGCGAGCATCTCATTGGTGACCTCGTAGATGACCTGGACCGCTTTGTGCTCGTCCATGTCGACGACGGATGTCGCGAGCCCCAGCCTCTTCTTGACCCGCTCGGCTTCGTCGCCCGCGACCTCGAGGCGCTGCGCGAGGGCGCGAGTGAGGTCGTCGCTGCCGGAGGGGATGATGCGGATGAACTGCGGCACCCCGCGCGCTGCGACGACGACCGTGGTCGCGCTGGCACCGAGGTCGACAACGGCGACCGTGCCGCTGCCGCTTGCTCGGTCGATCAGCGAACGAACGAGCGCGAAGGGGATGAGATCGACGTTCTGCGGCTCGAGCCCGGCCGTCTGCACCGCCTTGACATTGCCGAGGACGGCTTCCTTCACGGCCGCGACCAGCAGCCCGGTGACCATCGGACCGCTCTCGCCCACTGTTTCGCTGACCGGGTAGAAGTCCAGGAGCGCGTCTGACACGGGGACCGGAAGCAGGTCCTGCACGTGGAAGGGCAGTGTCGCGCGGATCTGCTTGATCGACGCTTTCGGCACCGACAGGTCGCGGGCGAGCACCCGCTGGTTCCCGACCCCGATCACAACCTTCTTGCTCTTGAAGCCCCCACGCGCCCACAGCTGTTTGAGGGCAGTGGCGACGGTGTGCGGCTGCTCGACCTCACCGCGCACCACGGCGCCGACGGGCAGGTCGAGCTCATGGAAGCGGTGCAGCACGGCGCGGCCTTTGCCGGGCTCGGTGATCTCGACGGCGCGGATGGTCTCGCTGCCGATGTCGATTCCGACGATCGTTGTGGGCATCAGTTGACTCCGTTCGGGCTAGGTTGTCAGACCGATAAGGGACAGATAGGCACCGGCCAGCGGTGCGCCGGCGATGGCGCCGAGCCAGGCACCCGCGAGCATCCACGGGCCGAAGGGGATGCCGGACTTGCGGCCGGCTCGGCGCGCGACGAGCAGCACGATCGCGAAGAGGCCGCCGAGCAGGAAGGCGGCGAAGGCTCCGACGACGAGCTGCGCGACGCCGAGATGGCCGAGGAAGAGGCCGAGGACTCCGGCGAGCTTCACATCGCCGAACCCCATGCCGCGCGGGGAGATGAACGCGATGACGAAGTACAGCGCGAACAGCGCCGCGCCACCCGCGAGCATGGTGACGAGCTGCGCCCAGTCACGGGTGACGACGGATGCCGCACCGAGCAGCACCCCGCCCACGAGGTAGCTCGGCAGCACGATCGCGTTCGGCAGCTTGTGGGTGTCGAGGTCGATGAGCGCGAGCGCGATGGAGATGGCCGCGAGGTAGAGGAACGCGACGAGGCTCAGGATCGAGGCGGTCAGGTGCGCGGCATCCGTCGCCTGCCATTGCGTGAGCGCGAACCAGACCGCGACAGCGGCGAACGCGAGCCCCGTGCCGAGCTCGACCAGCGGGTAGCGGGCGCTGATGGACTCGCCGCAGTGGCGGCACTTGGCGCGCAGCATGAGCCAAGACAGTAGCGGGATGTTGTCGTACCCCTTGATCGGTTCTCCACAGCGCGGGCACGCGCTGGGCGGGCTCACGATGCTGAGGCCGGCCGGCACGCGGTAGACGACGACGTTGAGGAAGGAGCCGATCAGGCTGCCGAAGATTCCGAGGGCGATGGCGGGCATGAGGGTCACCCCGCAGTGTTCCTGCGCGAGACTGTCACGAGCGGCCCCGTGTACGAGGCGGTGTCCGGCCCGCCGGTCGTGAGGTCGTACCCGGCGAGGCCGATCGCGGTGTAGCTCACGGAGGCAGAGCCTGACACCGACACGTTGCCGGAGAAGACCTGACCGGAGATATGGATTCCGGACCCGATCGAAGCGGCGCACGGCGTGTAGATGAAGGCGCTGATGCCACTCTGGAACGTGAACGCTCCACCGATGTTGAAGGAGCAGCCCGCCGGCGGCGTGGGCTGATGGTCGGGCACGTCGTCAGGCGTGATGAGCCAGACACGCGACCCACGTGTCGACGTGAACTTGCCCGACCCGGCGAGGTTGTACTGGTGGGCGTAGAAGACGACATCGGTGTTCAAAGCGACCGCATCGGACCCCCCGATCGTCAAGCCACTGGAGCAACCCAGCATGTCAGCGACCACGCCGGTCGCCCCGGCGGTCGAGGCGAGCTTGTTTGCGATCGCGGTCGACAGCGAACTGGCCGAGGTGCACGCGGCGCCGCTGACATCCAATTGTGCGAAACCTGACCAGACCGAGGTGTCACTGCTGTAGTCGATCCAGGTCGGCACCACGGGGGCGCTCGGAGCCGACCCGTACGCGCCCGGAGAGGACGGCACACCTGGGGCTGTGACGGTGATGGTGCCGTGGGTGCTCGACGAGGTGGTTCCCGTGTACCGAGGGTCGGTGTAGGTCTTCGCGGTGACGTTTCCGCCAACGCAGTAGTCCCAGTTCGAGCACTGCAGCGCACCGAAGATCCACGCTCCGCCGTGCAACTGGCCGCTGCCAGAGAGTGTCAGCGAACCGGCAGTCAGGCTTCCGCCGATGTAGGAGCCGCCACCCGTAATCGATACCGCTCCGGGGGTCCAAGCACTGCCGTCGATATGACTGCTGCCGTCAACGGTGATCGAGCTGCCGACGACACTGCCAGACACCTTCACCCCACCGCTCAGGCTCACCGCACCGCTTGCCCAGACATTGCCTGTGACATTGCAGGACCCGCTGATCGCGAGATCTCCGCCTTCGACTACTAGATCGGCATTGCTGTAGAACGCGCCCGAGCAGTTGACGTTCCCGGTTTGGATAACGACATCAGGCGACGCTGAACCGACCTCGACCAGTGAGCCGCCGCCGGCGAGTCCTCCGGTCGAATAGCCGAAGATCGCGGGTCCGTCAGCAATAAGACCGTGTGATGGACCCAGCACCACTTCCAGGTGAGCACTGTCCTGATCGCTGCGTCCCTGGATCCCGTTCTGCTGAGCCCAGCCCGTCGCCTCCAGCTTGACCTGTTGGCCGAGAGCGGTCGGGCAGCCCGGATGCCAGACGCCATCCGAACCAGCATGCTGCACCGTTACCTTGTAGACCGAATTCGGCGCCGCCATTGTGCTCGGCGTCGGCCCGGGCACGGGCACCAACGGCGTCGGGCTGACCGGGGCCACCGAATTGTCGTAGTTGCCCGCAAGAGCGGGACAGCGCCACACGGAGGTCGGACTCGCAGGAAAGCCCGCGGCGGCCCCTTTGTCGATATCGGCCGTGACGACGGCGACTCCTTGGTCTGCCGCGCCACGGGACTGCACACCGGCCCGGGTCGACGTGCTGGCGCCCAGTGCCGATGCCACCATCGTTCCCATCAGGGCGAGCACAATCCCACAGACAAGGATGACGCCGATGACGGAGACGAGCGCGTAGCCGCGGTCGCTCTGATCCTTCTGCCGCAAGGCAGCCATGAGTTTCAACACGCGATACCTGCCCCTGAGCTTGAGGGACTGGATGCGATCTGCGACACGATCGAGACCGAGTGCCCGTCGTAGCCCGTGCCTACGAACGTGACCTCGAGGACGGTGTTGGGAGTCGGGTCGGTCATATTGTGCGGCCCAGCGAGGAACACCGGCGTCGCGCCCTTGGGTGAAACTCGGGTCGCAAGAGAAGTCCAATGGAGCGTCTCCGCTGCAAAGGTGTTGCCGTCGTTCCAGGTGGCAACGCTGATCGTGCTGGCGGAGGCCGAGTAGCGCCACGCATGGCATGTCCACGCGGCGCTCGACCTCGGGCTCAATGATGGGGCGATCACGATGATGTCTCCTGGTTGCGAACCGTTGGTGACGGTGAACACGGGGGCGTTTTCAAGCCCTTGCTGCAGCGACCGGAGTGCCAGCTGCGCGCTGGTCGTCGAGTCCGTCTGGGTCGAGACGGTCGACTGCGCCCGAAGACTGGCGACTATGAACGACGCCGCCAGACTGAGGACCAGGGCGCCGACCGCCATCGTAACGATGAGTTCGATGAGCGTGAACCCCTGCTCGTCCTGCGGCTGCAACCGAGGTGAACCCATGGCCTAACCTGTCACCACAACGGACGTCTGGCCTGAGGCCAGTACGTCGGACGGGTCCGTCGGCCGGTAGGCGATCGATGAGATCGTCGCAACGCCTGGCGCCGTCGTGCTCGCGCTGGACGGGTTGCACACGACGGCGGTATCAATCTCGATCTTCGCGCCCGCGGCCGTGGTGATGACCGCGGACTGCGGAAGCAACGGAGGGAGGGGGGCCGGGGGTATGAGTGCGGCGCACGTACTGCCTGCGTTTCGTGCGCGCTCCAGCATCTGGTTTACACCTTGATTGGCGGTCGCGAGCAGCGAGTTCTTGGCTGAGACGTTGATCATGCCCATGACGGCCGGCAGCATCACCACGGCCAGGATCGCGAGGAGAAAGATCGCGACGATGACCTCGATGAGACCGAGGCCAGTTTCATGGTTTTCGGCCGGGTTTTTCATGGGCCCCCTTTCGCGCCGAGATCGAATGCGGGGCAGGGCACTAACAAGGGCCCTGCCCCGCAACAGATCTAGTCGAACGCTGCCTACGGCGTCACGCAGGTCGTCGGCAGCGAGTGCGTCGCGTCGACCTTGGTCACGCCGTCAGTGTCGGTCGCCCAATAGCTGTTGTTTGCGCTCTTGCCAGACACGCAGAACGTCGACCCGGTCGCTTTGAAAGCAAGGCCCGTTGTGTATTTGCTGAACGTGGCACCAGCACCGGTCCAGTCAGCGGTGGAAATCGCGGTGGTGCCATCCACAAACGTGGTCGGCAGACCGGTAGCGGCCGTGGTCGAAGCCGTCATACTCGACGGAAGCTGCCCGCCGCTAGTCTCCAAGCTCACCACCGCCGTCTTAAGATTGGTGACATCAGTCTGCACGGCGCTGTCCTTGGCGTTGTTCTGGACATTGAGGTACACGGGGATCGCGATCGCGGCGAGGATGCCGATGATGATCACGACGACGAGGAGCTCGATCAGGGTGAAGCCCTTCTCGTCCTCGGCCAGGAGGCCCTTGCGGCGGGCATTGAGCTTGCCCATGAGGCGGAAATACATGGTCGGGTATTCCTTTGTTTGTCGGTCGGGATGGATGCAGACGGACAAGACTTTCAAGCTCCGTCTGAAGTTGAGGTTAGGCGGCGTGTCGAGGGCCGGTAATCCCGCTTCCGGGGGTAAAAGATTCGCCCTAATCCCCCGATCAGGGGTGATTTCTACCCCTCTGTGGGGCTGGGTCAGCTGGCGTTCTGGACGGCCGAGGTGATCTGGAAGATCGGGAGGTAAAGGCACACGATCATGCCACCCACGACCACACCGAGGAACGCAATCAAGAGCGGCTCGATGAGGCTTGTCAGCGCCTCTGTGGTGGCCTGCACCTCGGCGTCGTAGAACTCGGCGATCTTGCGCAGCATGACCTCCATCGAGCCGGAGTCCTCACCCACCGCAACCATCTGAGTGACCATCGGAGGGAAGACCTCTTCATCGGCCATCGGCCCGGAGAACGACTTACCCTGCCGCACCGACTTCGCGATGCGCTCCAGCGCTGTCTCGATGACCCAGTTACCCGAGGTCTCTCCCACGATGCGCAGTGCGTTGAGAATCGGTACGCCGGCCGCCAGCATGCTCGCCATGTTGCGAGAGAAGCGCGCGATGGCGATCTTCTTCATCAGCAGACCGAACACGGGCAGTTTGAGCTTGACCGGATCGATCTTGGCGCGCACGGCTGGTTCGTTCTTGTTCCGCCGCCACCAGACGCTGCCGGCGATCACGAGGACGACGAGGGTCGGAGCGATCCACACCATCTGATGGGAGATGTCGACCAGGATCTGCGTGGGTAGCGGCAGTTTCGAGCCCAAACTCGCGAACATCTTCGCAAAGATCGGCACGATAAAAGTCAGCATCACCACGACGGCGACGAGCGACATCGCAAGAACCATCATGGGGTAGGCCATCGCCGACTTGATGGTCGAGCGCAGCGCCGCCTCTTTTTCGAAGGTCGTCGCGATCGAGTCGAGCGCACCGTCAAGGAATCCGCCGGTCTCGCCCGCCCGGATCATGTTGATCATCAAGGGCGGGAAGACGTCGTCGTGCTTGCTCATGCTCTCCGAGAGAGCAGAGCCCGTCTCGACGTCTTTCGAGACCGAGTGAAGCGTCTCCTTCAACTTCTCGTTCTCGCTCTGGTCGGCCAGGATCACCAGGGTGCGCAGCAGCGACAGGCCGGCTCCGGTCATGGTCGACATCTGCCTGCTCATCACGGCGAGGTCCTTGAGACCGACGCTCTTCTTGAGGAATCCGAACTCGATGTCGCGATTGAGGCCGGTGCCTGCCGCGGCGACGGAGATGGGCGTGAGCCCCATTCCGACGAGGCGCGAGGTTGCCGCCGCCTCGTTGGGCGCCTCAAGGCGGCCCTTCGTGATCTTGCCGTCGGGCCCACGGCCCTTGTACGAGAACGTCGTGGGGGCGACCGTCGTCATCACTGCACCAACCGGCTGAAGCTGTCGCCGAAGTCGGGGCCGGCCGCCTGAAGGGCACGGCCCGTGGCATCCGTCGCCGTCTCCGCACGGTGGATCAGGCGGTCGAACGCGGCCGGATCATGGGACTTCTCGAGGGCGGCCTCGCGGGTGATCTTGCCTGCATTGACCAATTCGGCCAGGTTCTGATCCATGGTGTGCATGCCGAGGTCGCGCCCGGCCTGCATCGACGAGGCGATCTGATAGGTCTTGCCCTCGCGGATCAGGTTGCCGACAGCCGGTGTCGTCACGAGCACCTCGGTCGCGACAACGCGGCCCTCGCCGCTGGCCTTCTTGATCAGCGTCTGACAGACCACGCCCTGCAGGGTCGCCGCGAGCTGCACGCGCACCTGGTCCTGCTGGTGCGGCGGGAAGACGTCGATGACGCGGTCGATGGTCTGCGCGGCATCCTGCGTGTGCAGCGTCGCGAAGACGAGGTGGCCGGTCTCGGCCGCAGTGAGCGCGACCGAGATCGTCTCGAGGTCGCGGAGCTCGCCGACCAGAATCACGTCGGGGTCCTGACGCAGCACGTGCTTCAGCGCGTTCGCGAAGCTGTGGGTGTCGTGACCGACCTCGCGCTGGTTGATGATCGACTTCTTGTGGTTGTGCAGGAACTCGATCGGGTCCTCGACCGTGACGATGTGGTCGGTGCGCGTCTCGTTCACCAGGTCGATCAGCGCCGCGAGAGTCGTCGACTTGCCGGAGCCGGTCGGGCCCGTGACCAGTACCAGGCCGCGGGGCAGCCCCGCGAACCGGCCGATGTGCTCGGGAACGCCGAGCGCCTTGAGGCCCTTGATCTCGGTCGGGATGAGACGGAACGCCGCGCCGATCGAGTCGCGCTGCTGGTAGAAGTTCACGCGGAAGCGCGCGTTGGCGCTCACCGTGTAGGCGAAGTCGAGTTCGAGCTCTTTCTCGAACTGCTCCTTCTGGGCATCGGTCAGCAGGGTGTAGAGCGCGTGCTTGACGCGGTCGCGATCCCACACGACCGTGCCGGGGGCCGAGCGCAGGCCGCCGTCGACGCGCAGCATCGGCGTCGCATTGGCCGTGACGTGAAGGTCGGACGCCCGGCTCGCGACCACTTCCTGCAGTGCGGCGATCAGCTGCGGATCTGCGTTGTCGCGCTGGGGGCTCGAGGTGTCGGTGACGGGGATCTTGACCGTGGGGGAGGGGTTGGGCGCCACGGGTGCGGGGGTCGGGGCGGGGGCCACGGTCGACTGGACGATCGTTTCGAGACGCGCTTCGCGCTCCTCAACGATCGGGGGCCGCTCAACGATCGGAGGCTGTTCAACGATCGGAGCCTGTTCAACGATCGGGGCGGGCGCCGGCACAGGCGCTGGGGGTGTGAGGAACGTCTCGCGCTGACGGAGGGTCGCCAGCATGTCGGCGAGGGCCTGGTCGTCGTAGTTGTCCGGCGGCGGTGCAGAGGGGATCGCGTCGAGACGCGGCGCTACATGCTGCTCCTCGGCGATCGGCGCCTGGTCGAACGCCGCCGGCTGGTGCCGCTCACGAAGAGAGCGACGCGACGGCGGGGCATCCGTCGCCTGCGCTGGAGCCGCCGCAGGCGTCGGCCGCCAGCCGAAGACGTCACCGCCCTCTGACATGTCAGGAATCTCGTAAACGGGCTTGTCCATGGTGCTCCTTTTTCCCCGCTAGGCCACGACGCGAAGAACCTCTTCGACAGAGGTCCACCCCTCAAGGCACTTGGCCCAGCCGTCTTCGCGCAGCGTGAGCATTCCTTGCTCCCTGGCCACGCGGCCGATCTCTGCGCTCGAGCGGCGCTCGACGGTGAGGCGCTCGACCTGCTCGCTCACCGGCATGATCTCGTGCAGCGCCATCCGGCCGCGATACCCCGTTTGGGAACAGGCCTGGCAGCCGACCGGGCCGAACAGCACCCCGCCGAGGTTGTCGAGCGCCCTCATCGGGAAGCCGACCCGCTCGAGAAAAGCGCGATCGGGCTCGATCTCAGCCTTGCAGCGCTCGCACAGGCGCCGGGCGAGGCGCTGAGCGACGACGCAGTCGAGGGCAGAGCCCACGAGGAACGGCTCGATGTCCATCTCGGTGAGGCGGGTGATCGCGCTGGGCGCGTCGTTGGTGTGCAGCGTGCTCAGCACCAAGTGGCCGGTGAGCGCCGCCTCGATCGCGATCTGCGCGGTCTCGTGGTCGCGGATCTCACCGAGCAGCACCACATCGGGGTCAGAGCGCAGGATGCTGCGCAGCGCGCTCGCGAAGGTGAGCCCCGCCTTGGGATTCACCTGCACCTGGTTGATGCCAGGCATCCGATATTCGACCGGGTCCTCGACCGTGATCACGTTGATCTCAGGCTTCGAGACGGTGTTCAGCGTCGTGTACAGCGTCGTCGACTTGCCGGAGCCCGTCGGGCCTGTGACGAGGATCATGCCGTAGGGCTTCGTGTACGAGTTCCGATACACCTCGAAGTTCCGCGGCAGCAGGTTGAGGCTCTCGAGGGACATCGTCGTGCTGGTGTTGTCCAGGATTCGCATGACGATCTTCTCGCCCCACACCGTCGGCAGGGTCGCCACGCGCAGGTCGATCTTGCGGCCGCCGTGGCTCACCGACATCCGGCCGTCCTGCGGCTTGCGGCGCTCGGCGATGTCGATGTCGCTCATGATCTTGAGGCGGCTGATCACGCCGTTCTGGATCGCCTTCGGCGCACTCTGCATCTCGTGCAGCACGCCGTCGATGCGGTACCGCACCCGTACTTCGTGCTCCGCCGGCTCGATGTGGATGTCGCTCGCACGGTCTTGGATCGCCTGGCTCACGAGCAGGTTGACGAAGCGGACGATGGGTGCGTCGTCCTCGGCGTTGTCGGTGTCGAATGCGGCGAGCGCCGCCTCCTCACGCGACTGCTCCTCTTCGAAGGTGGCGGTCAGGTCCGACAGCTCGTCGTCAGCGCGCAGATAGCGGTTGAATGCGGCGTCGAGATCGGCGGACTCCGCGACCACCAACGAGATCGGGCGACCGGATGCCGTGCGCACGTCGTCAACGGCCGGCAGATTGTCGGGAGCGTCGGTCGCGACCACCAGGTCGCCATCGGCGAACGCGACCGGCAGGAGGCGGCTGCGCCTCAAGATCGCGGGGTTTACCAGCGCGACGGCGGTGCGGTCGACCGGGAAGTCGGTGAGGTCGACGAACTGCACGCCGGCCCGCGCGGCCTTGGCCTTGGCCACCTGGACGGCCGAGAGGACGCCGTCTTGAACCAGATGGCCGATCGCCTCGGCCTCAACGGCCGGGGTCGCCGAGATGAGGTCGAGGTGCTCAATGGGTAGGGCGCCGTGGAGGATGAGGATCTCCGTGAGGGACGCCATGGGACGTACCTCCTCACGGGATGCACGCCTGGGTCGGGTACCCAGGTGGGGCGGTCGGTGTGTCCGGGGGTCGGCCCGGACCTGTGCAGGTTATACAGACCCTCAATTACGCGGCCATATCCCCGTGGTGGGGGCAGAACATGTGTATAGCCCTGATGTGGGGCGGTTTCCGCGCCTGGCCCGATCGGGCGCGCTTGGGTCGATGGGGCGCACTCGGCTCAAGCATCCGTATGCCCGATCCGTTCAGCTGCGCCCGACCGGTAGCACCTGATGCGCGCGCTGGGCCAGATGCGATGCGATCTCCGCCCACATGGCCGCCCACGCGAAGACGACATCGTCGTAGCCGAAGCGGAGAACCGTGTACCCCATCAGACGCAAGCGCCTATCCTGCTTGCGATCACGTTCGAGTTGCTCAGGATCCTCCAGATGCTGCTTACCGTCGAGCTGGATGATCAGGCGATCACCGATGAGCAGGTCGACGCGATGGCCGTCGATGACGACCTGCTCGCGACACGTGGTGCCCGCCCACCCGAGCCTGACCCGGGTGATCGTCTCGAGCCCGGAGTCAGCCTTGTCGCTGACCAGCGCCACGACTTCGGCGAAGCGCCCGCGTCGCACTGATGCAAGGCGATGAAGTTCTTCAATGGTGACGAACCCTTTTCGGACTGCCGAGTCGAAGGTCGCCACCGCGATCTCGAGGGGCTGGCAGTTCGCGACGTGAGCCAGAGCATTTCGGCCGGATTCCACGGCGACCCGCGCCGAGTCAGGTTCGATGGGAGACGGCGACCAGTGCACTTTGACCTCGAGCGAGTCGGGCCGCACGTGCGAGTTGTTGACTCGTGGCACGACATGCAGGGTGTCCGTCTCGAGAGTCCATAGACCCATCGCCCGAGCTGCAGTGACGCACGCAGCCCGCGAGTTCATTGAGACGGCGCGAGCGAAGGCGGGAGGTACGGCGGGCTTCGAGACGATGTTGCGCCCGTGCGCGATGAGGCGACCCGAGCTGAGTTCTTCCTGGATGCCACGCCGGGAATATCCGGCTGCTCGGAGAGTCGACCGGGTCGCGAAGCCGTCGTTACGGGCGAGGACGCGATGAAGATCCATGAGAGCAGGGTGGCGCTGCCTACCGGCTGAAGGTACCGGGAAGGGTCCGAATTGTGGAGGGCGCGCGAGCCGTGGCCCTTGGGGACGGAGAGATCGCCGTAGAACGACGCCGAGCCTCGGTTCGACCCCGCGATTGCGGCTGCTCGATCGGGCGTAGTCGGGTCGATCGGGCACGACAGTGCGAAGCATCCGTATGCCGCATCGGCCCAAGTGCGCCCGATCGGAACTATGCGCTGGCCAGGCGGCTGCGCGACACGGGATTCAGAACTGCTGCAATGCCCAGATGCCTGCGAGGCCGGCCGCGAGCACGACCAGCGAGACGGCCCCGACGATGATCACCGCGCGGCGGCGCCACACGCGGCGATCGTCGTTCTGGTGGGCGACGATGTCGGTCGGCGACAGGGCTCGCGGGGTGCGCTGCCGGATCTTCCATTCCGCATCGAAGTCGGGCACCTGCGTGACCACGAGATTCGCGCGCACCTTGTAGCGCACCACACCCCCCGCCGGCACCTCGGGCGGCCTGAATTCGAGCAGGTTGATGTCGGTGACCGGCGGCCCCTGAGGGGGCAGCGCGCGGCCCACCGTGAACTTCGCATCGACCGACTCGGTCTGGGCGACGCGGCGGGCGACGACAGGGGCCGTGTCCTCGATCGTGCCGTGACTCTCGGTGCGGACGGTGTCGTCGGGCTCAGGCATCCGTTGCCTCGTCTGGGGTGGTGCTCGTTTCGAGACGCGGGCCTTCGGCCTGCTCCTCAACGAGCGGGTCGAGCGGGTCCGCGTCGGGGGCGACGTCGACCAGAACGGCCGTGATGTTGTCGTGGCCGCCGTGGTCGAGCGCACGTCGCAGAAGAGCGTCGACGGCCTCGCCCGGGTCGGCGTGGTGCGCGAGCACGTCGTAGAGCTCGGCCTCACTGAGCTCGCCGTGCAGGCCGTCCGAGCAGATCAGGATCCGCTCGCCCGCCTCGACCGGGTGCACCCAGTAGTCGGCCGGGCTGTCGGGCGCGCCCACCGCACGGGTGATCACGTTCTTGTGCTCGAAGGTGTCGACGTCCTCCTGGGCGAGATTGCCGGCGTCGAGCTGCTCCTGCATGTACGAATGGTCGATCGTCATGCGCTCGAAGCGCGCACCGGAGACCCGGTAGACGCGTGAGTCGCCCACGTTCAGCACCAGCCAGTACGGCAGGCCGTCGTGCCTGACCTGCACCACCCCGGTGAGCGTGCTGCCTGCGCCCCGGCGGGTGCGGTCGCTGAGCGCCGCGACCGTCTGGTGCGCGCGGCGGATCGCGTCGGCGACCTCGTCCGGGCGCACGTCGTCGCGGCCGACGAGACCCGTGAAGGCGCGGACCACCGCGGCGCTCGCGACGGCGCCGGCGTCGTGGCCGCCCATGCCGTCGGCGACGATGTACACCGGGAACTCGGCGAGGTGCGCGTCTTCGTTGCCGCGGCGGTGGCGGCCGGCATCCGTGCTCGCTGCCGTGCGCAGCTGCGGTTCCGCGTCGGCGACGACGACCGTGACACCGTGATCAGCCACCCTGCACCACCTTGACGCCGAGCTCGCCGAGCATGAACTGCGGAGTCACACGAGCACGGTTGCGAGCGCCCAGCTCGGTCTCCTCACTGGTGCGCGGGTCGATCAGCCAGACGCCGTTGGTCGAATCGAGGTCGGTGACCTGCCATTCGCCGCCGACGAACTCGAGCACCGCGTGAGTCGCAGAGACCGAGAGGGCGTCGTCGGTCACCGCGACGAGCTGCGCGCCCGGGTAAAGCGGATGCGCGGCCGGTCGGCGGCCCAGGATCGCCGATGCCCCCGTGAGCTCGACGCGCGCGCCCATCGACGTCTGCACCCACCATCGCGCGCGGCGGCGCGGCGAGATCACGGTCGCGTCGGAGTGGTCGCCTGAGGCGCTCGCCGCATTGGCCTGCACAGGGCGGATGATCGTCGCATCGTCGTCGATGACATAAGGGGCAGGCGGGGCGGATGCTTCAGCCGGCGGTTCTTCGACAGGTGCTGCGATCGTTTCGAGACGCGGGCCCACGGCCTGCTCGTCGATGATCGGCTGGGGGGCACGGGAGGGCTCCGGGGCGGAATCCGCACTCGTGTTCATCGAGCCGGGCAGGGGCGCGATGAATCCGGCAGCGCTCACCGGGGTCTCGTCGATCGGGGGCGTCGAGTCGTCGGCGGCTGGGATCGCGAGGGGCGCCTGCGGCGGTCGCTGCGCCGACCAGACCACGGGTTCGACCGCAGCCGTGCGGTCGACGCGGCGCTGCAGGCCGAGAGCGAGGGCCCACACCCACCAGGCGACGACCGCGAGCACCGTGTACCAGCCGCTGCGGCCGAGCCGCCGGTTGATGCGGTGGCTCGCGATGAACAGCATGATCGCGCCGAGCCAGCTGACGACCGGGATCACGAGGGCGATCAGCCAGTACTCGCTCACGCCTCCGAGCCGGTAGGCCGTCGCGATGTTGACGAACGGGATCCAGGCGCGCGAGCGCTCGACGCCCAGCGCCTCGAAGATGCCCTGCAGGCCGAGCGGCACCACGACGAGCCAGATCGCCAGCGAGATCACGAGCGGCACGATCAGCGTCGCTGTCGCACCGCCGGTCAACGCGAACGACAGAGCCTGCTCGTCGGTCGGGCTCATCGGTCTCCTCCACGGTTACGGAACGACCGCAGCGAGATCAGCGCCAGCAGCCGCTTCCACCTCGGGAATGCCGCCGCGAGCCTGGTGCGCTGCTCGTCGAGCTGCGCCCAGAACTCATCCGCTTCGTCGGGCGTCGGGTCGAAGGCGCCGAAGACGGCCTCGTCGGCGCCGTGAGCCAGTGTACGCAGGGTCGTGGAGTCGCTCGCGCGGGACGCGGCCGAGTAGAGCGCGGCGGCCTCGACGCGTGAGCGCACCCCGGGCGCGGGCAGGCCGAGGTCGACGGCGGTGTCGACGAGCTCGTCCCACCCGGAGGCGATGCGGCCGGCCGACGACGGCGACTGCCGGCGGACGCGGCGACGGGCGAGCTTCACGATCGCGAGCGAGACGAGCGGCGCGGCGATGATGAGCAGGATCAGCACGATCGTTCCGCCGATGCGCAGCGCGGGCAGCCACGCGGCCGGCCCGGCCGCGGCCTGCGGCGCATGCTCGTTGTTCTGGCGGTTGCCGCCCGTCGGGTTCGCCTCGGGCGGCGGCTGCACGGTGGCGACGTGCTGCTGCACCTGCGTCGGCAGCTTCGGCACGCTTGTCGTGATCTGGTGCTCAGACAGCGGCAGCTTGCTCTGGGGCGTCGTCGTCAGCGGCACCCACGTGAGGTCGGCGGCCTGAACCTCGACCCAGGCCGTCAGGTTCTTGCCTCGGCAGACGCCGTCGGAGCAGGCGGGGATCGCCGCAGCATCCGCATCGCCGCCCGGCAGAGTGAAGCCGAGCACGACGCGCGCGGGGAAGCCGAGGGATTCGGCGATGAGGGCGGATGCCACGGCGAACTGCTCGTCGTCGCCGACGCCCGCGACGAGGTCGGCCGGCGCGGCATCGAGTCCGACCTCCTGCTGCTGCCGCAGCAGGTCGTCGAACAGGGCGCCGATGCGATCCATCGACTCGCCCGCGAGGCTCTGGTGGAACTCGGCACCTGCACCCTCGTCCGTGAGCCAGGTGTCGGTGCCCGTCGGCTTGACGAGCGAGTGGCTCAGATAGCCGCGGTCGCGCAGCCGCTGGATCAACCCGGTGAGCGCCTGCCCGCCCGTTCCGAGATTCTGCGACTGCACCCACTGCGTGAGGCTGTCGGGGATGTCGGCCGTCGCCGGCACAGCGCCCTGCGGCGGTGAGAGCGCGCCGAGCTGTCCGGCGGCGGACTGCGGTTTGGCGAGCAGCGTGTAGGAGTCGCCTGCCTGCAGCTTGTGCAGCTCTGCCCCCGCCTGCAGCTTGTCGTTGTAGTAGAAGCCGTCGGTGAGCGCGTTGACATCGCTGCCGCCGAAGCTGATCGCCGTGAGGCCGTCGACGGTCGGCAGCCACACGCCGGAGCCCAGCGCCGCGTCGAAGCCCGAGCCGATCGTGAGGTCGAGGCTCGCCAGCCCCTGCGCGCGGGACGAACTGGTCAGCTGCGGCTTGTGAGCGAACGCGCTGCTGCGATCGGAGTCGTTCGGCAGCACGGTGTACTGCTGCCCGTTGTAGAAGCTCATGGTCGCCACCCGCAGCCTGCCGAGCTGCTGCGCGTCGCCCGAATAGCGGATCACCGGCGCGTTGTAGGTGTCGGGCTGCGACGAGAACGCGGCGCGATACGTCGTCAGCGGGCTCGTGTACCGGCCGAGCTGCGCGGTCGCGTCGACGGCGCTGCGCAGCACCTGCCGCTGGCTCGGCTCGAGCGCGGTGGACGACAACGGCACGGCGACGGCGAGGCCGACGAGTGCGACCGCGACCGCGCCCGCGATGCGGCGCGCGGACCCGACCGCGGTGCCACCGGGGCGACGGATGCCGGAGGCTGCCGCCGCCTCGCGAAGGGCGACCGTGCGCGCGTGCTGCCCGCGCCAGACGAGGAAGCCGCCCGCGGCGCCGAGCGCCAGCACGCCGACGATCGTGTGAGTGAGCGCCGCGACCCGGAACGAGCCGATCGTGAGCGACGTGCCGGGGCCCGTGGTGCCGAACACGATGGCGAACGCCGTCGGAACGAGCATGATCGGCACCAGCGCCCCATAGCTGCGCGAACGGCTGAAGACGATCGAGAACGCCGCAGTGGTGCACACGAGCATCGTGACGAGCAGGGGCACGAGCAGGGTCTGGAAGTGGCCGACGGGAGTGTCGACGGTGATGAGCTTCTTCCAGTCGCCGACGGTCGCGACGACGAGGTCGCGGTAGCCGCCGACGAAGTCGGCGCGCGACGCGAACGCGCTCGGGATCGCGAGCGGCACGCCGAACGCGACATACGCCGCGGCGGCGCAGACGGAGACCAGTGCCCACGACCAGCCGCGCAGGCGCCCGACGAGCACCGCGCCCGCCGCGATCGCCACCGCGCCCGCGACCGTGACGACGAGGTACCAGGTCTGGTAGATCGGCCACGCGGCGAACGCGCCCACCGCGACGAGCGCGAGCACGAACCCCAGGTCGACGAACATGGCGGCATCGGGGCCGGCCGCCCTGCCGCGGCGGCGCGCGGCCATCAGGCTGCCCTCCGCAGCAGCATACGGAAGTCGTCGAGCACCGGGATCGTGAGCACGCCGACGTCGCCGAGCCTGCGGTAGCTCGGGCGCGACGCGGGATCCGCCACGACCGCGACGACCTGCACCCCGGGATCGAAGCGCAGCGGCAGCTGCGCGAGCCGCTCACGGCTCGTCGCCGAGCCGCAAGCGATGAACACGATCGACAGGTCGGTCATCGCCCGCGTCGCGAGCCCGCAGACCTCCTCGAACTCCATTGCCGCGCTCGAGCGCTCGACGGTCGAGAGGTCGTCGAGCAGCGCGGTCGGCGTCATGACCGAGAGCGAGCGGATGGCGCGCACCGAGCGCTTCGCCACGTCGAGGATCTGGTCGCTCGCGACCACGGCGATCTGGCGGCCGTCACGGACCGCGCGGATGCCGAGCGAGCCCGCGATGCTCACCGCGAGCTCGTATTCGTCATCGGTCGCGAACTCGTCGTCGCGCATGCCGAGTACGATCGCGAGGCGCGCACGCCTGGTCTCCTCGAACTGCCGCACCATCAGCCGGCCCGTCTTGGCGGTCGACTTCCAGTGCACGTGCCGGCGACCGTCGCCCGGCTGGTACTCGCGGATCTGGTGGAACGAGATGTCCTCCGCGACCACGTCGCGGCTCGGCGTGCCCTCGAGGTCGCGGACGAAGCCCGAGCTGGTCGACGGCACGGCGACCGTCTTCGGGTGCACGAAGAGCCGGTGCACCTCGGCCCAGGCCGCTTCGCGCTTGAGCGTGCCGAGGGGGTCCGTGCGCACGGTGGTCACGGGCCCGATGTCGATGATGCCGCGACGGTATGCCGGAACGATGAGGTTCTCGCCGTGGGTGTGCCCTGGGCGGAGCAGCGGCACCCAGACATCCGTCAGCCCGCTGCCGATCGGCACGTCGATGCGGCTGGGCAGCTCGATGCGCCGTGACGTGTTGGAGACCGTCAGGGTCCCGACGACCTCAGAACCGGCGACGACGCGCTCGACGGGAAGGGTGAAGCCGACCCGGTAGGCGAGCGAGCCGGCGAGGAACGGGATCGCGATGACGAGCACCGTCACGGCGATGAGGCCGGCGACGATGAACTCCATCCAGCCGAGCGCCAGGCCGAGCGGCAGCAGCACGAGCGCGCCGGTGATCGCGAGCCAGCCGACGGGCGTCACCGTGTCTGAGACGTGGGACCAGACCGTGTTCGCGACGGTCTGGATCTCGCGCCCCGACTGCACCGCCCAGACGGCGAAGCGCGTCCGCGCGCTCCAGCTCTCTGCGACGAAGTGCGTGGTGGTGCCGGTGCCGGTGCCGGTGCCGGTGGCGCCGCTGTTGCCCGTCGAGTCGAAGGTCACGCCACGGTGCTCCTCACCGGCGGGACGACGTCGAGCAGGATCTGACCGACGACGGCCTCGGCCGTGACGCCGTCGAACTCCGCCTCCGGATCGAGAACGAGGCGGTGCGACAGCGCAGGCACCGCGAGCGACTTGACGTCGTCGACGTTCACGTAGCCGCGGCCCTGCGACGCCGCCCAGGTCTTGGCGGCCTTCGTCAGCGCGCGGGCGCCGCGCACGCTCACGCCGACGCGGGTCTGCGCCGCCGTGCGAGTCGCCTCGACGATGCGGCCGATGTAGTCGAAGATCACCGCGTCGGCATGCACCGCGCGCGCGATCGTCGACATGCCGACGAGCGCCTGCGGGGTGATCACCGGGTTGAGCTCGTGCGGCGCCTCGCTGGTCGCCTCGAGGATGCGCACCGTGGCCGCGAGATCCGGGTAGCCGAGGCTCGTCTTGATCATGAAGCGGTCGAGCTGCGCCTCGGGCAGCGGGTAGGTGCCGGCCTGCTCGATGGGGTTCTGAGTCGCGATCACAAGGAACGGCGCCCCGGTCGACCGGGTGACGCCGTCGACCGTGACCTTGCCCTCCTCCATCGCCTCGAGCAGCGCCGACTGGGTCTTCGGACTCGCGCGGTTGATCTCGTCGGCGAGCACCACGTTCGCGAAGATCGGACCGGCGTGGAACTCGAACTCGCCGTTCTTCTGGTCGTAGACCGTGATGCCCGTCACGTCGCCCGGCAGCAGGTCCGGAGTGAACTGGATGCGCGTCGACGAGCCGTGCACCGTCTGCGACATCGCACGCGCGAGGCTGGTCTTGCCGGTGCCCGGCAGGTCCTCGAGCAGCAGATGACCCTCACTGACCATGGCCGCGAACGCGAGCTCGACGACGTGGCGCTTCCCGAGCACCACCTGCTCGACGTTGTCCGCCAGCGCCTGGAACGTGGATTGGAACCAGGTCGCCTGCTCAGAGCTGATCGCCATGTGCTGAAAGTCCTTCGTGGTGGTCGGTGTCGCTAGTTCGCGGTGTCGCAGGTAAGCGGTGAGGTCTGGATCGGGTTGTCGGGCGTGTAGCTTGCGAAGCCGCTCACGCCCCACGTGATGGTGTAGAGCACGTTACTGATCGTCACCGTTCCCGCGGGCGGAGGGGAACCGTCGGAAACGTCGGTCGTTGTGCCATCGGCCGCGGTCGCCGTGTAGGAGCTCACTGTCACGGTCGGGCCGGCCTGCGCCACCCCTGCGCCGCTGGGAACCACGGCGATCGTTCCCGGCGCATCCGTCGAAGACGTGCAGCTTGCCGTCACGCTCGTCACCTGCAGCTGGAACGGCGCAGAGCCGGGAGCCCGCGCGACGCTCACGGATGCCCCGCAGAACGTGTGCGTGACATCGCAGTACTTGGCGCTGAGGTCCGGCGCGGACCCGAAGGTCGTCTGGTCGCCGGTGACGACGAGCCGGTAGCCGCCGCTGCGCTGCCCGCTGGTGCATGACGGGTCGCCCGCGAACTCGTAGTCGGGCAGGCCGCCGCCCCGGCTCGTGATGTTGTAGGAGCAGCCGCTCGGCACCGGCGCGTGCGACTGGTCCCACACGACCGCCGAGCCGAGATCCTGCTGGATGACGCCGTATTGGTTCGTGTAGCAGACGAACACCTCGTAGCGCTCGAACTGGTTCAGCCCGTCGAGGGTGGGCGTCGACGAGACGTCACTGTCGCTGCCAGGCTGCGAGTAGTCGATGCTTGCACTGCCGCCCGCGTTCGAGCACTGCGGGTTGCCGCCGGGCTGCACGGCGAAGTAGAGGTAGGCGCCGGACTTGGCGCTGCCGTTCGGGTTTCCGGAGGCGGCCGGCGACACGGTGATCGAGCTGTCGGTCGTCGAGAGCCCGCCGACCGAGTTCAGCAGCGGCGAGCCGGCCGGGGTCACGGGGGTCGAGTCCGGCACCGCGCCGACCTTGTCCCCCGGCGGCTGGGTGAACTCGCTGACGGGAGTCACGGTGACGTTCGTCGGTGAGCCGGCCGCAGCCGACAGGCGCAGCGTGACATTGGCGCCGCTGCCGGCGTTGACGGTCTGCGCGTTGCCCGACCACTCGACCTTGTACGACGAGGCGGTGCTGTCGCTGTTCGGGATCGTGACGTCGAACGCGCCCGTGGTCGGGCTCGTGATGTTCGAGTCGTAGACCGGGGTCGCCGTCACGCCCTGCACGACCGGCTGCGAGAACGCCCAGCCGATGGTCTGCACGCCGGTCAGCGATTCGCCGACGGCGTTCACGGCCTTGACCAGGAAGGTGTGCTTGTCGCCGTTGCGGAGACCCTTGACCGGCGGGCAGGCGCCGCTCGCGTCGCAGCTCACCGACGCGCTCCCGTCGACGTAGACCTTGAAGCCCGTCAGGGCGGGGTACGAGCTCGACGCGTTCCCCGGCGAGACGGCGAGGGTGACGCTGTCAGCCGCGTAGGCGACCTGGGCGACGGATGCCGGAGCGGCAGGGTACCCCTTCAGCTCGAACGAGAGCTTCCCGTCCCCTGCCCCAGAGCCGCTCCGCCTGCCCTGCGCGTCCTGCACGACGAACGGCACGGTGCACGTGCCGCCCGGCGCATCGGGCGACCAGTGCGCGGTGACGCTGCGGTCGCTCGCGACGCTGAAGGTGACGCCCGTGCAGCCGTCGACGGCGCCGGCCACCGAGACCACCTTGAGCGGGGTGGACGAGTAGGCGTTGACCTCGTCCGACAGCCCGACGACGCTCGCCGAGCAGCTCGTGCCCTGCGCCTCCGAGCAGCTCAGCGAGGTCGATCCCCCCGCGGGAAGCGTGTTCGGCGCGGGGCCGACCTTGAGGGTGATGTCCGCCGTCGTGCCGACGCCGCTGTACCCCGCGATCGTCACTTGGACGACTTCCTCGAGGCCGGGCTGCGCCGTGTCGTTCGCGTGCACTGAGATCGACTGCCCGTTCTGCGTCACGCTGAACAGCTGGCCGTGGTAGGCGACCTGGAATCTCAAGCCGGACAGGTCGCTGTGGCCGAGCCATGTGGTCATCTGCGTGAGATCGAAGGAGACCGCCGCCTGGCCAGGGCTCGCCGTCAGCGACGCAGGGCGCAGCTGCGGCAGCGGCTGCTTGGGGATGACCTGGATCGGCACCGCGATCATCGTGTACTCGGACTGCCCGATGAGGCGAACGGGTGCGAGGCACGCATCCGTCCACGGGGCGCCGTCGCCCGCGTCGTACGTCAGCGTGTTGCTGCTGTCGATCGAGCAGCTCGCGTCCTTGCGCGCCTTCGTCGTCTGGACGTCGCCGTCCTGCGTGGTGAGCGCCGTGCCCGGCGGCGTGCTCACGATGTCGCCGAGGTCGACGCTCGCCGTTCCGCCTTCCGCCACCTTGAGCGGCTTCACATTCGTCTTGAGGGCGAGGATCACGTCGGCAAGCGCCGGCACCCGCAGGAATCCGTATGTCGTCGCCGCCTGCCCCGTGAAATCGGCACCGGTCAGCGCGAACGGGATGAGCAGGCCGGATGCCGGCACATGCGACACCTTGATCGTGTCGCCGGACACCGACACCCCGTCGACCTTCTGGTACAGCGAGAGCTTCAGCCCGCCGATGTCGCCGGAGCCCCACGAGACCTTGCCGTGAACGACGTCGATGCCCTGCGCGAGCCTGCCGCGGTTCTGCGCGTCGACGACCGTGTCGACCGCGATCGGATAGTCGGGCACGTGCCCGATCACCACGTCGACCACGATGAGCCCGGCGCTCACATCGCCCTGCGCGTTCTTCACCGAATACGTGTAGGTCAGCGTGCGCGGCACCGCTGTCGAAGTGATGACGACCTGCGTGGCATCCTGCGACTTGATGTTCTGCGCGAGCACGTCGTAGAGCGCGCTGCCCTTCTGGGCGTCCGGTGTCACGTCGACCAGCGTGAGCGCGCCGCCCGTCGGGTCGACGTCATTGGACGTCGGCTGCACGATGACCTGGTTGCCCTCGCCCGCCTGCACCTGCACGTAGTCGCTGAAGGTCACCGGCGCCGGGTCGGTCTGCGCGTTCAGCACGCCGACCATCACCGTCGCCTGGCCGGTCTCTCCCGCGGAGTCGCGCACGCGATAGGTGAAGCTCTGCTGGCCCTGGCTGTCTGCCAGCGACGTGAACACGATCGCCGTGCCGTCCGCCGAGATCTGCGCCGTGCCGCTGGCCGGCTGGCTGACGATCCGGTCGAGTGCCACCATGTCGCCGTCGGGGTCGACGCCGAAGGGATCGAACGGGATGCGAACGGATGCCCCGGCCGCGACCCGCCCCGTCAGTGTCTGCGGCTGCGGCGGCCGGTCGCCGCCCTGGGCCAGCACGGTGACGCTCACGGTCGCCTGAGAGGTGAGGGACGGGTTCCCCGCGGAGTACGCGGAGTAGCGCAGGGTGATCGGGGCGCTCCCCGGCGAGGTCGAGGGCGCGAGATAGCGCAGCACGCCGCCAGCGGCGAACGCGAGGCCCTGGTGCGACGGGTCCTGGATGCTGGACGGGTCCAGCTCGACGATGTCGCCGTTGGACCCCACGTCGTTCGCGAGCACCGGGATGTCGACCTGCGCTCCCGCCCGCACGGTCACCGAGTCGTTGATCGCGACCGGGCGGCTCGGCGGCTGGTCGGGCAGCAGGTAGACCGTCGCGACGCCCTGGATCGTCATGTCGGGCGCGTTCGTGCCGTCGCCGACGGTGTAGTCGACGGTGCCGAGCAGCCCCTCCGCTCCGGTGCCCGTCGTGCCGCGCACGCGCAGCTGCGACTGCCCGACGACGTCGACGTCGAGTGAGGCGCCCGGCGCCGGCTGGGGCTTCGGGCTGCTGAGCAGCAGCACGTGCCCCGTCGGGTTCTGCACGGCGGAGAACACGTCGACCGACGTGTCGGTCTGTGGCCTCACGAACACCGTCACCGGTGTGGTCGACAGCAGCGGCTGATCGTCGTCGACCACGGTGATGCGCACAGTCGCTGTGACGCTGGCCTTGGTCGCGGAATCGGTGATCGTCATCGTCACCGGGTAGCTGCCGGGGTCGGATGCCTGGAAGTCGAAGGTGGAACCCGAACTGTCGACGGAGACGGTGGCGTCGGCCGGCGCGACCGATGCCCCGGAATCCGCACTCGCCGAATTCGAGGTCGCGAGCGTGGCGCTGGCGATCGTCGGCGTGCCCTTCGCGCCGCGGATGTGCGAGGCCGGGTTGACCGTGAGCGGCACGTCCTTCGCGGTCATCAGCCCGAAGTTCTCGACCTGCAGCGTCGGCGTCGCGGTGACGTCGATGCGCAAGTCCTTCTCGGCGGTGGCCCCATGGATGTCGGAGATCGTGACGGGGACCGTCACCGTGCCCGGCTGCTCGCTCTGGCCCGCCTGGAAGACGACGGTGCCGTCTGGGGAGACGCTGACGGTGTAGTCGGGACCGCTGGCCGCGGACTCGGCGAACATCGCATCGCCGTCGGGGTCGACCCAGCCGCGCAGCACGGGCACCTCGACCGAGCCACCCGGAGCGACGCTGACTCCGTCCGGCCACTGGTAGAGGCACGGCGAGTAGCCGTTGCACCACAGCGGCGGCGAGTTCGCCGACGGCGGGCTGACCGTCAGCGTGACCGTCGCGGGTGCCGACTTCAGGCCGCCGCCGCTCGCCGTGCCATCGGTGAGCGTGTATTGGAAGGTCGCCGTGCCGTGTGCGTTCGGAATCACCTGGACGGTGACGGTCTGCGCATCGCTCGAGATGGCGGCCGTGCCGAACCCAGGATCCAGCCCGGTCAGCGACCCGGGAACGATCGACAGCACGTCGCCGTTCGCGTCGTAGTCGTTCAGCATCACCGGCAGCGAGACGAGCGCGCCGGCCCGCACCCCGAATGCGTCGTCGACCGCGGTCGGCGGCAGCGGGTTCGTCTCGCGGTTCGACGGACTGTTCGCGTCGGCCGGCTGGGTCTGCGTGTTCTCGTTCAGGTCCCAGTCCTGCGACCCCTCGACGATCTTGCCGGACGGCACCGACCACACCCAGCCGCTCGTCGTGTCATTCAGGATCTCGGCGCTTCCGCTGCCGCGGAACACCGGCGTCGCGGTCTGCTGCAGGGCGTTCGGCTCGCCCCCGCTCGCGCCGTAGTCGAGATCGGTCACGCGGCCGGTCACCTGGCCCGACAGCTGGGATCGCCCGCTCCACAGCACGCCAGGGCCGTTGCCCTGCTGCACCCATGCGGCGTACACCTTCGACCCCTGCCAGACCGGGGCGGCGGGCGTGCCCGCCTGACCGGTGACGGGCTTCGTGAGACCGCCGTCCTTGATGTCGAACGCGAGCAGCCCGCTCTGGCTCGCGAGCAGCACGACGCCCTTCGCGACCGACGGCTGCTGCAGCACGGCCTTGCCGTCGAGACCGGTCGTCAGCTTCGACGCCCGCCCGCGCACCCAGAGGCTGCCGCTGCCCGCGCCGAGCAGCACCCACCGGCCCCCGACCGCGGTGAGCGTGGCGCCCGGGCGGTCGGGGCCTCCAGGCACAGCATCCGCGCCCAGGGTTCTGCCTGTCTGGATGTCGTATCGCAGCACCGTGTGCGCCGTATGCGAGTAGGCGTACAGCACACCGTCGGTGCCGATGGCGAGCGTGTCCGCGCTGTAGATGCGCTTGCCGTCGCTGCCCGGCGCCGCGATCGGCTGCGACTTCTTGGTGCCGTCTTCGACACGCGAACCGTAGACCGCGCCCGTGTTGGTGAGGTAGCCGACGTAGCCGCCGGTGTGGACGACGGTCACGGTGCCGGGAGGTGTGTCGGCGAAGCCCGCGGAGGCGCCCGTGTAGGTGGCCGGCTGTGCCGGGTCGACCTGGGCCACCTTCGTGTCGTTCTGAGAGTAGAGCAGCACCCGCCCGTTCGCCTGCACCAGGTCGCTCGGACTCGTGACGTTCTTCACGGTGTCGAGCTGGCCGAGGGCCGTGTCGACGCGGGCATAGCGCTCGCCCTGCCCGGTCTGCAGCGCCCACACCGCACTGTCGTCGACCTTGGTCTGCACGACGTCGTACCCGCTCGCGACGAACCCGCCCGCGACGAGCGCGCCCGTCGCCGCCACCGCCGCGCTGACCTTGAACCACGTGCTGCGCAGCACGACTCCCCACCGCGCGCGCCGCCCCCCAGGGGCTGCCATCTAGAAGACCCCCGCGTACACCAGCCACACCGCGGTCGCCGCCATGACGACCGCGGTCGCGCCGCCCACGATGCCTGCCACGGTGGCGGGGCTCGGCCGCGACCGCTCTGAGTCCGTCTCGCCGCGGCTCGCCACGATGGTGTTGCCCCCCGTGTCGATGCGACCGACGTGCGCCTGCTTCGCACGGGTGCGGCTGCTCTCGACCGGGACGATCGAGACGACAGCGCCGCGAACACGCGTGTTGCCGAAGTCCTCAGGCCGCGACTGCGGCGCCCATTCGTCGACGGCGAGCTCGAGCGGTGTGATCGGCAGCCCGAGGTCGGTCTGCGCCTGCTGCAGTTCGCGGGCGAGGGCGAGCATGCTCTGCTGCCTCGCCTCGGGCGATTTCGACATCGCCCGCATCAGGATGCGCTGCACCTGATCGGGGATGTCGGCCGGCAGCGTGCGCGGGCGCTCGCGAATGATGCGCATGCGCTGCTTCGCCCGCGAGTTCTCACTCCTGTCCGGCTTCTCGAACGGCGCGTGACCCGCGAGCAGCGTGTATACCGTCGCGGCGAGAGACCAGACCTCGCTCTGCACGGTGCCCGTCGTGGTCTCGTTCAGAACCTCGGGGGCGCTCCAGGGGACGCTCATCGCGAACACGTCTTCGTGGTGGCTCGAAGCGAGGCTCGTCGCGATGCCGAAGTCGCCGAGCACCGGGGCGCCGAACGCGGTCAGCAGGATGTTGGACGGCTTGATGTCGCGGTGCAGCACCCCCGCCCGGTGCGCGGTCTCGAGCGCGCTCGCCATCTTGATCGCGACGTGCAGCGCGCGGTCGACGGCGACGCGCTCGCTGATGCCGTTCTCATCGCGGCGGATGAGCGGCGACGGGCAGTACTCCATCACCAGGTAGGGGCGGCCGTCTGCCGAGATGCTGGCCGCGTGCACCGTGAGGATCGACGGGTGCGGGCTGAGCTTCGCCATCACGTCGGCCTCGGCGTTGAACATGCGCAGCACGTCGGAGTCGACGAGGTTCGAAAGCAGCACCTTCACCGCGACCGAGCGCCGCGGCATATCCTGCTCGTAGAGGAACACGTCGGCGAATCCGCCGGTGCCGAGCGGGAACCTGTAGTCGTAACCCGAGAGCACAGGGGGCTGCGACGGCGGCCGATGAGCCATCCGGAATCCCCCTCCTCTCTGACGCGTGCCTCAACGATAACCGAGGGGCGATGTGGGGATGCTCCGGCCGCCCCCGAAGAGGTCACAGGTGTCTGCGCGCGCTTGGACTCACCAGAGCTCTGGCGGCAGCGGATGCTTCATCGCCTCTGCGTCGGCACGGCCGACCGCCACGTAGACGGCGTCGGCCAGCATGCCGCGCAGGCCGGAGATGCCGGCGCCGTGGCGGCTCGGGTGCACGCGGTTCGTCAGCAGGGCGATGCTGATGCCCGTGTCGCGGTCGGTCTGGAGCGATGTGCCGGTGAAGCCGGTGTGCCCGCGCACATTCCATCCGCTGCGGCCCATCATGTTGAGCTGGCCGATGCGCGGGCCGAGACTGTGGTCGTAGCCGGACGGGGTGTCGCGCTCGCGGCCCGCCCCCAGCATGCGGCCGAGCTGACCGTCCCACATCCACTCGCTGAGGATCTCGCCGCCGCCTGCACGCAGCGCCTCCGCGAGCGCGAGCAGCCCGGCAGCCGTGCCGAACAGCCCGGCGCTGGCGCCGCGGCCGCCGAGCACCCACGCGGTCTCATCGTGCACGGAGCCGCGCAGCAGGCCGCGGCCGAAGCGGGTGTCGAACTCGGTGGCGACGGACGCCGCGGCCGGGGCGCCGAACGCGATCTCGTCGCCCAGCCCGAGAGGCCGCAGGGCGCGCTCGGCCACGAGTCGCTCCCACGGCTCGCCGGTCACCGTCTCAGCCAGGGCCATCGCGGTGTTGTAGCCGGCGTCCGAGTAGCGGAAATGCTCGCCGGGCGCCGACACCGGCTCGGTCGCGAGCAGATCGGCGAGAAGCGCTTCGCGATCCGCGAAGGGGGTCTGCTCGAGCGGCGGCGCGCCGGCCGGCCTCGCGTCGAGATGCTGCAGCAGCGGCTGCTCCCACCCGTGCCAGCTGGCGGGCAGGCCGCTCGTGTGGGTGAGCAGGTGGCGCAGGGTGACCTGCTTCTTGGCCCCGGTGCCGTAGGCGGGAAGCTTCGCGGCGACTGGCTCGTCGAGATCGAGCGCCCCGTCGGCCACGAGGCTCAGGAGGGTGTGCGCGCTCGCCAGCTTGGTGACGGATGCCAGGTCGAACCTCGTGTCGCGAGTGACCGGTTCGCCGGCATCCGCGCTGATTCGCTCGCCGTTTGCGTCGACGGATGCCTTCGTGCCGACCTCGAGCTCGAGTACGGTCAGCCCGTCGACGGCGACTGCGACCGCTGCGCCGGAGAAGCCGCCGAGGGCGAGCCGCTCGTCGAGCAGGGCGCGGACGCCGGCCTCGATGTCGCTCACGCGGCCAGCCTAAGCGTCAGCACCGACCTGTCACTCTCGCCGAGGGGATGCGAGAAGGCCCCCGCCGAAGCGGGGGCCTTCCGTGGTGCTACGTGCCGGGTGCCTAGTTGTAGGTGCCCGGGGTGTAGTCGTCGCTCGAGAACGAGTCGAAGTCCACGAAGGACAGCGAGTTCTCGTCGAACACCGAGTCGTCGGAGAAGATGCGGTTCGGGTAGCGCTCCGCCTTCGCCTCCTCCGTGGCATCGACCGTCACGTTGCGGTAGCGGGTCAGACCCGTACCGGCCGGGATCAGCTTTCCGATGATCACGTTCTCCTTGAGACCGATCAGCGGGTCGCTCTTGCCCTCCATGGCGGCCTGCGTGAGCACGCGCGTCGTCTCCTGGAAGGAGGCGGCCGACAGCCACGACTCGGTCGCGAGCGAGGCCTTGGTGATACCCATGACCTCCTGGCGGGCGGCCGCGGGCTTCTTGCCCTCGGCCACGGCGGCGCGGTTGACCTCGACGAAACGCGAGCGGTCGACGAGCTCACCGGGCAGCAGGTCGGTGTCGCCGTGCTCGACGACGGTGACCTTGCGCAGCATCTGGCGCACGATGACCTCGATGTGCTTGTCGTGGATCGGCACACCCTGCGAGCGGTAGACGCCCTGCACGCCGCCGACCAGGTGCTCCTGCACGGCACGGACGCCCATGACACGCAGCACCTCCTTCGGGTCGGTGGCGCCGACGATGATCTGCTCGCCGAGCTCGACGTGCTGGCCGTCCTCGACGCGGAGGGTCGACCGGCGCAGTACCGGGTAGACGTGCTCCTCGTCGCCGTTGTCCGGCGTGAGGATCACGCGACGGCTCTTCTCCGTCTCCTCGATCTTGATCGTGCCCGCGGCCTCCGCGATGGGCGACGAACCCTTGGGGGTGCGCGCCTCGAAGAGCTCCTGGACACGCGGCAGACCCTGGGTGATGTCGTCAGCACCGGTGGTACCGCCCTGGTGGAAGGTACGCATCGTCAGCTGGGTTCCGGGCTCACCGATGGACTGCGCCGCGATGATGCCGACGGCCTCGCCGATGTCGACGAGCTTGCCGGTGGCCAGCGAACGGCCATAGCACTTCGCGCAGACGCCGACCGCCGACTCACAGGTCAGCACCGAGCGCACCTTGATGCGCTCGACACCGGCCTCGACGAGCTTGTCGATCAGCACGTCGCCCACGTCGGAGCCCGCCTCGGCGACGACGGTGCCGTCGGCACCGATCGCGTCCACAGCCAGCGTGCGGCCGAACACCGAGTTCTCGACGTTCGGGTCGCGGACGAGGACGCCCTCGACGTTCACGGCGGCGATCGCCAGGTCGAGGCCCTTGTTCGTGCCGCAGTCGTCCTCGCGGATGATGACGTCCTGCGAGACGTCCACCAGGCGACGGGTCAGGTAACCCGAGTCGGCGGTGCGCAGAGCGGTGTCGGACAGACCCTTACGGGCGCCGTGCGTGTTGATGAAGTACTCGGCAACGGTCAGACCCTCGCGGTAGCTCGAGAGGATCGGACGCGCGATGGTCTCACCCTTCGGGTTCGTCACCAGACCGAGAAGACCCGCGATGTTACGGATCTGCAGCCAGTTACCACGGGCGCCGGACGACACCATGCGGTAGATGGTGTTGTCCTTCTCGAAGTTGTCGCGCATGGCCGCCGCGACCTCTTCGGTCGCCTTGGTCCAGATGTTGACGAGCTCGAGACGGCGCTCGTTGTCGGTCGTGAGACCGCGGTCGTACTCGCCCTGGACCTTCGCCGCCTGCTTCTCGTACTTGGCGATGATCTCCTTCTTCTGGGGAGGAGTGGTCACATCGGACATGGCCACCGTGACGCCCGAGCGGGTCGCCCAGTAGAAGCCGGCGTCCTTGATGCGGTCCAGCGTCGCCGCGACCTCCACCTTGGGGTACCGCTCCGCGAGGTCGTTGACCAGCTGCGAGATACGGCCCTTGTCGGCGACGGCCTCGACGAACGGGTAGTCCACGGGAAGCGCCTCGTTGAACAGGGCGCGACCCAGCGTGGTCTCGACGATCGAGCGGGAGCCCTGCACGAAGCCCTCGGGGGCGCTGTCCTCGTCGAGGTAGAGGTCCGCGAGGCGGATCTTCACCTTGGCGTTGAGGTCGAGCGTGCCCTGGTCCTTCGCGAGGATCGCCTCGGCGACGGACGAGAACGCGCGGCCCTCACCGAGCGCACCCTCCTTGACGGTGGTCAGGTGGTGCAGACCGATGATCATGTCCTGCGCGGGCAGGGTGACCGGGCGGCCGTCGGACGGCTTGAGGATGTTGTTCGAGGCGAGCATCAGGATGCGGGCCTCGGCCTGGGCCTCGACCGACAGCGGCAGGTGGACGGCCATCTGGTCGCCGTCGAAGTCCGCGTTGAACGCGGCGCAGACGAGCGGGTGCAGCTGGATCGCCTTGCCCTCGACGAGCAGCGGCTCGAAGGCCTGGATGCCGAGGCGGTGCAGGGTGGGCGCACGGTTCAGCAGCACGGGGCGCTCGCGGATGATCTCCTCGAGGACGTCCCACACCTGCGGGCGCGAACGCTCGACCATGCGCTTGGCCGCCTTGATGTTCTGGGCGTGGCCCAGGTCGATCAGGCGCTTGATCACGAACGGCTTGAACAGCTCGAGCGCCATCTGCTTGGGCAGACCGCACTGGTGCAGCTTCAGCGTCGGGCCGACGATGATGACCGAACGGCCCGAGTAGTCGACGCGCTTGCCGAGCAGGTTCTGGCGGAAGCGACCCTGCTTGCCCTTCAGCATGTCGCTGAGGGACTTGAGGGCGCGGTTGCCGGTGCCCGTCACGGGGCGGCCACGGCGGCCGTTGTCGAACAGTGCGTCGACGGCCTCCTGAAGCATCCGCTTCTCGTTGTTCACGATGATCTCGGGCGCACCGAGGTCGAGCAGGCGGCGCAGGCGGTTGTTGCGGTTGATCACACGGCGGTACAGGTCGTTGAGGTCGGAGGTCGCGAAGCGGCCACCGTCGAGCTGGACCATCGGGCGAAGCTCCGGCGGAATCACCGGCACGACGTCGAGCACCATCGCGGCCGGCGAGTTGCCGGTGGCGAGGAAGGAGCTGACGACGCGCAGGCGCTTGATCGCGCGGATCTTCTTCTGGCCCTTGCCCGTGACGATCTGCTCGCGCAGCGTCTCGGCCTCGGCCTCGAGGTCGAAGTCCTGCAGGCGGCGCTTGATCGCCTCTGCACCCATGTGGGCCTCGAAGTACAGGCCGTAGCGGTCGGTCAGCTCGTTGAAGTCGGCGTCCTCGGGCTTGAGGTCGCCGACCTTCAGCGTGCGGAACGACTCCCACACGCGCTCGAGACGGGCGATGTCGTCGTCGAAGGACTTGCGCAGCTGCGCCATCTCCTTCTCGGCGCCGTCCTTGACCTTCTTCTTCTGGTCGGCCTTCGCCCCCTCGGCCTCAAGGGCCGCGAGGTCGGTCTCGAGGCGGCCGAGGCGGTCGGCCACTGCGGCGTCGCGCTGGTCGCCGAGCGTCTTCAGCTCGAGACGGAGCTCGTTCTCGAGTCCGGGCAGGTCGGAGTGACGACCGTCCTCGTCGACGAAGATGACCATGTATGCCGCGAAGTAGATGACCTTCTCGAGGTCCTTCGGCGCCATGTCGAGCAGGTAGCCGAGGCGGCTTGGCACGCCCTTGAAGTACCAGATGTGCGTCACCGGGGCGGCGAGCTCGATGTGGCCCATGCGCTCACGGCGCACGGACGACTTCGTGACCTCGACACCGCAGCGCTCGCAGACGATGCCCTTGAAGCGGACGCGCTTGTACTTGCCGCAGGCGCACTCCCAGTCACGCGAAGGGCCGAAGATCTGCTCACCGAACAGACCGTCCTTCTCGGGCTTGAGGGTGCGGTAGTTGATGGTCTCGGGCTTCTTGACCTCACCGTACGACCACTTGCGGATGTCGTCAGCGGTAGCGAGGCCGATGCGAAGCTCGTCAAAAGTAGTTGCGTCGAGCAATTTATCTCCTACTGGAAAAGTTCTCTGTTATCGGCCTGGCTTCAGATCTCTTCGATCGAAGAGGACTCGAAGCGGGCGGAGATGTTGATGCCGAGCTCTTCCGCTGCACGGAAGGCCTCGTCGTCGGTGTCGCGCAGGCTGACCGCCGTGCCGTCGGCCGAGAGCACCTCGACGTTCAGGCAGAGCGACTGCATCTCCTTGATGAGGACCTTGAAGGACTCGGGGATGCCGGGCTCCTGGATGTTCTCGCCCTTGACGATCGCCTCGTACACCTTGACGCGGCCGAGGATGTCGTCGGACTTGATCGTGAGCAGCTCCTGCAGGGCGTATGCCGCACCGTATGCCTCGAGCGCCCACACCTCCATCTCGCCGAAGCGCTGACCGCCGAACTGCGCCTTACCACCCAGCGGCTGCTGCGTGATCATCGAGTATGGGCCGGTCGAGCGGGCGTGGATCTTGTCGTCCACCAGGTGGTGCAGCTTCAGGATGTACATGTAGCCGACCGACACCGGGTCAGGGAACGGCTCGCCGGAGCGGCCGTCGAACAGGACCGTCTTGCCGGAGGACCCGATCAGGCGGTCGCCGTCGCGAGTGACGAGAGTCGAGTCGAGCAGACCCTGAATCTCCTCCTCCGAGGCGCCGTCGAAGACGGGCGTCGCGAGCTTGGTGTTCGGAGCGACCTCACGCGCCTCGGCGGGAAGGCCCTTCGCCCACTCGGGGTTGCCGTCGATCTTCCAGCCGGTCTTCGCGACCCACCCGAGGTGGGTTTCGAGCACCTGGCCGAAGTTCATGCGACCGGGGATGCCGAGCGGGTTGAGCACCACGTCGACCGGCGTGCCGTCTGCGAGGAACGGCATGTCTTCCACCGGCAGGATCGTCGAGATGACGCCCTTGTTGCCGTGGCGGCCGGCGAGCTTGTCGCCCGCGGTGATCTTGCGCTTCTGGGCGATGTAGACGACCACGCGCTGGTTGACGCCCGAGCCGAGCTCGTCGTCGCCGTCCTGCGAGTCGAACACCTTGACGCCGATGATGGTGCCCTCTTCACCGTGGGGAACCTTCAGCGAGGTGTCGCGCACCTCGCGGCTCTTCTCGTTGAAGATGGCGCGCAGCAGGCGCTCCTCGGCCGAGAGCTCGGTCTCGCCCTTGGGCGTGACCTTCCCGACGAGGATGTCGCCGGGGCGGACCTCTGCACCGATGCGGATGATGCCGCGCTCGTCGAGGTCGGCCAGCAGCTCCTGGCTGACGTTCGGCAGGTCGCGGGTGATCTCCTCTTTGCCGAGCTTCGTGTCGCGGGCGTCCACCTCGTACTCCTCGATGTGGATCGAGGAGAGGGTGTCGTCCTTCACGAGGTTCTGGCTGAGGATGATCGCGTCCTCGTAGTTGTAGCCCTCCCACGGCATGAACGCGACGAGCAGGTTCTTGCCGAGCGCGAGCTCGCCGTTCTCGGTGGCGGGGCCGTCGGCGATGACCTCGCCGACCTCGACCCGGTCGCCGGCGTTGACGATCACGCGGTGGTTGTAGCTCGTGCCCTGGTTCGAGCGGTCGAACTTGCGCAGGTAGTAGTCCTGCGTGCCGCCCTCGTCGAGCTGCACGGTGACGACCTCGGCCGACACCTCGAGGACCACACCGGCCTTCTCGGCGGTGACGACGTCGCCCGCGTCGATCGCGGCGAAGCCCTCCATACCGGTACCGACGACCGGGCTCTCGGAGCGCAGCAGCGGAACGGCCTGGCGCTGCATGTTCGCACCCATGAGGGCGCGGTTCGCGGCGTCGTGCTCGAGGAACGGGATGAGCGAGGTCGCGACCGACACCATCTGGCGCGGCGACACGTCCATGTAGCCGACCTGGTCGACCGGGACGAGGTCGACCTCGCCGCCCTTCTCACGGGCGAGCACGCGCTCGTCGGAGAAGTGACCGTCGGCCTTCAGCGGCGCGTTGGCCTGGGCGATGATGAACTCGTCCTCCTCCGCAGCCGTCAGGTAGTCGATCTGGTCGGTGACCTTGCCGGCGACGACCTTGCGGTACGGCGTCTCGATGAAGCCGAACGAGTTGATGCGGGCGAACGACGCCAGCGAGCCGATGAGGCCGATGTTCGGGCCTTCAGGGGTCTCGATCGGGCACATGCGGCCGTAGTGCGACGGGTGGACGTCACGGACCTCGACGCCTGCGCGCTCACGCGACAGACCGCCGGGGCCGAGCGCCGACAGGCGGCGCTTGTGCGTCAGGCCGGCGAGCGGGTTGTTCTGGTCCATGAACTGCGAGAGCTGCGAGGTGCCGAAGAACTCCTTGATCGCGGCCACGACGGGGCGCACGTTGATCAGGGTCTGCGGGGTGATCGCCTCGATGTCCTGCGTGGTCATGCGCTCACGCACGACACGCTCCATGCGGGAGAGACCCGTGCGGACCTGGTTCTGGATCAGCTCGCCGACGGCGCGGATGCGACGGTTGCCGAAGTGGTCGATGTCGTCGACGTCGAGGCGGATGGTGACCGGCTTGCCGTCGCGGACGCCGGCCAGTTCGGTCTCGCCCGAGTGCAGCGACACGAGGTACTTGATCGTGCGCACGACGTCTTCGACGGTCAGCACCGAGTCGGTGAGCGGCTTGTCGAGGCCCAGCTTGCGGTTGATCTTGTAACGGCCGACCTTGGCGAGGTCGTAGCGCTTGGGGTTGAAGTAGAAGTTGTCGAGCAGCGCGCGGGCGGCCTCGGCGGCGACCTGCTCGCCCGGACGGAGCTTCCGATAGATGTCCTTGAGCGCCTCTTCCTTCGTGAGGATGGCGTCCTTCTCGAGGGTCGCGGCGATCGACTCGAAGCCGGCGAACTCGGTGAGGATCTCTTCGCTGGTCATGCCCAGCGCCTTGAGGAACACCGTGACGGACTGCTTGCGCTTGCGGTCGATGCGAACGCCGACCTGGTCGCGCTTGTCGATCTCGAACTCGAGCCACGCACCGCGGCTCGGGATCACGCGGGCGCTGTAGATGTCCTTGTCGGACGTCTTCTCGGGCGTGCGCTCGAAGTACACACCGGGCGAGCGGACCAGCTGCGAGACGACGACGCGCTCGGTGCCGTTGATGATGAAGGTGCCCTTGTCGGTCATGAGCGGGAAGTCGCCCATGAAGACCGTCTGGGTCTTGATCTCACCGGTCTGGTGGTTCATGAACTCGGCCTCGACGTACAGAGGCGCGGAGTAGGTCTTGCCCTTCTCCTTGCACTCGTCGATCGAGTACTTCCGCTCCTCCAGGAACGGGTTCGTGAACGAGAGCTGCATGGTCTCGCCGAGGTCCTCGATGGGCGAGATCTCTTCGAAGATCTCCTCGAGGCCGGTGTGACTGGGCAGATCCTGACGACCCTGCGCGAGGCCTTCGGCCACGCGCGCCTTCCATGCGTCGTTTCCGACCAGCCAGTCGAAGCTCTCCGTCTGGAGGGCGAGCAGGTCGGGAACGGTCAGGGTGTCTGTGATCTTTGCGAACGAAAGACGAGTGTGGTCTCGTCCGTTCTTAGGGTTGGTGGTCGATGCGTTGCGAGCAGCAGCCAAGGAAATAACCTCCGAAGGCCCATCGCGAATGGGGCCTCAGTTACTGACGGTCTGGACGAGGACTCCCGCGTGTTACGTGACGTGGTCACGCACTGCCGACCGCAATATGAAGGCAAGAGTGAGAGGGAGCGCAAAGGTCAAGTATATGGGGCGGCGCGTCGCGCTGTCCACCCAAATCTTGACTCTGATTGCGACAAGGGGTATAACCCCAGGTTTCTCCCGTTATTCCGCCGGTTTCTCGTGGCTGATCGCCAGGGTCTGAATGCGCGCCGGCGTGACAGGGGCGAGCGAGAGGCGCACGCGCACCCGCCCGCCCGCGGCCGCGCGCACCCATGAGACGGACGCAGGCGAGGCGGATGCCTCGAGCGCCGGCTCCTCGTCCGTCGGCGTCACCCCGAGCGCCGCGACCACCTCGCGGCGCTCCGCGATCGGCTGGTCCTGCACGACGTTGGGCGAGAGCACTTCCTCTTCCAGCGCGTCGGCCGCAGCATCCGTCGCCCACGCCGTGATCAGCCGGTCTGCGGCGAGGGCGAGCGCGATCGTCTCCGGCCACGGCGTCGGTGGCGCCGCCCGCTGCCCGTGCTCGATGAGGGCGTCGACGAGCGCCGTGGTCGGCTCGCTCACGCCGGCGTAGGTGCCGTTCTCGAACGCGACCACGCCGAACCGGCCGGGCGCGTTCCAGCGCAGGTGCGCACTGAAGCCCGGGTAGCCGCCGGAGTGCGACACCGTGTGCCCGAGCCTCGCGCCCTTCTCGACCATAAGACCGAAGCCGTAGCCGAACTCCTCGACGCCGGGGCGCGTGGTCGCGATCGTGCGGTGCACCTGCTGCAGCTCCCGGCGGCTCGCCGCGCCGAGCGGGCCGGGCTGCGGCGCGTCGGTCAGAGCGCTCGCATGCCACGCGCCCCAGCAGGCGAGATCGCGCGCGGTGGTCACGATGCCGCCGATCGGCGAGAACGCGCCATGGGTCGAATAGGGCAGCGGATGCCAGGTGCCGGCGACGTCTCGCCGATGGCCGACCGCGGTGCGGCCGGGGCGCCCGTCGGCGCGGAATCCGGTCGCCGTCAAGCCGAGCGGCTCGAGCAGCTCGGCCGTGACGAAGTCGATGAACGGCACACCCGCGGCGAGCGCGATCGCCTGCCCGACCAGCGCGTACCCGAGGTTCGAGTAGCGGAAGACCGTGCCTGGGACGCTGTCGCGCGGCGTGCCGGCGGCGAGCACAGCGTGGAACTCCTCGTCGCTGAGTCCCTCTTGCCGGTCGGCCCACGGGTCGTCGGTCGAGAGGCCGCCCGACATCGACAGCAGCTGGCGCAGCGTCGGCACCTCGGCGCTGCCGTCGGCCCAGCAGAACTCGGGGACGAAGTCGGTGATCGCCTGGTCGAGCACGAGCGCCCCGCGGTCGCGCAGCAGCAAGGCGGCCGACGCCGTGAAGCTCTTCGTGCAGCTCGCGATGCGGAACGCCGTGTCGGCGTCGGGCGTGGCGCCGTCCTCGGTGAGTCGGTCGAGGCCGAACCCGCGGGTGAGCGCGAGCTCGCCGCGCTCGTCGAAGACGGCGACCACCGACCCCGGCGTGACCCCGTTCGCGATGCGCGGTGCGAACAGCGCGTCGATCGTCTCGCTCAGCAGCGTCTCGTCGAGATTCATGCCTCAAGCATGCTGGTGCACGGCGAGGGGTGCGAAATGTCCGCTCGCCGGCTCATGGGCGTACTTTTCGCACCCGCGGTCCAGTGGCGGCCCGGCGTCAGTCAGCGCTGCCGACGGCGAGCGCGATCGCCTGGGCGCGCGTCTGCACGCCGAGCTTCGCGAACAGCGAGTTGACGTGCGTCTTCACCGTCGCGACGGAGACGAAGAACTGCTGCGCGATCTCCGGGTTGCTGCGGCCACGGGCGATCTCGGCGAGCACCTCCGCTTCGCGCGGGGTGAGGGCGGGGAAGCGGGTGAGCAGGTGCTCGGCCCTCGCGAGTGCGGCTCGCTCCGCGTCCGGCGCGCGACGGCCCACCGGGCCGTCGCCGTCGGGCGCCGAGCGCTCAGGGACCGGAGGCGTCCCGCCACTGGTGAACGAGCCGATCAGCCTCGCCCCGACCTCGGGCGCGAGCGTCGTCTGTCCGCTCGCGACGGCACGCACCGCGGCGGCGAGCTCCGCGCGCCCGGCGTCCTTCGTGAGGTAGCCGCGCGCCCCGGCCTTGAGGGCGGAGGCGATCGAGGCGTCGTCGGCGAAGGTGGTCAGCACGAGCACGGCGACCTTCGGGTCCTGCGCGAGCACACGCTCGGTGGCCGCGGCGCCGTCGAGCTGCGGCATCCTCAAATCCATCAGCACGACGTCGGGCGCGAGCTCGCCGGCGAGCCGCACCGCCTCGACGCCGTCCCCGGCCTCGCCGACCACCTCGATGTCGGGCAGCAGCTCGAGCACGGTCACGAGACCGTCGCGCACGATCGCCTGGTCGTCGGCGACCAGGACGCGGATCTGAGGGGATGCCACGGCCTCAGCCTTGCGCAACCGACGCCGACGCCGACACCACGAATCGCCCGTCGCGCTCGGCCGCCGTCGCCCGGCCGCCCGCGAGCGCGGCGAAGCGCTCGGTCATGCCCGTGAGCCCATGGCCGCCGCCGGCCGCGCTGCGGGCTCGGCCGGGGAGCATCGGGTTCGAGACGGTGAGCTCCAGGCATCCGCCCGCCGCGCTCAGCTCGACCGCGACCGGCTCGCCCGGCGCATGCCGGCGCGCATTGCTCAGGGATTCCTGCAGCGCCCGCTCGAAAGCCGTGGCGACGGATGCCGTGAGCGGCGGTGCAGCGCCCAGGTCGACGTGCGCATCGACCTCTCCCCCGAGCTCGCGGTGCGCGCGCAGCAGCCGCTCCGCGGCGCCGGCCAGATCGGCGGGGGTCTGCTCGGCGGCATCCGAATCGCCTGGCGCGCGCAGCGCGGAGACCGCGCGCCGCGCCTCGGTGAGCCCGTCGGTCGCCAGCCGTCTGGCCTGGGTGACCTTCGCGTGCGCGGCCTCCGTGCGCCCCGACTCGAGCAGGGCCTCTGCGGCGTCGAGCTGGATCACGAGCCCGCCGAGGCTGTGCGCCAGCACGTCGTGGATGTCGCGGGCCGCCGCCTGCCGGGCGGCGAGGGCGCTCGCGGTCGCCTCCTGCTGGGCGAGCTCGCGCTGCTGCTCGGCGAGTTCCTGGTTGCGCCGCGTGGCGGTGCGCGCCTGCCGGCGCGAGACGCCGATCAGCAGCCAGACCGCGTTGCCGGCCAGGTAGCCGAGCAGTGTTCCGGGGCCCGCGTGCGCGAGCACGGCCCCGATCGGAGTGAGGATGAAGGACAGGGCGGAGACGCTCGCGCCGAACCAGATCGGCTCGCTCTCGTCCGAGACTGCGAGGATCACGAGGATCGCGAGCGGCGCCGTGTGCAGGCCCTCGCTCGGCGCCTGCGCGAACGAGGCGACCACGACACCGAGGACCGTCGCGACGCGGCGCACGACGCGCAGCGCGCTGCGTCGGCGCAGGGTGCCGACGAAGCGCCACTGCAGCAGCTCGACCACGGCCCAGGTGAGCAGCGCCAGGATCGTCGCGATCACGAGCCAGCCGCCATGGCGCGTCGCGCCGGTCGCGACGAACGCATACACGACCACCGCCATGCCGATGGCGTTGAGCACCAGCGGCAGAAGGCGGCGGTCGGATGCGTCCATAAGGGTCATCGTGCCAGGGTCGCGACCTGCTGGCGGTGTTGCTCGAGACGCCACGCGAGCACGGCCGTGCGGGCGACGCGGTTGGCGGCGAGGACGAGCAGGATGATGCCCGTCGAGGCACCCGCGGCAGCTCCCATGTGCTGGCCGTAGAACTCGAGGCCGACGCGCACGGCGATCATCACGAACCAGAGCGCGACGCCCACCCAGCTGGTGCGGCTCTCGTACTCGACAGGGGCGAGGGCGCCGCCGGTGCGGGACGGACGGCGGTTCGCCTCGTACGCCGCCGCGCGTTCCCTGCTCAGCAGGCGGAAGTGGGCGATGGCGCCCATCGCCGCGCCGGCGCCGAGGGCGATGGCGAGCTCGACCGCGAGCAGCGCGATGTCGAGCGTGGTGAAGGTGATCGTCTTCGAGCCGGTCACGATGATGCCGACGCCGACGATGGCGAAGATGAGCGGCCCGCGCCACATGCGGGCGGGGTCGACGACGCGCCAGGTCATCTGGCGGTAGCAGATCCAGGCGATGGCGGCGAGGCCGAGCACCGCGTCGAGGAGGTATTGCACGTTCAAGGTCATGATGACAATGGTCGCGAGCGGGCCGCTCAGTGCCCACCACCCCTGGGTGGAGCGGCGGGTGGAGTTCGCGGCTGTACCGACCTGCCGCGTGGGTCTACACGGATACGGGAGTTGTATCTATCATTGTGTGTATGCCGGAGAAGAACACCGTTGCCGCGGGTGACCGCGCCTATGAGGACGTCAAGGCCCGCATCCTGACCAGCGAGCTCGCCGGGGGCGATCTCATCAGCGAGGGCGAGGTCGCCGACCGGCTGAACATCAGCCGCACGCCCGTGCGCGAGGCGTTCCTGCGCCTGCAGGCCGAGGGCTTCATGAAGCTGTACCCGAAGCGGGGCGCCATGATCACCCCGATCGCCCGCAGCGAGGCGCGCGACGTCATCGACGCGCGCAACGTGCTCGAGACGCATGCCGTCCGCCAGGCGACGACGAGCGCTGAGCGCACCGAGCGCCTCGTCGCCGAGCTGCGCGACAACCTGCAGCTGCAGAAGGACCGCATCGCCGACCGCAACCTCGGAGGCTACGCGCTGGCCGATGCGGAGTTCCACGCGGCGATCATCCGCGCGGGTGACAACGCCCTGATCGCGCAGTTCTACTCGACGCTGTACGACCGGCAGGTGCGCATGGCGCGTTCGTCGATCCCGACCGACCTCATCGCGGGCGACGTCGTCGGCGAGCACGCCGCGCTGGTCGACGCGATCGAGGCGCGCGACGGCGACCGCTTCGATGCCCTGCTGGCGACGCACCTGCAGAAGATCCACGAGGTGCTGATCCGTTGATCCTCGGCGCTTCGGCCCAGGCATCCGTTCTGCATCGATCTCAAGATCACTATCAATATCAATATCAATAGATTGGATGCATGAGCGACGACCCGTCTGTGATCCTGAAGCACTCCGGGTATCGCGCGGTGATCGAGCGCGACCGCTTCATCCCGGGGGCGTACGAGCTCGTGGTCGACGGCACGCCGCAGTCGCACGTGAACCTTGAGGACCCGTCGAATCTGTTCTTCGAGTACATCCAGCGCATGGGGAACATCATCGATCTGATCGGTGAGCCAGGCGCCCCGATCACCGCCGTGCACCTGGGGGCGGGCGCGATGACGTTGCCCCGCTATGTCGCGGCGACGCGGCCGGGCAGTCGCCAGCAGGTGATCGAACTCGAGCAGAACCTCGTCGAGCTGGTGCGCTCGGTGCTGCCGCTGCAGCGCGGGGCCGACGTGCGGGTGCGCTACGGCGACGCGCGGGAGGTGCTCGCGAAGCTGCCTGGCGGGTTGCTCGGAACCGCCGACCTGGTGGTGGTCGACGTCTTCAGCGGCGCACGCACGCCGGCGCACGTGACGAGCCAGGAGTTCTACACCGAGGCCGCGCGCCTGCTGTCGCCCGGCGGGATCATGCTCGTGAACGTCGCCGACGGGCCGCCGCTGCGTTTCGCCCGGTCGCAGGCCGCGACGCTCGCGCAGGTGCTGCCGCACGCGGCGGTGCTGGCCGAGGCGCAGGTCGTGAAGGGGCGGCGCTTCGGGAACTTCGTGCTCGTCGGGTCGGCCGCGCCGCTGCCGTCGCAGTGGCTGCCGCGCCTGATGGCGGCCGGCCCGCACCCGGCCGTTGCGGTGCTCGACGGCGAGTTCGAGGAGTTCGCACGCGGAGGCCTGATCGTGACGGACGCCACGGCCACACCATCGCCCCCGCCTGCACGCTCGATCTTCCAGGTGAAGCCGGGGCGCTGAGGGCGACGCGTTTCGCTTCGCTTCGCGGCCGGTCGACCATTGTGCTTCGCGGCGAGGAACATCGGCGCCCTCCCGCAGAAACGGTTTCGTCGCGCACGTCGCGCGACGATGATGGGGCACTGTGGCCGGGCTCTGGCGTGCGCGAGCCCGTCGCGGCGCGGCCGCGGCGGCGGTCGGCGCGGCCGCCCTTGCCCTCGCACTGGCCGGGTGCACACAGCCCGGCGAGCCGCGGCCCGAGCCGACGGCGGCCCTGCCGGCGCCGACGCTAGCACCGACAGCCCAGGCATCCGGCAGCCCATCGGCGCCCGCGCCGACGCAGCACTGGACCGTCGTCGGCGACCCGGCCACCCTCGCGACCGGCCTGCGGGCGCCGTGGTCGATCGCGCTGCTTCCCGGCGGCGACGCGCTGATCAGCGAGCGCGACAGCGGGCGCGTGCTCGAGCGCACGGTCGACGGCGCGACGCGCACGGCCGGCACAGTGCCCGGTGTCGTGCACCAGGGCGAGGGCGGCCTGCTCGGGCTGGCGGTGCGGCCGGGGCATCCTGATCAGCTCTATGCGTACCTCACGACCGCGCGCGACAACCGGGTGGTGCGGATCCCTCTCACCGGCGCCGCCGGAGCCCGCGCGCTCGGCAAACCAGAGGTCGTGCTCGACGGCCTGCCGCACGGCACCTTCCACAACGGCGGCCGGATCGCGTTCGGCCCGGACGGCATGCTCTACGTCACGGTCGGCGACGCAGGCGATCGCGACGGCGCGCAGCAGCTCGGATATCTGGGCGGGAAGATCCTGCGCGTCACGCCCGACGGCGGCGTGCCGGGCGGCAACCCGTTCCCCGGCTCGCCCGTCTGGAGCCTCGGTCACCGCAATCCGCAGGGCATCGGCTGGGCGAGCGACGGCACCATGTGGGCGGCCGAGTTCGGGCAGGACACCTGGGACGAGCTGAACGTCATCACCCCCGGGGCGAACTACGGCTGGCCGGTCGTCGAGGGCATCGGGCACCGCCAGGGCTTCGTCGACCCGGTGGCGCAGTGGTCGACCGACGAGGCGAGCCCCAGCGACCTCGCCGTGGTCGGCGCGACCGTGTTCGTCGCCGGTCTCGGCGGTCAGCGGCTGTGGGTGGCGGATGCCTCGGCCGACCACGCGGTGACGACGCACTCGCTCTTCGCCGGGCGGTTCGGGCGACTGCGCGAGGTCGTGCAGGTCGCGCCGGACACGCTCTGGGTGCTGACGAACAACACCGACGGGCGCGGCACCCCGCGTACCGGCGACGACCGCCTGCTCGAGCTCACGATCACGCGGACCGGCTGAAAGAGGGCGTGGCATCACCCGGTCGCGGCACACGCATGGTTAGCCTGCCCGCGTGAGCAGCATCATCCTCGGCTACGACCCTGAGACACTTCGTGAGCGCGTGGACCTGGTCGAGGTCGGCCGCCGGCTCGCCGAGCTCGGCGAGCTGCGCAGCCGCGACGCACTCTGCGAGAGGGCCTGGCTGCTCAAGGTCGGCGGCTCGCTCGATGACGCGATGGACGTCGCGAACGAGGCGTACCGTCTCGCCCGCTTCACCGGCGATCGGCGCTCGCTGCAGCGGCCGCGCATGATCCGCGCTCAGATCCTGCAGTACCAGGGTCGCTTCGAGGAGGCCGTCACCGAGCTGTCCGCCTGCATCGAAGAGGCGCGCACGCACGAGTGGCACGAGCTGGAGGCGTTCGGTCTGCAGCACCGTGGTCGTGTGCTCTTCGACGAGGGCGCCGACGATCTCGCCGCCGCCGACTTCTCAGAGGCGCTGCGCCTGCGCACCGAGAACGCCGCGCCCGCGGATCAGATCGAGTCGGCCGAGTTCGCGCTGGAGACGGTGAAGCGTAGGCTCGAGTCCAATGTCGTACCTTTGTTCTAGCCTCTCCGCATGGCTGAACTGGCTCGTGTGAGCGTCTGGGCGAACGCACTCATCGCCCTGCATCTCGACCCCTCGTGGACCTTCGCGTTCGATCACGCGAAGAAGCGGGCGGGGCTGTGCGACTACACGCACAAACGGATCTCTGTGTCCAGGTACCTTGCGGCGAGTTGGCCAGACGACGACGTGCACCAGACCCTGCTGCACGAGGTCGCGCATGCGCTGGCGGGTCCGGCCGCAGGCCACGGGCCCGTCTGGCGGCGCACCGCGACATCGATCGGCTACGTCGGCGGCCGGACCCACGACGGGCCGACGCCGACCGAGCTCGCACCATGGGTCGGCACGTGCCCGAACGGCCACGTGCACTACCGGCACCGCAAACCGACGCGCGCGCTGTCCTGCGCGAAGTGCTCGCGTTCGTTCTCGCGCGCGTTCCTGATCAGCTGGACGAGGCGTGAGATCTCGGCTGCGGTGCGGAAAGCGGCTGCGCAGGCGAAGTAGCCCGGCGAAGCATCCGCCAGCCGCGCTGGCTGGCCACGATGCCCGCGATCACGATCAGGCCGCCGACCGGCTCGTACCAGCTGACGGTCTCGCCGAGCAGCACCGCACCGAGCACGACACCGACGACGGGCGCGAGGTACGTGACGGTCGAGGCACGCGCGGCGCCCCATTCGCCGAGCACGCGGTAGTACCAGATGTACGCGAAGCCCGTGCCGAGCACTCCGAGCGCCGCGATGGACAGGACGACCGGAGCACTGACCTGCACAGGCTGCAGACCGCCGAAGGGCAGCAGCAGCAGCGCGATCGGTGCGGCCAGGCAGATCTCCATCGCCGAGAGGGTGAGCGAGTCGACTCCCCTGCCGAACACGAAGCGGCGCAGGTACAGGCCCGAGAAGCCGTAGCAGAACGTCGCGCCCAGGCAGGCGAGCTGCCCGGGAACGCTGCCGGCGAGATCGGCGGACCCGATCAGCTGCCACGGCGCGCTCAGCACCACGACACCGACGATTCCGATGAGCACTCCGCCCGACTGCGCCCTGCTCAATCGCTCCGAGCGCAGCACCAGCGGCGTGAGCAGCAGCGTCATGATCGGCGTGGTGGCGTTGTAGATGCTGGCGAGGCCACTCGGCACCGACTGCTCGGCCCAGGCAAAGAGCGAGTACGGCGCGACGCCGAAGGTGATCGCCACCACGACCATGTGGCCCCACAGCTTCGGATCGCGCGGCCAGTGGCGTCGCGTCACGGTCATGACCGCGGCGAGCGTCAGCGCACCGAACCAGATGCGGCCCATGACGATCTGCGCAGGCGCGAGACCGTCGAGCCCGACTTTCATGAACAGGAAGCTCGCGCCCCACACCAGAGAAAGGGCGAGGAAGGCCCACAGTGTCTTTTCGGTACGGGCTGTGCCGCGCGACGTTCCCGAGTTCATGACCCCAGCCTTCCGCCGGGGGCGGCGTGCGACTGGCGCGAATCGGACCTGGTGATGGTCATGAGCCATATCATTTCCTCGAGCACCAACATGAGGCCAATGCATTTGACTCATTGACAGATGAGGAGATCAGATGGGCGTCACCCTGCCGCAGCTCCGCGCTCTGGCCACCGTCGTCGACCGCGCTTCGTTCACGGACGCCGCGGCTCAGCTCGGCATCAGCCAGTCGGCCGTGTCGCACGCCGTCTCCGGCCTCGAGAAGGAGGTCGGCGGCCGGGTGCTGCAGCGCGACGGCGGCGTGACGCTGACGGTGCTCGGTCACCGGGTGCTCGAGCACGCGCGTGCGGCGCTGGCATCCGTCGCGGCCCTTGAGAGCGCGGTCAAGCAGGACGGCACGATCGCCGGCACCGTGCGCCTCGGCGCCGTCGCGACGGTGTGCCAAGGGCTGCTGCCGGAGCTCATGCCGCTGTGGGCGGCGAAGCTGCCGAACGTCGACGTCCAGATCTACGAGGGCGACGACGACGAGATGCCCGAATGGCTCGAGGCGGGGGTCGTCGAGGCCGCCATCCTGGTCGAGCCGTCGCCTGCGCCGTCGGGCAGCAAGCTCGTCGCGACCGACGAGTTCGCGGCCGTCGTGCGCTGCGACCACCCGCTCGCGGGACTCGACGGCATCCCGCTCGCCGAGCTCGCGGAGGACGGCCTGATCGTCTCGACCGGCGGCTGCGAGGGACACGTCAAACGGATGCACGACGACGAGGGCCTGCCCTACGCGTTCTCGCACCGGGTGCGCGAGATGAGCACCCTGTTCCGCATGGTCGAACAGGGCATGGGGGTCGCGATCGTGCCCTCGCTCGGCCGTGGCATGCTGCCTGACGACCTCGTGATGAAGCCGCTCGCCACGCCGCGCCCGCGGCGGCTCGTGCTGTCAGGGCCTGCGTCTCGGCCCTGGCATCCGCTCGCCCAGGCCCTCGTGGACGCGGTCTGAGCCGATCGTCGCACCGGTCCCCGCCCGGCGCGTCACTCTTCCGTGACTTTGACGTCCTTCCAGAACGCGACGTAGTTCGAGAAGTCCTTGCCCACCCGGTCGAACGCCGTCGGGTAGGGGGTCGGGTAGCTCCACGCGCGGTCGGGGTACTGCTGCCCGTCGACGGTGACGGTGAAGTACTGGCACTCCCCCTTCCACGGGCAGGTGTAGGGGGTCGGACTGGTCGAGAGATACTGCTGGTCGACGGATGCCGGCGGGAAGTACCAGTTCCCTTCGATGCGGATGAGGTCCTCTTCAGGGGCCTGCGCGATCACGGTCTCTCCGAGTACTGCCTTCATGCTTTCGCGAACCGGCGCGAGGCGCCCGCTATTCCGCGCGGAAGACGCCGTCGCGCATGACCGGCACGACGTCGGACACGTCGAGCTGCGCCGCGATCGCGACGTCGTCGAGCCGATCGACCGCCGCGAGCTCGCGGGCGCTGACGCATGCCGTGAGCAGATGCCCGACTGCGCGGCGCATGGCGTCGAAGGATGCGGCGACGACGGCCGCCTCGGGCGAGCACGCGTCGATGCCGAGCCCGGCGAGCGCACCGACCAGCGCGCCGGCCGCGAGCTGGTCCTCGACGGCAGGGCGCAGAGTGCCGTCGCCGCGGCGCTCGCCCGCCGCGATCACGGCGACGTTCGCGCGCCGGCCGAGCTGCTGCTGGTGTGCGAGCACCCACCGTGCCGCCGCGGAGTAGTTGCGCAGATCGGCGGCGACGACGGGGACGCCGAAGGGCGAGGCGTCCGCAACCCATCGCCCATGGTCGGGCGAGAGGACATCGACGATCACGATGACGCCCGCGCCGGGCGCCGTGCTGCGCAACCCCTCGATTCCCCAGTCGAATCTGACCTCGTAGCTCGTCTGAGTGCGCTCGGACGGCTGGGGGTGAGGCATGGATTCCACCCTATGTCGGCGTTCGGGGACAGACTGAGAGCATGACGGATGCCTCGCGCACGGCCCTCGACACGCTCGACTGGCGCCGGCGGACCTTCGAGCTGTACGACAACGTGCGGGCCGTCGCCGAGGTCGACGACCCCGGGGCCGCGCACGCGTACTGGGTCCTCGCGCGGAACCAGCTGCTCGCGACGCACCCGGCGTCGGCGATCTTGCCCGAGGAACGGGCGGCGTTCTCGGGCGTGCCCGTCTCGGCATACGACCCCGACTGGCGGTTCGAGGTCTCGATCGAGCCGGCCGGCGAGCCCCGCGAGTGGAACGTCGAGACCGGCACCGACGGCATCGTCCCGTTCCGGCTGCTCGGGAAGGCGGAGCTGCCCGGCATCGGGTCGCTCGACATGTGGAAGCTCGCGTCGTACGGCGGCGGGCTGTTCGTTCCCGTGAAGGACGCGCTCGCCGGGAAGCCCGGCGGGACGTACGGCGGCGGGCGGTACCTGATCGACACGATCAAGGGGGCATGGCTGGGGGAAGCGGACGACACGGTCATCCTCGACTTCAACTTCGCGTACAACCCGTCGTGCGCCTACGACCCCGAATGGGCGTGCCCGCTCGCGCTGCCGAGCAACACGCTTCCGGTCGAGGTGCCGGTGGGCGAGCGGATGCCGTGAGGGGAGCCTCGCCGGCGACGGGCTACTCCGGAAGCCCGCAGTGGAAGAAGCTCGGGCTGAGGGACGCTGCGCGGGTCGCGCTGGTCGGCGCGCCCGGAGGGTGGGCGCTCACGCCCGACGACGACTTCCCCGCGATCGAGCTCGTCGCGGACGGCGGAGCCGACGTGGTCGTCGCCTTCGCGCGTGAGCAGGCATCCGTCGTCGATCTGATCGAGACCCAACGCGAGCGCATCAAGCCCGCGGGCGCGCTCTGGATCGCCTGGCCCCGCAAAGCCGCCGGGCACGCGAGCGACGTGACCGACGAGACGGTGCGCGCGGTCGCGCTCGAGGTCGGTCTCGTCGACGTGAAGGTCGCCGCTCTCGACAGCGACTGGTCGAGCCTCAAGCTCGTGTGGCGGCGTCGGAACCGGTGAGGGAACGGCGCTCAGCGGCCAGCAGGTAGACTGGTCAGGTCGCGAGCCGTCCTGCGCTCGCGCCCGCGTCGTGATACGACCCCTCGTCTCAGACGGCGCACCGCGCTGGCATCCGCCCGCGTGCGACCGATATATCCCGCGCATCGTTGCCTGCCTGATGCAGGCGTGCGCGGCTTCATGCCCGGAAAGGCATACAACTTCATGACTTCTTTCGCCGAACTCGGCGTTCCCGCCCCCGTCGTCGCGGCCCTCGCCGCGATGGACCGCACCGAGGCGTTCCCCATCCAGGTCGCGACCCTGCCCGACTCGCTGAAGGGCCGCGACGTGCTCGGCCGCGGCAAGACCGGCTCCGGGAAGACCATCGCGTTCGCGGTGCCGCTCGCGGCACGGCTCGGCGAGGCATCCGGTGCCTCCCGTCCTGCCCGCGGTCGCAAGGCCCGCGGTCTTGTGCTCGCGCCGACCCGAGAGCTCGCCACCCAGATCGACAACACCCTCGCCCCGCTCGCGCAGGCCATGGGCCTCACGACGACCGTGATCTTCGGCGGCGTCAGCCAGAAGCGCCAGGAGGACGCACTGCGCGCCGGCGTCGACATCATCGTCGCCACGCCCGGCCGCCTCGACGACCTGATGAAGCAGGGCGTGCTGTCGCTCGACGCCATTCAGATCACGGTGCTCGACGAGGCCGATCACATGGCTGACCTCGGATTCCTTCCGGTCGTCACGCGCATCCTCGACAAGACGCCCAAGGTGGGCCAGCGCATGTTGTTCTCCGCCACGCTCGACAACGGCGTCGACAGGCTCGTGAAGCGCTACCTGCGCGACGAGATCCTGCACTCGGTCGACGAGGCCACCTCGCATGTGTCGGCCATGACCCACCATGTGTTCTCGGTCGAGTCGGGGGCGGGCAAGGACGCGCTCGTGCACGCGCTCGCCCGCGGCGCGGGACGCCGCATCCTCTTCATGCGCACCAAGCACCAGGCGAAGAAGCTCGCGAAGAGGCTGACGGAGGGCGGCATTCCTGCCGTCGATCTGCACGGAAACCTGTCGCAGAACGCGCGCGACCGGAACCTCGCGGCCTTCCACGAGGGCGCAGTGCGCGTGCTCGTCGCCACCGACGTCGCTGCGCGCGGCGTGCACATCGACGACGTCGAGCTCGTCGTGCACGTCGACCCGCCCGTCGAGCACAAGGCGTATCTGCACCGCTCCGGCCGCACCGCGCGTGCCGGCTCGGCCGGTGACGTGGTCACCATCGCCCTGCCCGAGCAGCATCGCGATCTGCGCGATCTGCTGCGCAAGGCCGCCATTCGCGTCGAGTTCGAGCAGGTGACGGATGCCTCGCCGCAGGTCGTCTCGCTCGTGGGCTCTCCTGTCGACCTGGTTCCGTACGTGAAGCCCGAGCTGCCCGCGCGCGGTGCCTCGCAGGGCGGCACCTCGACCGGCGCGAACGCGCAGCGCAAGCGTGCACGTCGCGGCGGCGGTGCCGGCGGTGCGTCGAACGGCAGCGGCCAGCAGGGCGAGCGCCAGGGCGGATCGCGCCGAGGCGGACAGGCCCAGGGCGGCCAGCAGCCGGGTGCGTCGTCGCAGGGCGGGCAGCCGCGGGGCGCTGGTCAGGGCCGTCGTCGCGGCCAGGGCGGCGCCGGTCAGGGTTCGTCGGACCAGCCTCGCGGCCAGCGCGGCGCCGGTCAGGGGGCGCCGGGTCAGTCGCGCGGACAACGTGGCGGCCAAGCTTCGAGCGCCGGCCGGGGCCAGGCGTCGTCGCGCGGCGCGTCGGGCCAGGCATCCGCCCGCCGCAGTGATGGCGCCCCGCGCCCGACGTACTCGACCTCGACGCCGTCCGCGTCGCCGCGCACCCCGCGCCGGGCTTCGCGCCCGTAACCCGCGCCGGCATGCGCCACCGAGAAGTGCCGTGATGCGCTCAGCCCACAGCTGAGACAGCATCGCGGCACTTCTCGCCGTTGTGGGCAGCGCGCGAAATGCAGAAGACGGGCGGCACAAATCCTGGTTTGCACAAAACGCGGCAATTCGCCCGGGTTTGGTCGATCTGGAATCGACCGGGTCTTCTTTTCGGCTAGCGTCGGCGCATGAGCGCGATCGTGGTGCGGCCTGCAACGCCGGCGGACGCGGCCGGCATGGCCCGCGTGCACGTGCAGGCGTGGCAGGAGACGTACCGAGGGCAAGCTCCCGACGAGGTCCTCGACGCCTCTGACTTCGTCGAACGCCGCGAGCGGATGTGGAACCGGACTCTCGATGACGCCGATCGCGGCACCCGCGCGGCCGTGGCCGAGATCGATGGCGAGATCGTCGGGATCGCGCTCGCCGGGCCCGCCCAAGACACCGACTCGCCGCACGACTGGCAGCTCTACGTGCTGTACCTGCTCACAGCCCACCACGGCAGCGGCGCGGGGCAGCAACTCCTCGACGAGGTGCTCACTGAGCGCGCATCCGTCCTCTGGGTCGCCGACCCGAACCCCCGCGCGCAGGCCTTCTACGCGCGCAACGGATTCGCGGCGGATGGCGCAGCGCAGGGCGAAGCGCCCCGCGAGATCCGGATGGTGCGGGCCGCGCGCAGCCGCGCATTGCGGTGAGGCATCCTCGGGTCTAGCTTTCGCGTCAACCGACTCGTGGCCGACGAGATCCACGAGGTGTCGCAGGGGCAGCCGCTAGGGCAGGGCGCCCACCGAGGCCAAGGCTGCGCGGACGAGAGCGCCCCGGCCGCCTTCGAGTTCCGAGCACACCGCGTCTGACGCCGCCTCAGTCGGCGTCAGCCAGGTGAGTTCGAGCGCATCCTGCCGGGGTTCCGTCGTGCCCGTGACCGGCACGACATAGGCGAGCGAGACCGCGTGCTGGCGCTCATCGACGAACGGCGTCTCGCTGGGGGCGGGGAAGTACTCCGCGACCATGAACGGCACGGGCGAGGCGGGCAGCTGCGGGAACGCCATGGGGCCGAGGTCCTTCTCGAGGTGGCGGAACAGCGCCTCGCGCAGCGTCTCGCCGTACATCACGCGGCCCGACACGATCGTGCGCGTGATCTCGCCGAGCGGTGTACCGCGCAGCAGCAGACCCAGGTCGATCACGCGGCCGATGCCGTCGACGTGCACTGGGACGGCCTCGACGTAGAGGATCGGGATGCGGTGCCGGATCTGCTCCAGCTCGATGTCGCTGAGCCACGCCGGGCCGTAGCTCGGCGGCTCATCGTCTTCAGGGCGGCCGTCGGGGTACGGGTCCGGGGTGCGCACTGCCATACCCGAACAATAAGGGAGTCACCGGCGACCCGGGCGGATGTCGGCCGTCCGTGGTCGAATGAATGACGATGACCGACACGCTCGAGCGCTTCTCGGCCGCGACCCGGCAGTGGTTCGCGGGCGCCTTCAGCGCGCCCACAGCCGCCCAGCTCGGCGCGTGGGAGGCCATCTCCTCGGGTCGCAACACCCTCGTGATCGCGCCGACCGGGTCCGGCAAGACGCTCGCGGCCTTCTTGTGGGCGATCGACCGGCTGATGACGGAACCTCCGGCGGCTGAGATACCGGCGAAGCCGGCGTCTCGACGCCCGAGGTCAGGCACACGAGTCCTCTACATCTCGCCCCTGAAGGCGCTCGGCGTCGACGTCGAGCGGAACCTGCGCAGCCCCCTCGTCGGCATCGCGCAGACCTCGAGACGTCTGGGGGAAGACCCGCCCGAGGTGACCGTCGGGGTGCGGTCGGGCGACACACCGTCGAGTGAGAGGCAGCGGTTGCTGCGGCATCCGCCCGAGATCTTGATCACAACACCCGAATCGCTGTATCTCATGCTGACGTCGGGCGCGCGCGAGACGCTGCGCGAGGTCGAGACGGTGATCGTCGACGAGGTGCACGCGGTCGCGGCGACGAAGCGCGGGGCCCATCTCGCGCTGTCGCTCGAGCGGCTCGACGAACTGCTGGCGAAGCCTGCGCAGAGGGTGGGCCTGTCGGCGACGGTGCGGCCGCCCGAGGAGGTGGCACGGTTCCTGTCGGGGCAAGCCCCGACCACGATCGTGGCGCCGGGGTCGCAGAAGCGGTTCGATCTGCGGGTGATCGTGCCGGTCGAAGACATGCGCGAGCTGCAGAATGCTCCGGGCGGGGACAAGGTGGGCGGCACCATCTGGACCCACGTCGATGAAGCCGTGCTCGATGAGGTGCTCGCGCACCGCTCGACCATCGTGTTCGCGAACGGCCGGCGCACGACCGAGCGGCTGACGGCGCGGCTCAACGAGCTGTACGCCGAGAGGCTCGGATTCGAAGCCGAGGCCATGACCTCGTTCCCGGCTCAGCTGGTCGGGCAATCGGGCACGACCGGCGGTGTCTCGCCCGACGCGCCGGTGCTCGCGCGCGCCCACCACGGCTCGGTGTCGAAGGAGCAGCGGGCCACCATCGAAGACGACCTCAAGACGGGCAGGCTGCGCTGCGTCGTCGCGACGAGCTCGCTCGAGCTCGGCATCGACATGGGCGAGGTCGACCTCGTCGTGCAGGTGGCCGCGCCGCCGTCGATCGCGAGCGGGCTGCAGCGCATCGGCCGTGCCGGGCACCAGGTGGGCGAGGTGTCGAAGGGCATCCTGTTCCCCAATCACCGCGCCGACCTCGTGCAGTCGGCGCTCGCGACCGAGCGCATGCGGGCGGGGCTCATCGAGAAGATCGGCGTGCCGCAGAATCCTCTCGACATCCTCGCGCAGCAGACGGTCGCGGCCGTGTCGGTCGCCCCGGTCGACGTCGACGGGTGGTTCGACACCGTGCGGCGGTCGGCGCCGTTCGCCACGCTTCCGCGCGGGGCATACGAGGCCGTGCTCGACCTGCTGTCGGGCCGCTATCCCAGTGAGGAGTTCGGCGAGCTGCGCCCGCGGCTCGTGTGGGATCGCGAACGCGGCGTGCTGTCTTCGCGCCCCGGCGCGAGCCGACTGGCGGTGACGAGCGGCGGCACGATCCCCGACCGCGGGCTGTTCGGGGTGTTTATGGTCGCAGGGGCCGACGACAAGGCGCCGCGCCGGGTCGGCGAGCTCGACGAAGAGATGGTCTACGAGTCGCGCGTCGGCGACGTCTTCGCCCTCGGCACCACGAGCTGGAAGATCGCGGAGATCACGCACGACCGCGTGATGGTGACCCCGGCCTACGGCGAGCCGGGGCGCGTGCCGTTCTGGCACGGCGACGGCATCGGCCGGCCGGCCGAACTGGGCGAGGCGCTCGGCGGCTTCGTGCGCGAGTTGGGTTCGAGCGATGCGGCGGATGCCTCGCAGCGGCTGCTCGCCGACGGGCTCGACGAGCGCGCCGCCCGGAACCTCCTGACCTACCTCGACGACCAGAAGACCGCGACCGGGCATCTGCCGACCGACCGCACCCTCGTCGTCGAACGGTTCCGCGATGAGCTGGGCGACTGGCGCATCGTGCTGCACTCCCCCTACGGGCAGATGGTGCACGCGCCGTGGGCGCTCGCCGTCGGGCGGCGCGTGCGCGAGAGCCTCGGGCTCGAGGGCGCGGTGCTCGCCGCCGATGACGGGATCATCGTGCGGCTGCCGGACTCAGACGCCGAGCCGCCGGGGGCCGAGCTGTTCGTGTTCGCGCCCGACGAGCTGGATTCCGTCGTGACGGAGGAGGTCGGCGGGTCGGCGCTGTTCGCGGCGCGCTTCCGCGAGGCCGCCCAGCGGGCGCTGCTCTTCCCGCGGTACGACCCCGGTCGCAGGAATCCGCTCTGGCAGCAGCGCATGCGCTCTGCGCAGCTGCTCGAGGTGGCGCACAAGTACCCGCAGTTCCCGATCATCCTCGAGACGATGCGCGAGTGCCTGCGGGACGTGTACGACCTGCCCGCGCTGCGCGAGCTCGTGAAGAAGATCGAGCAGCGGAAGATCCGGCTCGTCGAGACCATGAGCGAGAAGCCGTCACCGTATGCGTCGAACCTGCTGTTCGGGTACATCGCGGCGTTCATGTACGAGGGCGACTCGCCGCTCGCCGAGCGCCGGGCCGCCGCACTGACGGTCGACACCGAGCTGCTCGGGCAGCTGCTCGGGCGCTCGGAGCTGCGCGAGCTGCTCGACCCCACCGTGATCGCGCGCGTCGAGGGCGAGCTGCAGCGCCTTCCGGAGGAGCGACATGCGCGCGGGCTCGAAGGCGTCGCCGATCTGCTGCGCGTGCTCGGGCCGCTGTCGGTTCCCGAGTTGGGCGAGCGATTCGCCGGGGATGCCGCGGAGCTGACCACTGCGATCGAGGATCTCGTCGTCGCGAAGCGCGCGCTGCGCGTATCCCTCGCCGGGGTCGAACGCATAGCCGCCATCGAGGATGCCCCGCGGTTGCGCGACGCGATCGGGGTGCCCCTGCCGATCGGGGTGCCGACGGCGTTCATCGAGCCGGTCGCCGACCCGCTCGGCGACCTCGTCGGGCGCTACGCGCGCACGCACGGGCCGTTCGCCGCCGACGAGGCGGCCGAGCGCTTCGGCCTCGGAACCGCGGTCGTCACCGACACGCTGCGCAGGCTGTCGCACGAGCGCCGCGTCGTCGAGGGCGAGTTCCGGCCGCACGCGACCGGTACCGAGTGGTGCGACGCCGACGTGCTGCGCCGTCTGCGGCGACTGTCGCTCGCGGCGCTGCGGCACGAGGTCGAGCCGGTCGAGCCGGCTGCCTACGCGCGGTTCCTTCCCGAGTGGCAGCACGTCGGGACGCTCTCGATGAAGGGCGTCGACGGGGTGGCATCCGTCATCGAGCAGCTGGCTGGGGTGCGCGCGCCGGCATCCGCATGGGAGTCGCTGATCCTGCCGTCTCGCGTGCCCGATTTCGCGCCCGTTATGCTCGACGAGCTGACAGCGAGCGGCGAGGTCATCTGGGCCGGCGCCGGCACGATTCCGGGGCGCGACGGGTGGCTCAGCTTCCACCTGGCGGAGAACGCGCCGCTGACGCTCGCAGCCCCGATGGATTTCGAGACGGACGAGTTGCAGCGCGAGATCCTGACGACGCTCGGAGCGGGCGGCGGGTTCTTCTTCCGGCAGCTGTCCGACGCGGTCGGCTCGCAAGACGACACCGTGCTCGAGACCGCCCTGTGGGATCTCGTGTGGGCCGGCCTCGTGACCAACGACACCCTCGCACCGGTGCGGGCGCTCACCGGTAGCCGCGCCGCGCACAAGCGGCCGGCCCGGGCGCCGCGCACGCGCATGTTCCGGGGCGGGCGCATGCAGCTCGCGTCGTCGACGATCGCTCGCCCGAATGTGCCGACCCGCACGGGGCCGCCGACCGTCGCCGGGCGCTGGTCATTGTTGCCGCTCGGCACCGCCGACCCGACGCTGCGCGCGCATGCTGCGGCCGAGAACCTGCTCGACCGCTACGGCGTGGTGACCCGTGGCGCTGTCCAGAGCGAGGGGCTGCCCGGTGGCTTCGCGCTCGCATATCGCGTGCTCGCCGAATTCGAGCAGGCCGGTCAGGTGCGACGCGGGTACTTCATCGAGACGCTCGGCGCAGCGCAGTTCGCGAGCTCGCCGACGGTCGACCGGCTGCGCGGGTTCGTGGCGGATGCCACGGCCGATCCGTTGCTTTCCGCGGTGACACTGGCGGCGACCGACCCGGCGAACCCGTATGGCGCGGCGTTGCCCTGGCCCGATCCGCCGGCGGCCGCCGATGGCTCCTCGGGCCATCGTGCGGGGCGGAAGGCCGGCGCGCTCGTCGCGCTCGTCGATGGGGCCTTGGTCCTGTACATCGAGCGGGGCGGGAAGACGGTGCTCGCGTTCAGCTCGGACGCGCCGGTGCTCGGCGCGGCCGCTGCGTCGGTCGCGCAGCTCGTGCGCCGCGGGGGCACCGATCGGCTCGCGATCGAGTCGGCCAACGGCGGGTTCGTGCTCGGCACCCCGCTCGGCGAGGCGCTTGCCGCAGCCGGGTTCAGCGAGACGCCGCGGGGGCTGCGGCTCAGGTACTGATTCGTCCGGGTCGCGGTGTCGGTGGCTGTGTGAAACTCGTGGTGTCGCGCCGGGGTGTGAATAACTGTTCTATTGTTTGGCTTCCAATGTGGGTGACGGGTTGGTAGACTCGGAGCATGTCGAAGGTCGGTGCTGCAGCGTGTGAGACGCTCACGCGTCTCGGCCGCGCGCTGCCGGTGGACCCTGCTGTGCTGACGGACGGGCAGCTGATCCGGCTGGTGGAGGACGCGGAGGCCGCGCAGCGGCAGGTCGGTGCGGTGAAGCTGGCTGTGGCGGCTGAGATGGCCCGGCGTTCTGCGGCCGATGATCCGGGTTCTTTGGCGCGCCGGTTGGGGTTCAAGACCGCGGCGGCCGCCTTGTCGGGGCTGACGGGGTCCTCCGGGAGGGAGGCGCAGAGACTCGTCACGGAGGCTGCCGACCTTGCCGGGCTTCCGGCTGTGGAGGCGGCGGTGCTGGATGGGCGGATCGGCCGGGAGGCTGCCGCGGCGATCAGCGGGGAGCTGAAGAAAGCCGCATCCACCGCCGACGCGGGTGACCTCGAAGCCGCGCAGACCGAGCTCGTGGAGCTCGCGGTGAGCACTGGAGCCGACGAGGTGAGGGCGAAGGCGGCCGAGACGGCTGCGGGCCTGACGGTCGAGGTCGTTCAGGAGCAGGCGAAGAAGGCTATGGCCGAGCGGTTCTTCTGGATGAGCCCCGTCATCGACGGGTCCGCACGGGTGTCCGGGCGGCTGCCGACCGGGCACGCCTCCGTGATCAAGTCCGTGCTCGACGGGCTGCGGAACCCGAAGGGGAAGAAGACCGTCACCTTCCAGCCCGTCGCGGAGGACGCACCGGGTGATGCGCGCACGGCCGGGCAGGCCGACGCCGACCACCTCCGCGACGTGTTCGCGCTCGCGGCCCGCTCGGTCGACATGCCCGACATGGCCGGCGACCACCCCACCGTGTGGCTCTCCACCACCCTGAGCGAACTGGAGTCCGGTGCCGGGCTCGCGTTCTACGCCGGCACCCCCGGTCCCGTCCCCGCGAGCGAGGCCGTGCAGGCCGCGTGCACGGGCGGGACCCAGGCCGTGATCTTCGACGACCAGGGCGCCGTCCTGAACCTCGGCAGAAGTACGCGCGGGTTCACCCGTCGGCAGCGGCGCGCGATCTCCCTCAGAGACGGCGGCACCTGTTTGATCCCCGACTGCTCGGTGCCCGCCCAGTGGTGCGAAGTCCACCACGTCATCAGCTACCGCGACGGCGGTGCCACCGATATTGGCAACGGCGTCAACCTGTGCTGGTTCCACCACCACGACATCGACACCGGCCCCTGGCAGATCCGCATGACAAACGGCACACCAGAAGTCAGATACGCCTACGGCGGAAGAACCATCGACTGGAAACCGGTGGGCAATGGAACCGCCGCGCACCTCCAAACCACGGCACCACCCGGCGCACCACCGCCACTGCAGTAGCGGGCCCGACGAGTCGCGGGCTCTAGCTAGTCGGCCGACCCAGGCGCTTCCTCGAGATCGGCCAGGTCGAGCACGAAGCGGTAGCGCACCTCGTTCCGTTCGAGGCGGTCGAGCGCCTCGGAGACCTGCGTCGACGGCACCCGTTCGATGTCGGCGACGATGCCGCGCTCGGCCGCGAAGGCGAGCATCTCGGCAGTGCCGCGGCGACCGCCCGTGCCCGATGAGGTCAGCTTGCGTCGGCCGCGTGTCAGCAGCATCAGCGGCACCTGCGTCGGCAGCGGCGCGCCGACCACGCTGAGCGTGCCGTCGAGGGCGAGCAAGTCGAGCAACGGCGCGAGATCGTGCGGGGCCGAGATCGTGTCGAGGATGAAATCGAACCGCCCCGCGGCCGCGGCGAGCTGCGCCTCGTCGGTCGTGTCGACGAGCTCCGTCGCCCCGAGTGCGCGCGCGTCTGCAGCCTTGTCGGGTGTGCGGCTCAGCACCGTGACCTCGGCACCCAGGGCGACGGCGAACTTCACGCCCAGATGCCCGACGCCACCGAGGCCGGCGACGGCGACCGTGCTGCCCTGGCCGACGCCCGCGGCGCGCAGCGGTTCCCACACGGTGATGCCGGCGCAGAGCAGTGGTGCTGCCGCCGCTGGGTCGAGGCCCTCCGGCAGGGGGTAGGCGAACGAGGACCGCACGATGTACTCGCGGCTGTAGCCGCCCTGGGTCGTCGTACCGTCGACGCGGTCTTTGCCGCCGTAAGTCGTGACAGGGCCCTCGAGGCAGTAGTTCTCCTGCCCGACCCGACACATGGCGCACTTGCCGCACGAGTCGACAACCGTACCGACCGCGACCCGGTCGCCCGGCGCGAAGCCGGTCACCGCCGGCCCGATGTCAGTCACGGTTCCGGTGAACTCGTGACCGGGCACGAGACCCTTTGTGGCCTTCCCGACCAGACCGTGGATCGCGTGCAGGTCGCTGTGGCAGACCCCGCAGTAGTCGACCCGCACGGCGAGGTCGTCATCGCGCAGCTCGCGGCGCTCGATCGTCACTCGCCTCAGCTCAGTCGAGTTGTCGGTGCTCTGCCAGGCGGTGGTGATTGCGAGCAGGCGACCCTCTCGAGCTGCTCGCTCTCGTCGTGTCGCTCGCGTCGACCTGGTCGCCCGCGAGCGGAATCTACGCAGCCACGACCGACGAGCCCGCCACCGACCACGAGCGCCGTCGCGAGCTGCTTCGCGAGAGCGTCACCCGTCTTCTCGCACCCTGAGCGCAGCACCCGCCCCGCTTGACATTGACGCGACGTCAACCTCTAGCGTCGTCGACATGCGAGACGAGCGGGCGCGGGAATGGCCGATCACCGAGGTGGTCGCGCTGACCGGGACAACGAGCAGGACGCTGCGCCACTACGGCGACCTCGGCCTGCTTCCGCCGTCGCGCGTCGGTGAGAACGGTTACCGCTACTACGACCAGCACGCGCTCGTGCGGCTGCAGCGCATCCTGCTGCTGCGCCGGCTGGGGCTCGGGCTGCCCGAAATCGGGCGCGTGATCGACGAGCAGCTCGACGTCGCCGAGGCGCTCGATCGGCATGTGCGGGCGTTGCTCGCCGAGCAGGAGCAGCTCGGGCGGCGGCTCGCGTCGGTGCGCCGCACCCTCGCCGCGATCAAAGACGGAAAGGACCTGGAGATGACCGAGATGTTCGACGGCTTCGACCACACGCGCTACCGCGACGAGGTCGAGCAGCGCTGGGGGAAGGACGCGTACGCCAGCGGTGCGAGCTGGTGGGAGGCGAAGAGCCCCGACGAGAAGACACGGCTGCAGGCCGAGCAGAAGGCCCGGTCACGCGCCTGGACGGAGCTGAGCGAGACGGATGCCTCGCCCGACTCCCCTGCGGCGCAGCGGCTCGCCGCCGAGCACGTCGACTGGCTGCGCGGCGTGCCGGGCACCCCGGCAGCCTCCGGCGACCCGACGGCGCTGCGCGGCTACGTGCTCGGGCTCGCCGAGCTGTACGTCGCCGACGAGCGCTTCGCCGCGAACTACGGGGGCGCCGAAGGGGCGGCCTTCGTGAAGGCCGCCCTCGAGCACTACGTCGCGACTGTGCTGTAGTCGGCCCCCGTCAGGCCGCGGGGCCCTGCGTGAGGGTGACGGACGCGGTGTGGGACTGGCCGGAGCCGTCGATCCACGAGATCGACACGTGGTCGCCCGGGGCGTACGACTTCAGCGCCGCCTGCAGGTCATCGGCCGAGGCGACCGAGGTGCCGCCGATCGCGGTGATCACGTCGCCCTCGGCAAGGCCCGCCTCTTCGGCGGGGCCGCCCGAGACGACGCCGGCCACCTGAGCGCCCTGCGCTGCCGCGCCCGAGCCCTGCTGGGCGAAACCACCGAAGCCTGAAGCATCCGTCTCGCCCAATTCGATGCCGAGGAATGCCGGGTAGCCGAGCTCGATGCTGCCGCCCGCGTGCCCCGACGTGATCTCCTTCGCGATGTCGAGCGCGGTCGCGATCGGGATCGCGTAGCCGTCAGGCGCGCCGCCGCTCGACGCGGCGGTGTCGATGCCGACCACCTTGTCGGAAGAGTCGAACAGCGGGCCGCCCGAGTCGCCCGGCTCGATGGCCGCGTTGGTCTCGATGAGCCCGTGCAGGCTCTCGGATGCCGCGGAGTCCTCCGCTTCGGTCGTGATGCTCTGGTCGAGGCCGGTCACCTCGCCGGGCGCCGCGACGAGCGAGCCGCCGCCCTCGGCGTTGCCGACACCGGTGATGGACTCGCCCTCGGTGACCTTGTGCGAGCCGTCGGTGACGGCCGTCGCGAGGCCGCTCGCGCCCTGCAGCTGCAGCACGGCGACATCGTCGGTGGGGTCGTCGCCGACGACGGTGGCCGTGTAGCTCTTGCCGGTCGCGACCACCTGGACCTTGATCGACGTGGAGCCCTCGATGACGTGGTTGTTGGTCAGGATCTCTCCGCCCGAGGTGAGCACCAGGCCGGTGCCTGCCGCCTCTGCGCTCTGATAGCCGAGCTGCGTGTCGATGAGGACGATGCCCTTCGACTCGGCAGCGGTCGCCGATGTCGTGCCACCCGAGGTCTGGCCGTAGGCGTTGCCGCCGAACGGATTGCCGCCCGTCGAGCCGGCGCCCGAGCCACTGCCCGGCTGGCCGGCGCCGGCGCCATCGCCGTACCCGCCCGAGCCATAGCCGTAGCCCCCTGCTCCGTAGCCGCCGAGCCCGCCGCCATGCTGCCCGACCGCGGGCTGGCCCGTGTACTGCTGCTGGGCGCTCGATGTGCCGCGTGCGCCGAAGGCGCTCTGCACGCCGAAGACGCAGCCGACGCCGAGCGCCGCGGCCACGACCGTGCTCGCCGCGACGAGCAGCGTCTGCCGCTTCGTGAAGTACTCGCGCTGAGGGGCGCGCTCGCCCGTCGGGGTGCTCTGGCTCGCCGGCATCCCCTGCTCCTGCGTCGGGTTCGACGCGTCGCCACTACCGTTGATCTCGCTCATGTCACCAATGAGAAGCCCGCTTCCCGAATCCGGGCCATGGCAGGCACAAGAGTTTCCTATGGAGCAACCGTGGACATCCCGCACGCCGACCTGACCGTCGACGAGGACCTCGCCGCTCGGCTCGTGCGCGCCCAGTTCCCGGCGCTCGCCGGGCCGGTCACACCGGTGGCGCAGGGCTGGGACAACGCGCTCTTCCGGTTGGGCGACGAGCTGGCGATACGGATGCCTCGACGCGAGGTCGCCGCCCACCTGATCGAGCACGAGCAGCGCTGGCTGCCCGAGCTGCAGCGGCTGGTCGCGCTGCCTCTGCCGGTGCCGATCGCCGAGGGGCGGCCGACGGCCGGCTACCCCTTCGCCTGGAGTGTCATCCCCTGGGTCGACGGCATCGGCGGCGCGCACGTCAGCCCCCACGCCCGGGACGCGTACGCGCGGCAGCTCGCCGGGTTCCTCGCGGCGCTGCATGTGCCCGCGTCGGCTGATGCCCCGCACAACCCCGTGCGCGGCGTGCCGCTCGTCACGCGCGCCGCGGCGATCCACGCGCGGCTCGACGGGCTGGCCGGGCGGCTTGCGGCCGACGAGCTCGCAGGGCTGCGGGCGGCGTGGGATGCCGGGGCCGCCACCGCGCCGCACAAGGGCCCCGCGCTCTGGCTGCACGGCGACCCGCACCCCGGCAACGTGGTCGTCGCGCCGTCGGGGCGGCTCGCGACCGTGGTCGACTTCGGCGATGTGACAGCCGGCGACCCCGCGACCGACCTCGCCGCGGCCTGGCTGCACTTCACGCCGGCGGGGCGGGCCGCGTTCATCGAGCGCTACTCGGAGCTTCGGGCGACGGATGCCGCACTATGGGTGCGCGCGCGAGCCTGGGCCGTCTCGATCGGCACGTCGGCGTTCGCCGCCTCCGACGGCTCCGGCCCGATGGCACGGATGGGCCGCGAAGCGATCGAGCAGCTACTTCGCCAGGACTGACGCCGCGGCGGCGCGCGCCTCGCGCGGACCCGGGGCCGCGGCAGCCGCAGCGGCGGCCGCGACGCACTGCTCGAACGCGACGGCGCCGAGCGACGCCGCAACCTCGTCGAGGGCCTGCGGCGCCATCGAGAGCGACGTCACCCCGAGCCCGACCAGCACCGGCGCGAGCGCAGGGTCGCCCCCGGCCTCTCCGCAGAGCGACACCGGCTTGCCGGCCGCGGCACCCGCCTCTCCCACGAGGCGGATCAACCGCAGGACGGCGGGCTGCCAGGCATCCGTCAGATCCGCGAGGGGTGCGAGCTGCCGGTCGGCCGCCGTCGCGTACTGTGCGAGGTCGTTGGTGCCGAGGCTCACGAAGTCGACCTCGGCGAGGATCTCAGCCGCGCACAGCGCCGCCGCGGGGGTCTCGATCATGACGCCGACGCTCGCGAAGCCGTGCGGGCGACAGCGGGCGACGAACTGCCGCGCCTCGGCGGCGGTCGCGATCATCGGGGCCATCACCCAGGCATCCGCCCGTTCGGCGCGGGCCGCCGCCGCGATCGCCGCCAGCTGCGCGTCGAGCACATCGGGGTGCGCATGCGCCGTGCGGTAGCCGCGCACGCCGAGCGCGGGGTTCTGCTCGCGCGGGCCGGCGAGGAAGGCGAGCGGCTTGTCCGACCCGGCGTCGAGCGTGCGCACGACGACCCGCCGGCCGCGGAAGGCGGCGAACACCTCGCGATAGGCCACGGTCTGGTCTGCGGCGCTCGGCGCGTCATGGCGGTCGAGGAAGGCGAACTCGGTGCGGAAGAGCCCGACGCCCTCCGCGCGCGACGCGGCCGCCGCATCGTCACCGCCCGAGACGTTGGCGAGCAGCTCGACGCGCCGCCCGTCGGCTGTGCGGCCCACGCCGTCGAACGGCACGAGGTCAGGCCGAGCGGATGCCTGCGCCACCCGCTCCTGCGACGGATCGACCACCACCTCGCCGCGAACCCCGTCGACGAGCACGATGTCGCCGTCGCGCAGCTCACGTGCAGAGGGCCACACGACCGCGGGCAAGCCGATCGAGCGGGCGAGGATCGCCGTGTGCGAGGTCGGTGCGCCCGACCTCGTGACGAGGGCCACGCACGGAGTCGTGCCGAGCAGCGCCGCATCGGCGGGAGCGAGCTCGTCGACGACGAGCACGAACGGTTCGGTGCGGTCAGGCAGCCCGGGCTCCAGCTCGCCCTGCAGGCGCGCGATGACCCGCGCACGCAGGTCGCGCACGTCGGCGGCACGCTCCGCCATGGGCCCGCCCTGGGTCGCGAGCAGCTCGGCCAGAGCGCCGAGCACGAGCCACACCGCGCGCGCGGGCGGTGCGCCGAGCCTGGTCACGAGCTCTGCCGCCTCGGTTGCGAGCGCCGGATCGTCGGCGAGCGCGGCCGTCGCCGTGAGCACCGCGCGCGCGTCGCGGAAGCGCTCGTCCGTGAGGCGTTCGGCGCGGCGGGTGAGACCGGCACGCACCTCGGTGAAGGCCGGGGCGAGGGATGCCGCGGCCGAGGCGCGCTCGGACTCGGGCAAGGTGGCGTCCGCCGGAGGTTCGAGGATCGGCTCCGGCATGCGGACGACCGGGCCCACCGCGGCACCCGGGCTGATGGCGAGGCCGTAGTCGATGTCCTTTCGGACGGTTTCGAGACGCGCGGTTCCACCGCGCTCCTCAACCATCGGGGCCTCGCCGAAGCCGTCGGCGACGAGGGACTCGAGGCGGGCGAGGGCGGTCGCGGCATCCGCCCCGGCTGCGCTCGCCTCGAGCTCGTCGCCCTGGCGCGCGCCGAGCGTGAGAAGAGCGCTCATGCTCGACGCGTCGGGGACGGTCGCACCCGTGCGGCGGTTCGTGAGGCGCACCGTCGCGTCGAACGACGCCAGCTCGGCCGCCAGGGTCGCCGCGGGGCGGGCGTGCAGGCCGGCCGGGTTGACGAGCGTGAGGGTGCGCGCTGTCGCCGGGGTCGTTTCGAGACGCGCATCGATCCTCGCGGGCACAGCCTGTTCGGCGTTTGGCCTACGACGACCCACCGGCGTGTCGCCGAGGTGCTCCTCTTTCGCGGCGAGGGACCCGCGCGCCTCGCGCGCGACCGTCTCGAGCGGCGCGCCCGCCGCCGCTGTGACCAGCGCGGCGACCAGGCCCTCGACCAGCGGGGCGCTCGTGACGCGCACCGGTGCCACGGATTCCCGGAGCTCGAGCCCGAGCTCGGCGCTCATCACGGCCGAGCCGAGGTCGACGAAGACCAGCACCCCGTCGGGCGACGCGACCTCGTCGATGGCGGCGGCGACACGTGCGGCATCCGTGCCCAGACCGCCGTCGGGCGTGCCGGCGGCGACGGCGACGCGAACGTCGTCGCGAGGCACCATCTGCTGCGCGAGCTCGAGCGCCGCCGCGGCGAGCGCCGCGCTGTGCGAGACGACGACGATTCCGATCATGGGCGCCTACTGCTCTGCTGCGCCCGGCGCCTCAAGCGCCTCGGCCAGCGCTCGGAAGAGCAGCGCCGTCGACGCCGCGCCCGGATCGAGGTGCCCGGCAGAGCGCTCGCCCAGATAGCTCGCGCGGCCCTTGTGTGCGACCAGCGGAGCCGTCGCGTCGCGGGCCGCAGCAGCAGCCTCAGCGGCGGCTCGCGCCGCCCCGGCGACGTCGCCGGGGTCCGGTGCCGCGTCCCATGCGTCCAGCGCGGGCACGAGCACGTCGAGCATCGTCTTGTCGCCGAGCTCCGCCTTGCCCCGCACCGTCACGCCGCTCACCCCGGCGCGCAGCGCGGAGGCGAGCTCGAGGCTCGACACGGACGACGACGCGCCGAGCGCGCCACCCAGGCGAAGGAAGAACGTTCCGAACAGCGGCCCGCTCGCGCCGCCGACGTTCGAGATGAGCGCCATGCCCGTGCGTTTGAAGAGGTCGGCGGTGTCGGTGGCCGGCTGGGCGTCGAGCGCGGCCACGACGGCCGTCATGCCGCGGTCGAGGTTCGAGCCGTGGTCGGCGTCGCCGATCGCCGAGTCGAGCTCGGTCAGGTGGTCGCGATTCGCCGCGACGAGGGCCGCGAACCCGTGCAGCCAGGCGACGAGCGAGTTCAGCGTGGCGGCGCCCATCAGGCGCCCCACCGCAGCCCGGGCGTCACGACCGGCGCGTCCCACAGGCGCAGCAGCTCGTCGTCGACGCGCAGCAGCGTAAGCGAGCACCCGGCCATGTCGAGCGAGGTGATGTAGTTCCCGACGAGGCGCCTGGCGACCTGCACCCCGGCGGCATCGAGCAGCGCAGCGACCTCGCCGTACATGAGGTGCAGCTCGATGAGCGGCGTCGCACCCATGCCGTTGAGCAGCGCGATCACAGGCCCGGCGGTGAAATCGAGGTCTGCGAGCACCGGGTCGACCAGCAGTCTTGCGAGCTCGGATGCCGGCGCGATCGGCCGTCTCTCGCGCCCGGGCTCTCCGTGGATCCCGATGCCGACCTCGATCTCGCCCTCCTCCAGCTGGAAGGTCGGCTTCCCCGCGGCGGGCACGGTCGAGCTCGTCAGGGCGAGGCCCATCGAGCGCCCGTTGTTCACGACGCGGCGGGCGAGCCCGGCGACGGATGCCAGGTCTTGGCCCTCCTCGGCCGCGGCGCCGACGATCTTCTCGAGCAGCACGGTCGTCCCCACGCCGCGGCGCCCGGCGGTGAAGGTGGAGTCCTCGACGGCGACGTCGTCGGCGACGATCACCGTCTCGACCTCGACTCCCGACTCGGCGGCGGCGAGCTCGGCCGCCATCTCGAAGTTCATGACGTCACCGGTGTAGTTCTTGACGATCTGCAGCACTCCGGCCCCTGTGCCGACGGCGCCGAGGGCGGCAGCGATCTGGTCGGGAGTGGGCGACGTGAACACCTCGCCGGCGACGGCCGCATCCAGCATCCCCGGCCCGACATAGCCGCCGTGCAGCGGCTCGTGACCCGTCCCGCCGCCGGAGACCAGGCCGACCTTGCCGGCCGCCTTCGGCTCGGCGCGGTAGACGACGCGGCGCTCGAGGTCGACGCGCAGCTCGGGGTGGGCGGCGGCGAGGCCGCGCAGCGAATCGGCGAGGACGGATTCGGGTCGGTTGATGAGCTTCTTCATCAACGCCAGATTATCCGGGTCAGTCCACCCAGTCGAAGGTGCGGGTGACCGCCTTCTTCCACCGGGCGAGCAGCGCCTCGCGCGAATCGGCGGCGAGCCGCGGTTCCCAGCGGCGGCCCTCTTGCCAGTTCGCGCGCAGCTCGTCGAGCCCCGACCAGAACCCGACGGCCAGACCCGCCGCGTAGGCCGCACCGAGCGCCGTCGTCTCGGCCACGACCGGCCGCACGACGGGCACCCCCAGGATGTCGGCCTGGAACTGCATCAGCAGCTCGTTCGCCGTCATGCCGCCGTCGGCCTTGAGCTCGGCGAGCGACGCCCCCGCGTCGGCGCACACCGCGTCGAGCACCTCGCGGGTCTGGAACGCGGTCGCCTCGAGCGCGGCGCGCGCGAGATGCGCCTTGGTGACGAACCTCGTGAGGCCCACGACGGCTCCCCGGGCATCCGATCGCCAATACGGTGCGAACAAGCCGGAGAAAGCAGGCACGAAGTACGCGCCGCCGTTGTCTTCGACCGAGGCCGCGAGCGATTCGATCTCGGAAGCCGAGCCGATGATGCCGAGGTTGTCGCGCAGCCACTGCACGAGAGAGCCGGTGACGGCGATCGACCCCTCGAGCGCGTAGTGCGGCGCCGCGTCGCCGAGCTTGTAGCCGACGGTGGTGAGCAATCCGTGCTCGCTTCTCACGATGCGCTCACCCGTGTTGAAGATCAGGAAGTTTCCGGTGCCGTAGGTGTTCTTCGACTCGCCGTCGTCGAACGCCGCCTGACCGAACGTCGCCGCCTGCTGGTCGCCGAGGATGCCCGCCACCGGCACCTCGCGCAGCAGGTTGTTCGACTCGACCGTGCCGTACACCTCTGAGGACGAGCGGATCTCGGGCAGCATCGACCGCGGCACGCCGAACGCCTCGAGGATGTCATCGCGCCAGTCGAGCGTCTCGAGGTCCATGAACAGGGTGCGCGAGGCGTTGGTGACGTCGGTCGCGTGCACGCCGCCGCGCCGGCCGCCGGTCAGGTTCCACAGGAGCCAGGTGTCGGTCGTGCCGAACAGCAGCTCGCCGGCATCCGCCCGCTCGCGCGCGCCGTCGACGTTGTCGAGGATCCAGCGGATCTTCGTGCCCGAGAAATAGGTGGCGAGCGGCAGCCCGACCGCATCCGTGAAGCGGCGTGCGCCGCCGTCGCGCGCAAGCTCGTCGACGATCGGCTGGGTGCGCGTGTCCTGCCAGACGATCGCGTTGTAGACCGGTTTCCCGGTCTTCCTGTCCCACACCACGGCCGTCTCGCGCTGGTTCGTGATGCCGACAGCGACGATGTCGTGGCGCGTGATGTCAGCGCGGGCGAGCGCCTGGCCGATCACCTCGCGGGTGTTGCGCCAGATCTCGAGCGGGTCGTGCTCGACCCAGCCCGGCTTCGGGAGGATCTGCCGGTGCTCGAGCTGGCCCACCGAGACGACCGAGCCGCCGTGATCGAAGATGATCGCCCGCGTGCTGGTGGTGCCCTGGTCGATCGCGATCACGTAGCTCATGCGTGGTTGGCCTCTTCAGAGAGTTCGAGCACGACGCCGTGCTTCTCCGCCAGTCTGTCAGCGGCATCCGCCAGCTCGGAAGCGCGGCGCGCGTCGTCCCACCCGAGCGCGTCGCCGACCACCTCGGCCAGCTCGCGCGCGGACTGCGTGGTGAGCGCGCCGCGGAACGCGATGTTGGTGCGGCGGGTGAGCACGTCGATGAGATGCACGACCTGCTCTGTGCGCGCGACGTGCGCGATCTCGTCGCGGCTGTATTCGGGTGCGGATGCCAGTGGCCGGTCGCCCTCGCCGAGAGCCTGGATCACCTCGGCCGCCTTCGTGCCGTAGCGGTCGAGCAGCCGGGCCGCCCGCTCGACCCCCACCGTGTCGGCGTAGGCCGCCGCCCACACCTCGGCCCCGGCATCCGTCGTCGGGAAATCGCGCCCGCCGCCGATCGCCATGCCCGCCGTGCTCACGAGCCGCTCACGCCCGAGCTTCGCCAGCGCCTCGTTCGCGAGGTGCTCGCCCAGCGCGCGGAACGTGGTCCACTTCCCGCCCACCAGCGACAGGACCGGCGTCTTCGGCAGGCCGGGCAGCGGCGACTCGACGATGCGGTAGTCGCGTGAGACGAAGCCCGGCTGCGTGTCGTCGTGGCGCGGCAGCGGGCGCACCCCCACGAACCGGAACACGATCTGCTCGCGGCCGACGTGGATCGTCGGGAACACGTCGCGCACCAGCTCGAAGAAGTAGTCGATCTCGGCATCCGTCACCTCGATCGGCTGTGCCATGTCCTGCTCGAGATCGGTGGTGCCGATGATCACCTTGCCGTGCAGCGGGTAGACCAGCACGATGCGGCCGTCGCGATGCTCGAAGAACAGCTCACGGCCGGCACACGCCTCGTACAGCTCGGGGTTGTCGACGACGACGTGCGAGCCCTTCGTGCCGCCCATGAGCCGCGTCTCGGTGCCGAGCAGGCCGTTGGTCAGATCGGTCCAAGGACCCGTGGCGTTCACGACCACGTCGGCGGTGAGCTCGAACTCCTCGCCGGTCAGCTGGTCGCGCACTGTGACACGGTCGTCGTGCGCGTCGACGGCGGCCAGGTAGTTCGCCGCCCTCGCCGTGTCGATGCGGCCGCCGCCCAGGGCCGGCGCCGTCGCACCGGCGCCGGCCGCGATGCCGTCGAGCAGCACATCGAGGGCCAGCCGCTCGGGATTCACGAGCGACCCGTCGTAGTACGTCGCCGTGTACTTCACCGCCGGGTTCAGCTTCGGCAGCTCGCGCAGCGACTCCACATGCCCGTGGAAGCGGTGCGGTGGTACGACGCCGCCCCTGCTCGCGAACAGCCCGTCACGCCCCGAAGAGAACGCGTCGTAGATCGCGAGCCCGATCTTGATCAGCGCCGCCCCGCGCTCCTTCGGCTTTCCGGCGCCGTGGCGCAGGAACCGCAGCGGAGCACTCGCGATGCCCGAGAACGTCGAGAAGATCGGGATCGTCGTCGGCAACGGCTTCACGTAGTGCGGTGCGATGCGCAGCAGCCCGTTGCGCTCGGTGACCGACTCCTTCACGAGCCGGAACTCGCCGTTCTCGAGGTAGCGGATGCCGCCGTGGATCATGTGCGAGCTCGCCGCAGAGGCGCCGCTCGCCCAGTCGTCCCGCTCGATCAGCATCACGTCGACACCCTGCAGCGCAAGGTCGCGGAACGTGCCGATGCCGTTGATGCCGCCACCGATGATCAGCACCTGGGCGTGCGGGCGGGCGGTCAGTGACTCGATGTCGATTCGGGTGGTGTCGCTCACAAGATCTCCTCACTGACTACTTTGCGGCGTGCGGGGCGCTCGCGGCGCCGAACCGCCCGCTTGTTGCGCATCTGTGCAGGAACGGTTCGCATATCGACGCGGAACGGAGCAGAACGATACGGATGCATGTTTGTGCGATATTCGTCGCAATCCCCCTTTTCAGGGGGCAGTCGGTCCCGTACTCTGTAGGTGCCGTGTCGGATGGCTCGCCGACTCCATGTGGGGAGGCAAGCGGCGACGCGTTTCCCGATACAGGCGTGCAAGGGCCTGGTGGAAGGTGTTCGGGTCACCTTCCCCCAGGCCCTTCTTTCTGCGAGCATCGCCTCGGAGGGGAACATGCAGCAGGCAACACGTGGGGTGGTGCTGATCGCGGCGGCCGCCGCACTGGCGGCATCCGTCACCGCATGTGCGGGCACCACGCCCGACGCGGGGACGACGAATCGAGCCGCGTCGCCGAACCCGCGGCCGAGCGTCTCGACCGAGCCGAAGATCAGCGCGCCGAGCAGCTCGCCGGGGATCGTGCACGTGGACCCGACCGGTGCGCCCGCGATCGTGCCCGGCATGTTCGCCGCGCCCGGCGCGACGCCGCCCGCGGACCCGGCCGCCCTCGAGCAGGCTAAGGAGTGGATCACCGCGGCGACCCTGCCGCCTGGCGTCGAGTCGCTCGACGTCGCGCCAGCCGGAGCCCCGACCCAGCCCGCGACCATCGTCGCGTGCGATTGGCTCGCGCGGGCGACCAAGTGGTGGTCGACGGATGCCTCGAACGCCGCCGCGGCGAAGGCGTGGCTCACCGCGCATCCGATCACCGGCATGGCCCTGGGCGGCACGATGGACGGGCCCGGGGCGATCTCATCGATCAGCGAGCGGTCGCCGCAGAAGCCCGACGACTCGGTTCAGTTCGAGTTCGCGCCTGTCGCCGACGGTGCGGTCGCGATCAGAGTCGACGTGGTCGTCGTGCCGGCCGGCGCCGGGTGCGCGAGCAGCGGATGACGCGGCCCGCAGCCGCGCCTAGGATGAACGCCATGACGGAGTCGTCGTTCAGCGGGCCCATCGACTACCTGGTCTTCGCGTTCCCACCGGGGGCGGCGGTGGACGCCGGACTCGCGCGGCTGCTCGAAGCCGTCGATCGCGGCCAGATCGAGGTACTGGATCTCGAGGTCATCCGCCGCGGGCCCGATGGCTCCGGCATCCGGCAGCGCCTCGGTGAGCTCGGCCTCGGCGGCGACATCGACCTCTCGGTCTTCGACGGCGCCGAGTCGGGCATTCTCGACGAGGAGGACCTCGCCACGATCGCAGCCGGCATCGACCCCGACGGGTTCGCGCTCGCACTGGTCTATCTCGAGCACAGCCTGGACGCGACGGCGCAGGCCTGGGGCACGGTCGGCGGTGTGCCGCTGCTCGAGGGCGGGATCGATCCGCTTGAACTCGCCGACGCGGTCGATGCGATCGCGCCCGCCCCCGTGACGTCGACTGAGGAGGACTGATGGGTCTCTTGCGCACAGCCGCCCGCGCGGGCGTCGCCGCTCATGTGATCGGAAACGTGCACCGCCGCCAGCAGCAGCGGTGGGCCGCTCAGGACGCGGCGGCCGCGCAGCCGGTGGCCGCGCCGGCCCCTGCGGCACCGGCGCCTGCGCCGACCGGCGGCGACTCCGCCTCCCTGCTCGATCAGCTGGAGCGGCTGGGCAACCTGCGCGCGGCGGGCGTGCTCACCGACGCCGAGTTCGAAGCACAGAAGCGGCGCATCCTCGGCGCGTGACTCACTCGCGCTGGACCTTGGCGTCCTGTCGCGGAATGAGCACCTGCTTGATGATCAGCAGGATCGACGCCGTCACGGGGATCGCGACCAGGGCGCCGAGCAGCCCGAGCAGCGTGCCCCCGACCAGCGCGCCGATGACAACGAGCGCCCCGGGCACCTCGACGGCCCTGTTCATGACGCGCGGCGTCAGCACGTACGCCTCGACCTGCATGTAGACGAGATAGACGATCGCGAACACGAGGGCCCCGACCGGGCTGTTGAGCAACGCGATGCCGGTGCCGAGAACCCAGAACAGCACAGAGCCGATCAGCGGGATCAGCGTGATGCCGAAGGCGATGACCGCCATGAGGATCGGGAACGGCAGCCCCAAGAACAGGTAGAGCAGGAACGCGACGACGGAGTTGAAGAAGGCCAGCACGACCATGCCGCCCAGGTAGCTGCCGATCGACTGGGCGATCTGCTCGACGAGCGAGGTCACGGTCTCGCGGGTGTATGCCGGCGTCAGCCGCACGAACGTGGTCTTCATGGTCGGAAGCGTCGCGAGGAAGTACAGGCTGAGCACGAGCACGATGATGAGACCCGAGATCCCGGTGCCGATCGTCACCCCGATGTGGACGATGCCGCCGCCGATCGCCGCGAGCCGGGCCGGATCCGAGATGAACGACCTCAACTGGTCGACGACACCGCTGACCTCGTCGCCGAAGGTGTCGCTGAGCCAGCCGTAGAGCTGCGAGTCGCGGAACTCGTTGATCGTCGCGGGGAACCCGTTGATGAAGTTCGTGATCTGGGTGATGGTCGCCGGCACGACCAGCCACCCCATGCCGACGAGGATGACCGCGAAGGCGGCGTAGACGATGACGATCCCCCAGCCGCGCCCGATGCCCCGGCGCTCGAGCCGGCGGACGACGGGGTCGAGGCCGAGCGCCGCGAACAGCGCGATCGTGATGTAGACGAGGACCGCAGACAGGTTGGAGATCGCGAGGCCGAGGACCAGCGCCGCGAGACCGCCCAGCGTGAGCGTGAACCCGAACGCGAAGGGATTGAGCGAGCGTGGTCGCATGGCGGCTCCTTCTGTCGGATCCTGGTCTACCAGCCTCAGGCCCTCGCGCCTCTGCTAGTTCTGGGGGAAGCCGAGGTTGATGCCGCCGTGGCTCGGGTCGAGCCAGCGGCTGGTCACAGCCTTGAGCTGCGTGAAGAACTTGACGCCCTCCGCGCCGTGGGCCTTCGTATCCCCGAACAGGGAGTCCTTCCATCCGCCGAACGAGAACGTCGCAACCGGCACCGGGATCGGCACATTGATGCCGATCATGCCGACCTGCACCTCGCGCTGGAACCGCCGGGCCGCACCGCCGTCGTTCGTGAAGATCGCCGTACCGTTCCCGAACGCGCCCGAGTTGATCAGCTCGACGCCCGCCTCGTAGCTCGGCACGCGCACGACCGACAGGACAGGCCCGAAGATCTCCTCCGTGTACACCCGCGAAGTCGTCGGCACGTTGTCGATCAGGGTCGGGCCGAGCCAGAACCCGTTCGCATCGCCATCGACGTTCACCCCGCGGCCATCGACGACGACCGTCGCCCCGTCGGCTTCGGCCACGTCGATGTACGAGGCGACCTTGTCGCGGTGCTCGCGGGTCACCAACGGCCCCATGTCGCACCCGCGCCGCCCATCGCCCACCTTCAGCGTCCGGATGCGCTCGGCGATCTTCGCCACCAGCGCGTCGGCCACCGGCTCGACCGCGACGACGACCGAGATCGCCATGCACCGCTCGCCCGCCGACCCGAAGCCCGCGTTGACGGCGCTGTCGGCCGTGAGATCCAGATCGGCATCCGGCAGCACCAGCATGTGGTTCTTCGCCCCGCCGAGCGCCTGCACCCGCTTGCCCGCCTTCGTGCCGTTCTCGTACACGTACCGGGCGATCGGCGTGGAGCCCACGAACGAGATCGACCGCACATCCGGGTGCTCCAGCAGCCCGTCGACCGCGACCTTGTCACCGTTCAGCACGTTGAACACCCCGTCGGGGAGGCCCGCCTCCTTCCAGAGCTTCGCGAGCCACAGACCCGCCGACGGGTCCTTCTCGGACGGCTTCAAGACCACCGTGTTGCCCGCCGCGATCGCGATCGGGAAGAACCACGCCGGCACCATCGCCGGGAAGTTGAACGGCGAGATGATGCCGACCACACCCAACGGCTGCCGGATCGAGTACACGTCGATGCCGGTGGAAACTGCTTCCGAGAACTCGCCCTTGAGGTGATGGGCGAGCCCCGTGGCGAACTCCACCACCTCCTGCCCGCGCGTGATCTCCCCCAAGGCATCACCGAGCACCTTGCCGTGCTCGCTCGTGATGATCGCAGCCAGCTCGCCCTTCCGCGCATCCAGCAGCTCACGGAACTTGAACACCACCGCCTGCCGGCGCGCCAACGACGTCTCCGCCCACCCCGGGAATGCCGCCCTCGCCGCCGCCACCGCAGCATCCACCTCAGCCGGATCGGCCAACGCCACCCGCTTCGTCTCCACCCCCAACGCCGGGTCGTACACAGGTGCCGTGCGGCCGCTGTGCGACACGTACTCCGCCCCCTGGATCCAGTGGGGCACGACGGGCAGTTCGGTCATCTTCGTCCTCCTGACGCAAGGTTACGACCGGGGAATGACAACCGTGTTGCGTGCGTCACTATCGAAAGGCATCCGTTTATCTACCGACCGGCGAGGAGCTCACGTGACCGGCTATCTGGACAGCGACGACCGCAAGTACACCAAGGTCTACAAAGAGCAGACCCCCGACATCCTGAAGGCGTTCGCCGACTTCGACAATGCGGTGTTCGCCGCAGAGGGGCGCGAGATCCCGCTGAAGTACCGCGAGCTGATCGCGCTCGGAGTCGCCCTCACGACGCAGTGCACGTACTGCATCGACGGACACTCGAACAATGCCGTCAAGGCCGGCGCGACGCAGGCCGAGCTGGCCGAGGCGGCGTGGGTCGCCGCCGCGCTGCGCGCAGGTGCGTCGTACGCGCACGGGCGGCTCGCATTCAAGCTCACCGAGGGCGCACACCAGCACTGACGGTGGCGCGGGTGCCGGCCCGCACAGCCGACACATGGTCGTTACACACCGGCACGAGGGAATCCACTAGCGTCTCAATCACTCTGCGCCGCGCCCCTACAAAGGGTGTCGCGTAGTCCTCTCGTGAAACAGGAGACGTGAATGAACCCTCGGTCCGCACGCCGATGGAAGACACTCACGACAGCGGTGGCCGCCACCGCTGTCGCCGTGTCTCTCGGCATGTCAGCGCCCGGCCTCGCGGCCACCGACGCAGCCCCCACGAGCACCGGCGCCACCGGCGCCGCCCCCTCCATCGACCCGGGCAGCGCCGCCGCGAAGCTCAAGCTCGCGCCTGAGCTGCAGCAGACCCCCGCCGCGGCGACCAGCACGGTGTTCGTGCAGCTCGCAGGCACGGGGGCCGTCGACGCCGGCAGCGCATCGGCCGCGAAGACGCGGCGCAGCGACGTCAGCAAGTCGGCGAACGTTGCCTTCGCAGCCGCGAAGGCGAAGGACGCGAAGGCGACTCAGCTGTACACCGTGAGCAACGCGGTGCCCGGCTTCGCTCTGACCGGCGACGCCGCGGCGCTCGACGCGGTCGCCGCGCGCAGCGACGTCGTCAAGATCACCCCGCTCACCCCGCAGACGCTCGAGAACGCCAGCACCGCCCAGTTGACGAAGGCCGTGGGCGAGTGGCAGGCGGGCAACCTCGGCAAGAGCGTCAAGGTCGGCATCATCGACACGGGCACCGACTACACGCACGCCGACTTCGGCGGCGCGGGCACGGTCGCGGCCTACGGCGCGGCGAAGGCTGCGGATTCCGGGCCGTGGACCCCGACCGCCAAGGTCGTCGGCGGCTACGACTTCGTGGGCGACGACTACGACGCCGACCCTCAGGACCCGAGCTATCAGCCGGTCCCCCACCCCGACACGAACCCGCTCGACTGCAACAGCCACGGCACCCACGTGGCGGGCATCATCGGCGGCTACGGCGTGAACGCCGACGGCTCGACGTTCACGGGCGACTACGGCGCGCTGACGAGCGACGACCTGTATGCGATGAAGGTCGGCCCCGGCATGGCACCGCTCGCCTCGATCTACTCGCTCAAGGTGTTCGGCTGCACGGGGTCGACGAACGTGGTCATCCCGGCGCTCGACTGGGCGCTCGACCCGAACGGCGACGGCGACTTCTCCGACCACCTCGACATCGTGAACCTCTCGCTCGGCTCGGACTACGTGCCGACAGACGACCCCGAGGACACCGTGGTCGACACGCTCGCGGCGCACGGCGTGCTGCCCGTGATCGCCATGGGCAATGCCGGCGACCTGACGAATGTCGGCGGGTCCCCCGGCAACGCGGTGCGGTCGGTCGCCGTCGCCTCGACGGTCGACGCGTACCAGCTGCGCGACGGCATCACGGTGAACGCGCCCGCCGATGTCGCGGGCATCGCCGACGGCCAGTTCTCGGGGGCGTACCCCTGGATCGGATCGTCGCCGGTGACCGCCCCGGTGGTCGCGAGTCCGGCGGACGACGCCGACGGCTGCGCCGCATACGGCGCCGCGGATGCCGCGGCCATCGCCGGCAAGATCGTGTGGCAGTACTGGGACGACAACGACTCGACCCGGGCGTGCGGGTCCGCCGCGCGCGGCGCGAACGCCGCAGCGGCCGGAGCGGTCGGGGCGATCTTCACCTCGTCGCTCGACGTCTTCGCCGCCGGCATCACCGGCGACCCGACGATCCCGATCATCCAGCTGCCGAAGGCGCAGACGGACCGGCTGCAGCCGGCCGTCGACGCCGGCACGCTGAACGTGACCTTCGACCCGGCGCTGCAGACATCCGTCAAGTCCGTCGATCCCGCGATCACCGACACGCTGAGCTCGTTCAGCTCCCGCGGAACCGACGGCTCGATCGGCGTCGTGAAGCCCGACATCGCCGCCCCCGGCGACACCATCGCCTCGGCCGGCATGGGCTCGGGAAGCGGCGTCCTCGTCGACTCGGGCACCTCGATGGCTACACCGAACGTCGCGGGCATCGCGGCGCTCGTCAAGCTCGCCCACCCGACGTGGACGACGGAGCAGCTCAAGGCCGACCTGATGAACACCGCTGGTCACGACGTGTACGCGGGCGACGGCCAGACCGGGCCGATCTACGGACCGAACCGGGTGGGCGCCGGCCGGGTCGACGCGCAGTCCGCGGTGTCGAACGACCTGCTGGTCTACGACAAGGACGTGCCCGGTGCGGTATCCGCCTCGTTCGGCGTCATCACGGCGTCGATCGCCGGCGGCCCGATCACGCAGAAGCGCACTCTGGTCGTGCAGAACACGGGCAAGGCGGTCAAGACCGTCTCGCTTTCGTACCAGGCGATCACGGCTGAGCCGGGTGTCGCCTACAGGGTCTCGCCCTCACGGCTCACGGTAGGCCCGGGCCGCTCGGCGACCGCGACCGTCATCGTGACCGTCACGCCGAGCGCGTTGCGGAAGACGATCGACCCGACCGAGAATCCGCTGTCCGGCGTCGGCGTGCCGCGCTCGTTCATCTCGGATGCCTCAGGGCGGGTCCTCATCGCACAGCCGGGTCAGACCACGCTGCGCGTGCCGGTGTACGCCGCGGCGAAGCCGACGTCGGCCACCGCGACGAAGGTCGTGACGACCGGTCACGGGGATGCGGCGAGCTCGTCGCTCGCCATCGCCGGCAGGGGTGTCGACCAGGGCTCCGGGGCGAGCAGGTTCGCCTCGCTGGCATCCGTTCTCACCCTCGGCGCCACCAGCCCGAAGGAGACGACGTGCGCCGCGACCCAGACCAGCGGGTGCATCGGCGTCCCGTCCGACGCGGTGGCCGATCTGCGCTATGTCGGCGCGGGCTCGGCGGGCGGCTGGCTGTACTTCGGGGTCAGCTCGTGGGGTCAGGGCTCGACGATCGGCGAGGTCACTCAGCCGGTCGTCGACATCGACACCACCGGTGACGGCACTCCCGACTTCGAGGTGTTCGCCACGAACCTGACGGCGAGCGATGTTCCCGTCGCCGTGCTGATCGACCTTCACACCGGTGCTCAGGTCGACATCGAGCCGATCAACACGGAGTTCGGCGACGTCGACACCAACACCTTCGATTCGGACACGCTGCTGCTGCCGGTGGTGCCTGCCGCGATCGGGCTGACGCCGGGCACGACGTCGTTCCCGATCACGTATCAGGTCTCGACCTATGCGTACGACGTGCCGGGCGTCGTCGACGCGTCGCCCGCGATCACGTACGACGTGGCCGACCCGGCGATCGCGGTGGGCTCCGTGCTGTACTACGACAACGCCGGGACGACGGTTCCGTTCCAGCTCGGATCGGATGCGACCGCCACAACCAAGGCGCTCGTGCTGCACCTGCAGGGGGCGCCGGGTCAGCGTGCAGAGGTCGTGAGCCTGAGCGGCAAGCACAAGCCGACCCCGCCCGGCAAGAAGCACGGTCACGGCTCGCTGTCGCAGCACCGGTGGAAGTGGGGCCACCCCTGGTTCGGCGGTGGTCACCCGCGCGGGTGAGTCAGAGCTGAGAGCTGAGAGCTGAGCGACCGGTGGGTCCCGGGCGAGAGCCTGGGACCCACCGCGTTTCCGCTTCCGCTACTCAGGCCTGGCTTTGTCGAAGGGTGTGGTGTCGGCATAGTCGCCGTCGTCGTCCCACCAGGGTGTCGGTGGCGGGCAGGGCATGATCACGTCGGGCACGGTCGTGTAGTGCCGCCCGGACGGGCTCACCCAATCGAGGATCCCCTCGACATACTGCGCGAGCGCCCATCCGGCCTCGTGCTTCACGTAGTGGTGGTTCTCGCACAGCCCCGCGAGATTGCCTCTCGCGGTCTTCCCGCCCTTCGCATAGTCGATCGTGTGATCCACGTCGACCTGAGGCCTCGGGCAGTTCGGCGCCCGGCAGTGCTCGTCCCTCAGCCGGATGATCCGCTTCAACTCTGCCGGCACCCGGTACGTCGACCGGTCGAAGTCGATGATCGCCGAGGTGATCGGGTCGGTGAGGATCCGCTTCAGGCTCGGCGCCCGCGCGATGAGCTCGCGCGCTTTCACCGGGTCGATCATGCCGATGCCGGGGATCTTCCCCGGCGCCTCATCATCACCCGCCGCGGTCGCGGCCGGGACCATCAGCTCGACCACCACCGGCGCCTTGTCGACCAGCCTCTCAGCCTCGCCCCGGATGACGACCTCGCCCTCAAGAGCGAGCTCGACCAAGAAGTCCGCCTCCACCTGCCGCCGCGTGCGGGAATCCCCCGCCTGCCGCGCCTCGCGGGCCGCGTTCGAGAGACCTGTGACGATCAGCGCCGCATCCCCCGCATCCACGTACGCCGTCAACGTCGCCATGCCGTCCCGCGCCCCGTCCACGCTCACATGCCGGCTCGCCCACGCGCGCGCATGCCGGTCATGCACCCGCACCGGGTCGGACACGTCCACGACCTCTCGAGCCTTCCTCTCGAACAGGCCCACCGACAAGCGCCTGGCATACGGCAGCAACGCATCCTGCGCCGCGCCGGCAGCCAACCCGTCCAGTCCCGCCACCTCGCGGGCGATCACCCGCGCATGACCCAGCGCGATCTCCCCCTGAGACAGCGCGGCGAGGGTCGGCTGGCAGGACTGCGTCAACGTCCACGCCTCCGACAGCTGCCGGCCCGCAGAATCCGGCGACACCTTCGCCGCAGCCGCGAGCTCCAACGCCGCCGAACGCCACTGAATGTTCCGCCGCACATCCAACGACCGCGAGGAATCCACCGCGACATCGAGCTCCGCCTGCAGCATCGCCTCATCACCCAACCGGCCCAGCAACTGCACCCGCTCGGCCTGCAACCCGGCGACTTCCGCATCGATGCGCCGCACCCGGTCGAGCACATGTCCCCGCGACACCCCAGCCAGCTCATCGGTGGACAGCTCAAGCACCGGGCCGGACCCCGGCCCTGCATCGAACACATCACCGAACTTCACAGAGATAACGGTACAGACCGCCACCGACATCCACGATCAAACATTCGAACCTGTGGAGAACCCGTTCGCCGCAGCCGCGCGCTCTGCGAACAGGGGCCTGATCAGGCGGGCGGATGCCCGCTCTCACCGCCGCCCCGCATCCGCTGGGCACGCTCGACGAGCAGGCCAGAGAGGCCGCCGGTCAGCGATTGATCACGAGGTCGACTGCGATCAGGTCGGCCATGACGGCGTCCTGCTGAGCGCGCAGCAACACGCGATTCTGCGTAGAACGCGACCGCCTTTGCGGGTGACTCTTGCGGTGCAAGGGTCATGCGGCTATCTTGCGGTGCATGGCAACCGAGAGTCGACGCAGCCAGCTGCTCAGAGGGGTGCTCGACCTGTGCCTGCTGGCGGTGCTGAACGAGGGCCCCGCATACGGCTACGAGATGACCAAGCGGCTGCGCGAGCGCGGCCTTGGGTCGGTAGGCGAAGGTTCGATCTACCCGCTGCTGGGGCGGCTCGAGCGAGACGGGCTCGTCGAGACCTACCGCGCGGCGAGCGACGGCGGGCCGCCACGGAAGTACTACCGTCCGTCCCGAGCGGGGCTGCTCGCCCTCGCGCTCGGAGTCTCGGAATGGCGCACGGCCCGCGACGAGGTCGACGCCGTGCTCTCGGAAGTGAGGATCGAGGTGGCGTCATGAACGAATTCATCGAGCAGTGCCGCGCGGAATGGAAGCGGCTCGGCGTTCCGGAGCCGGTTGCCGACGAGATGGCCGACGAGCTGGCAGCGGATCTGGCGGCAGCAGAGGCAGACGGCCAGTCGATCAGCGGATTCCTGGGGGCCGGCGCCTCCGACCCGCGCGGCTTCGCCGCGTCGTGGGCGTCGTCGCGCGGGGTGGTGCCCGCGCCCGTGTTACCGGCGGCGGGCATCCGCCGCGGACGCGCAGTGCTCGTCGCATTCACGGCGGTCGCCGCGATCGTGTTCGTCGGCGCCGTGCTGCTGCTCGCGACGGGCGAGCCGAAGATCGCTCTGCTGACGACCGGGCGGCTCGCCGGGTCGCCGGCGGGCGGGACGTTCGCGCCGCCGCCGAGCCGCGTGCTCGCGAGCGGGGCTGCGCCGATCGAATGGGTGCTGCTCGCTTTCTCGGTCGTCGCGCTGGGGTTCTGCGCGTGGGGTTGGGTGCGGCGGGGCGGGCTGACTACGCAGGAAGCGGCCGGTCGTCGACGATCGACTTCATGACCAGCGTGGAGTTCATCCGCCCGACGCCGGGAAGGGACGACAGGACCTCGTCCTGCAGCTGGGCGTACGCTTCGAGGCTCTGCGTCATCACGCGCAGCAGGTAGTCCGGGTCGCCGAACAGCCGTTGCGCGAGCAGGATGTGGGGCACCTCGGCGACGGCATTCTCGAAGGCTGTGATCGTCGGCTTGTCCTCCTGCTTGAGCGTCACGAAGACGAGGGTCTCGAAGGTCAGGCCGAGCGCCTCCGGGGCGACCACAGCGCGGTAGCCGCGGATCGCGCCGGACGACTCCAACTCGCGCAGCCGCCGATGCGTCGGCGAGAGGCTCAGATTGATGCGGTCGGCGAGCTCGGTGAGGCTCAGACGGCCGTCGAGCTGAAGCTCGGAAAGAATCTTGCGGTCCGTCGCGTCCACAGAGTTGATTCTTCCACTGGACTGCACTGACGGGGAAGAAATAGGAAACGGCTTCTGACGCGGCATCCGTAGCTTTCTTCTCATGAATATCTCGCTGCTGCTCGCGTTCTGGGGTGTGGTGGCGCTGCTCATCGCCGTGCCGGGCCCGGACTGGGCCTATGTGCTCGCCGCCGGCCTGCGCGATCGCAGCCCGTTCCCGGCCGTCGCCGGGATCGTGCTCGGCTATATCGGGCTCACGGCTGCCGTCGCGGCCGGCGTCGGCGCCCTCGTCGCTCACACGCCCGCCCTGCTGACGGCGATCACGATCGCCGGCGCGGCGTATCTGGTTTATCTCGGCGTGAGCGTGCTGCGCCGGCCGGCGGGCGTGCACGGGGCTTCGGGGCAGGCATCCGTCTCACCGCCGCCGCTCACCCGCGTGGCGCGCGGCGTCGGCGTCAGCGGCCTGAACCCGAAGGGGCTGCTGGTGTTCGTCGCGATTCTGCCGCAGTTCACCGACACCGCCGCCGGGTGGCCCATCGCGGCGCAACTCGCGGCGCTCGGCCTCGTCTTCGCGGCGACCTGCGCGGCGTTCTACAGCGGCCTCGGCGCCCTCGCGCACGCCGTGCTGGGGTTGAGGCCCGTCGTCGTCACGATCATCTCGCGCGTCAGCGGGGTCGCGATGGTCGTCGTCGGGGTCGCAATGGCTGTGGAGCGGATCGTGCAGATCGGGTGACCAGAAAGCCTGGCCGGAGGTCTTGGCGGTATCGGCGGGATGTGATCCCGTTTCAACCCTGTTGGATACCCGGAACATCGCCAGCCGCACCGAAAGATCGCTGATTTCCAGTGACAACGGTGACTTACGGTCATCCTCGATTCCGCTCGGTCCTGGGCAAAATGCGGGCAGATTCGATACAACATTTTGGTTGGCGCGGCGGCTGTGGTCAGCCGAACGTCTTTCCTCGCTAGGACATTTTCAGTCCGTGCCCGACGGCCGCGGGCCCCGAGCCCGTCAGCACGTTCACGGTCAGCGGCGAACTCACTGTCGTGCCGGCCGCATTGGTGAACTCGACCGTGTAGATGTACGTGCCGACTGCCTTATTGGTCACCGCCAGAACGGCCGTCTGCGCACCGGGCGTCGCTGCGGTGAGCTTCCCTGACGAGACCTCGACGCCGTTCTCCAGGAACGTGTATGAGGTGGCATTCGTGCCCCACCACAGGTTCGCGCTGATCTCGTACGTGCCGTCGTTGTCCCAGTTGTCGGACGACAGAACCGGCACGCCAGGGTTGGCGTCCGTCACCGTGACCGTGAGCGGCGTGGTCGCCGTCGTGCCCTTCGAGTTCACCAGCGCGCCCGTGAAGGTGTACGTGCCGTTCTTGAGCCCCGAAATGTCGACGACGGCCTTCTGTGCGCTCGGCGTCGCCATGCTCAGGCGCACCGACTTCACCAGGCCTCCGTTCTGATAGAGCTTGAAGAGCGACCCGTTCACCCCCCACCACATGTTCATGGTGATCTGGAAATCGCCGTCCTGGAGACCGGTGTCCCAGCCGTTGTTTGACGACAGGATGCCCTGGGCGGGACTGGCGAGAGCACCGTCATTCGAGGGAACTTCGGGTAGCACGATCGGTGCGGTTGCTACGGAGAGCGCTCCTTCGCCGACCTGGTTGACTCCCGATACGCGATAGGTATGCGTCGATCCGAGGTTCAATCCCGTGATGGAGCACTGCGTGCTCGCCGTCTCGCAAACGGGCGTCGTCCCGTCTCCGTCGTAGACGCGGTACCCGGAGAACCCCAGACCGGTCGGGCTCGGGGCATCCCACGTCACTTTGATCGAGGTGTCTCCGGTGGCGGTGGCCGTGACGTTTCCCGGCGCGCCGGGAAGCGTCACATCCGCGACGGCGAGCCACGAGATGACCGGCAGCTGGCTGCCCGCGCCCTCGTTGGTCACGACGTAGTCAACCGTGGCAGGAGCCGCGAGCGTGAAGGTGAGTCCCGCCGTGAGAGGGGTGCTCGAACCGGACAGCGGGATGTTGCCCTTCGCAAGTTCCGTGCCTCCCACCGACACCGTTTGGTTCATCGTGCGGTTCAGCCCCCACCACTCGGTGAATCCGCCGGTCAACGTATACGTGCCGGCATCCAGCGGCAGGTGATATTCGAGTTTCGTGGTGTCCTGGTAGAGGCCGGTCGAGTACTTGTCGTTGATATCCGTTCCCGCCTTGGTCTCCATCCCGTCTGCGACATAGCCCCACTGGTCTTCGGCAGTCGAGGCCTGATCGACCTTGTCGTTGCGCAAGGTGGGGACCGCTGCCTTCACCGCGGCGTACTCTGGCGAGTCGACCCCGCCGGTGCCTGAGTCGATGAAGTAGGCCAGTCCCTGCGGAATCACCTCGTAGCTCGCCACCACGGGAGCGTTGGTGTCGCTGAGCCGCCCTGTCACAGTGAGCTCCGCGAGCTCCGTCCGCGCCTGCGCCGCGGAATCCGCGTCCCAGATCACAGGCTCGTCGGTTCCGTTGACCTTCACCGTGTCAGGCAGGTCATCCTTGACGCCCAATGCGCCCTGGACGCCGACGTTGCGGGGCACGACCTGCACATAGACCAGTGCGAGCCGTGCGTTGTACCCACTTGTTCCTGTCGTCCCGAATTCCAGATTCACGACGGATGCCGCATCGAGGGTGATCTGCTGAGCGACCGGCGTGGCCGAACCCGTCGACACCGCGGACTTCGTGGTCGATGCGTTTCCGACTGTCACCTTTGAGTAGATGTTCGTGGTGAGCCCCGCTCGCGGCGCTTGGACGCCGACGACGTTGTAGCTGCCGGCGGGCAGAGTGAGGTGGTAAGTGATCGGCTTGTTGTAGTCGGCTCCGAGATAGGACGAACCCCAGTCCTGCGGGGAACCGGCCGCAATGGTCGTCGACGGCGACGAGTAGCCCCACGTCGTGCCCGAGGTCTTCCCGTCCCACTTCTGGTCGCTGGTGGCGTTGCGCAACTCGGGGAAGGCGGCCGCAACTGCCGAATACTCTGACCCAGCGGTGGCACCTGACGATCCCGAGTCGATGAAGTAGGTCAGATCACCGGGCGTAACGAGAACAGTGGCGGTGAAGCGTTGATAGACACCGGACGGCAACCGGTCGGATGTCTGCCCCGTTGCCACGAACGTGGTCAGCTCGGCGGCAGTCTTCGCCGTCGCGAGCCCGCTCGCACTCCATGTGACAGCCATGCTTGTGCCATCTATCGTGAGCGACGTCGGCAGCTTCCGATCGGGTGCCGTGATCGCCACAGTGCCGACATCGGTCACATCCGCACTGACATCCTTCGGCACGAGGGCGTCGACCGCGGAAGCGAGTCGGGTCGCGATCGCAGCCGCCCCTTCCGCATCCAAGCCGAATCCGGAGGGGTCAGCCACAGCAGCACGAGCATCCGTGAGAGCCAGTGCGAGCTGAGCCCAGGAGTCCGTGCTGTAATCCGTCTGGTCGAGCGCATCCGCATGATTGACGGCTGCCGCGAGGCCGCTCGTGTCCACCTTTGTCGAGTCGGCATTCGCCGTGATCACGCCGACGGCGTCGACGTTGAACGGATCGGCGGTGGCCGTTGTCAGCACCACGGTGTGGGGGCCGTTCTTGAGACCGCGCAGCGTGAACGCGGTGCGCTCGCTTCCGGCGCTGAGGGTGGGAGCAGACCGTTCGATGTCAGCCCCGTCCACGGAGACATCGAGCGTCGGCTTGCCCGAGTTCGTGCCGATGATATCGAGCCCGGTGCCGGTGAACGTGTACGTCATCGATGCGCCCTTGCGCGTGCTCGTGGCCGAAGTGCGCTGGTACTCGTACATTCCCTGGCCGTTGGTGTTGTTCCACCCGCTGTCGAATTGAAGAACCGGAACGGAGTTGTTCTCCCAACTCGTCTGGTGCATGCCATCGATGAGGGTCGTCTCATACGGCGTGTAGCCGGGAACCGTGGTCACCTTGAGGTTGTCGAAGTCGACGAAGTTGAAGCTGGATCCGAGCTGGATTCGGCCGGTGGCTTGCGGTGAAGCATCCGTATAGGCGGCGATCTGAACTCCATTGAGATAGGCCGCGTAGACGGGCCCAGCCACCTTCACCGCGATGTTGTTCCAGACCCCTGCTCCCGTCTTGAAAGCGGTGGCAGGGATGCTTGAGGCGGTCCCACTGGCGATGGGGGTGCCGTATCGCTGGAACGTCCAGGCGCCCGTTGGATCGACCTTCAGCTCAGCGACCGACACGCTCTCACCGTTGGCTGTGCCGCCTTGCTCGCGCGCACCGACGGTGGCGTACTCGCCCGTTCCAGTGGCTTCGAACTGGACGTCAGTGGAGACCGTGTAGTTCGCCCATCGGGAATCGCCGATCGTCGTCTCGGGGTCTCCGCTGTTCCACGCGCCGCCGATCATGCCGGGTCCGACCTGTTGGCGGAGCACGCGACCGTGCGCCGCGTCCGAAGTCGCAACGGATTCGAATGCGCCGTTCGTGTCGTCCGTGTATCTGGGGATCGCGCCATTGTCCTCGTTCTGAACGCTCGGGGTGCCAGCCGGTTTCGGCTCGCTGCCGCGGCTGTTCAGGAACGATTCGCCGCTGTCCACGAGGGTTCCGGTTGCGGGGTCGTAGGTCTTGACGTCACCTTCCTCGCTGTAGTCGAAATCGTCCGCGTAGAGGAAGTCGTCATCGGTCACGCCGTTGCGGTTGCCGGTCGAATCGGTGTCGAGCACATCGCGCGCGCCGTCCGCGTCGGTGTATTCCTTCGAGGTCGGCAACGTGTCGCCATAGCCGGCCCTCGCCGTGAGCGCTCCGTCAGGCCCCTTGACCGCGTGGTCCAGCGTGGTGGCGGTCAGCGTCGACCAGGGCTTCACTGTGACGGTGTATGAGCCGTCGGCCGCGGGCGAGATCTCGTCGACGGGTCGAACATAGTTCGCGTCATACGCCTCGCCGTCATCGGCCGCGCGCGTTTCCCAGAGCTCCATCGTCTTGTCATCGCCGAGATTGAGCCCATTGGTGGTGATGCGGTAGGTCTTCGTGAACTTGCTGTCGTTGACCATCACGGTCGAGAAGTCGGATGCGTCCGGAGCGGCGAGAGTCGTATACGACGCACCGCCCTGCCTGGCGCCGCTCGGCGGGTTGCCCGTGCCCAGCTGGCTGCCTGATGCCTGCGGGATCGCACGCCAGATCCCAGCGGTGTTGTCGGAGTTCTCCCAACCGAGCGTTGCGAACTGGGTGAACTGCTCCAGGACCGCCAAGCCGCCGTCGTAGTAAATCCACCCGGACCACGGGTCGCGCGCGCTCACGAGTTCCTTCGACGAGTACTGGAAGCCGTCGTAGAAGGATCCGATTGCCGGCTGGAAGATGCTGAGGGTGCGGTTCGAGGCCGCGAAGCCGGTCGTGATCCAGTTGGCCATTTCGAGCGCGCTGTTCACGCCGCCGAACTGGGTTCCGGTTCCCCCTTCCTCATCGCTGGTGTTGTTGTTGGGCCTGTCGGCCGAGCTGGAGAAGGTCGACTGGCCTTCGGAGTTCCAGATCTCCTTGTCGTAGGTCTGCGCCAGTTTCTTGAGATTGCCGTTGCTGTCGTCGGCGCTGCTGTAGTGGAATCCGACGACATCCACAGCATCTCGTAGTGACGAGTCAGTGCTCGATGTCAGCTGATTGTCGAAAGCGACCGGCGGGGTGCCGACTGTGTCGGCGGCGATGGTCTTGATGCTGTGGAAGAGCTGCTCTTCCTCGGCCGAGGCGAATCCATTGTTCGGGTCGGTCGCCGTCGCGCCCTCATACCCCTTGGTGTCGGTGCGTAGCCAGCCAGAGAAGTCCTTGTAGAGCTGCGCGTTCGGCGATCCGGTCTCGTTGGTGTCCGGGTTGATCGAGTCGACCATGATCCCGTACTGGCGGTACGCGGCGAGCACGGTGTTCTTGAACCAGATGTACTGGTCCTGATCGTCTGTCACCCAGGCCGGCCGGCTCCAGCGGAGAATGCTGATCTGGATCTTGCCGGTCGCGACCTTCTGCGCGTCCGCTGCGAGCTGGAAACCGGGTTCACGCTCCACGTTGGGGTATTCGTCTCGTGTGCGCATAGTCGACGCTTCGGGTCCTGTCGACGAGTTGCGATCGTCACCCATTTCGATCTTGACGGTGTTCATGATCGGGTGCGTCCCGCCGAACAAGGTCTCGATGAGTTGCCAGTACTGATCGGGATGCTGGGATTTGTAGTCAAGGAGCAGTGCGCTCGTAGAGTTTCCGGACAGTATTCCGAAGCCCTTGAAGGTGAGCCCATTCACATTCCTCGCGGCCGACGCGATATCCGCCCCGTTGACGTTCACGGTCACCGGATCTGTCGCATCAGCACGGGACGCCAGAGGCACTCCGACGAGTGCGACAACTGCGGCGGCGCTTGCGCGCATCGCCACTCTGATTCGCATCTTCGGGGCCTTTCGACCGACCTTCGAGCGCAGCACTGTCTCCTGTGACACGAGCAATCTCCGTTCCTGGATTTCGCGGCGACCGGGCAACGCCGGGCCGTTCACCGCGATCGAGTCGGCGGACTGATTTGGGCCGCCGGCCGCACCTGAATCCCGACGGTCGTTGTCGGGACGAGTGCGCGGAGTGGCGCCTCTTCGGGCGAGGCCTCATCGATCTCTGAGCAGATCGTCTAGCGATTGTTCCCGCGTCGAAACGATTCGATCACGATGGATCACGCTCGCATCGATGCGAACAGAACGGCGGAGCATCTGCGGGTGGTGCAGGGACCTCGCAAAGTGGATTGGTCGAGACGCGAGCTGGAGCATCGTGCCGGCGCAGGACATCTCGCTCCTGTTTGCCGGCACTCTCACTGCGCAATGTCCGCGAATCCTTCGACACGCTAAAGCAGGTGCGCGTCCGAGGCTGCAGCGACCGGTGGTGTCGTACTCGATGGCGACGCATGCGCAACTCCAGAAGCAGTACATCCGGCCACACCTCGACGTGGTCGAAGAACGAACGCGTTGTCTTGATCGTGTTGAGGCCGTGTGCGGCCGCCAGACGCTCATCGAGCTCCTGGCGTGGCGGATTATCCGAGCCGATGAGGCAGATCAGGCCGCGGCGAAGGTTCCCGTCGCGGGTGCCATTGTCGCGGTCGCCCATGCCTTGTCGACAGCAATGAGAATCGCAGCGCACGGGAACTCGCGGAGCGCCCGGCAAGAGGTTCTGAGGAAAGCGGAAACCCCCGGATCCCTTGAAAACACTGGGATCGCGGGGGCTTCACGATGGCGGTACCGGTGGGATTTGAACCCACGGACGGCTTGCACCGTCACATGTTTTCGAGACATGCTCCTTCGGCCGCTCGGACACGGTACCGAGGTCGATCTTACGTGAGCCCAGCGCGCGAAGCGAATCGAGATCAAGCGCACGGAATCAGCGAAACAGCGTATTGAGGCGGATGCCACAGAGCGCTGTCATTCAACATGACCGCGGCTGCCGGATCGCCCGCCGACGCGCCCCCGCCTGCGGCATCCGCCGTCACCCTGAGTCGTGGCTTCGCCCGTAGAACAGTGACATCGCAGCGACAGCGGCCACGATCGGCGACGGCAGCGCGCCCGACGCGAACAGCACGACCGCGCCGATGAGCACCGTTATCGCGGCGCCCGGGCGCGGCTGCGCCCGCGGTAACGCATGTTCGACGCCCTGACCGGACGCGCATCTTCAGTACCAGGGTGAGCCGCGGGTGAATCCGCGGGTGAAGTCGCTCGACAACACCGGCCATCACAGACAGGCTGTGGGGGTTGACAGACCAGGTCTCGACCGAAGGAGCCGAGATGCGCCCACGCTCGACCGCCCCGTTCGCACTCGGGTTCACGCTGACGCTCGGCGCGCGCGTCACGAGCCCCGTCACCGCCTCGATCCTGCTGATCATCACGCAGGTGGTGACCCCGCGGCAGGATGCAAAGGTATGACACACACGAGCCCCGGCACGCCTCCGCCTACCGGACAACCCGCCACACGGTCCGTCGGGACGCGCTGGGCGATCCGCCTTGCCCTGCTCGTGCTCGCCGCCCTCGTCGTCATCGCCGCGATCCGGCTGGTTCGCAATCTCGACTTCGCGACGATCGGCGGAGCCCTGGAGCGCCTCACCTGGTGGCAGCTGCTCGGGTTGCTGGGTGTTCTGCTGATCCGCCAGGTTCTCAGCGCGACGCCGTTGCGGGTGTACATCCCCGATATCTCGCTGTGGCGCGCCACCGTGAACGACCTCAGCGCGATGACCGCGGCTGCCTTCGCCCCCGCGCCGAGCGACATCGCGCTGCGGATTGCGATCTTCACCTCATGGGGCGTCCCGACGCCGACCGCGGTCGCGGGGTCGGTGCTGAATGCGCTGTCGCTGTTCATCGTCCGCTTCGCCGCGCCACTCGGCGGCTTCGCGCTCATCGCGATCGTGGGCGAGAAGCTGGGCGTCCGGGCGATCGACCTGCTCAGCCTCGCCGTGTCGGCCGCCCTGGTGACGATGGTGGTGCTCGTCGCCAGGGCCGAGTCCTCGGCCGTGCGCATCGGCCGGTGGGGCGGGCGGGTCGCGCGGCGAGTGCGGCGCGGCGTCGATCCTGAGAGCTGGGGCGAGGCTTTCGCGGCCTTCCAGCGCGGCATCGCTGGCAATCTGCGCCGCCGGCTGCCGCGCGGCCTGCTCGGCGTCGCTGCCATGATCCTCGCGGATCTCACGCTGCTGACCCTGGCGCTGCGGTTCGTCGGCGTCGACCCGTCCGAGGCATCCCTGGTCACCATCGCGGCCGCGTTCTTCTTCGCCTACCCGTTGACCCTTTTCCCGGTGCAGGGCGCCGGCGTCGTCGATGTCGCGATCTTGCTCGCGCTGTCGGCGGCCAGCGGCGATGGCATCGTGGAGACGGCGACCGCCGGGCTGCTGATCTGGCGGGCATACACGATCGCAGGGTCGTTCCTGCTCGGCGCGATCGCCGTGCTGGTCTGGCGCGGCGGCGTGCGCCGCCGCCGCCAGGAGACACCTGCCGAGGCCGCCGCATCATCCGGCCGGCCGCAGAGCTGAGCAGCATCGAGGCGTCGGTCGCTGCGAGGAGATGGGCGGCGGTCGCCACGCCCGCTGACCGACGAGCCGATGTCGGCGGTCCCGCATAGCGTGAGGGCATGCCGAAGACAGCTACGAACTTCGCCTGCACCGAGTGCGGCTGGTCCACCTCGAAGTGGGCAGGGCGCTGCGCCGAGTGCGGCGAGTGGAACACCGTGATCGAGGCGGCAGCGCCCACCGGCATCCTGCGCGCCCTGAATCCGGTCGCGATCGGCGGCGACCGGCGCGCGCGGCCGATCAATGAGATCGAGACGGATGCTGCGAGCCATTGGCCCAGCGGCATCGTCGAGTTCGATCGTGTGCTGGGCGGCGGCATCGTTCCGGGCGCGGCGATCCTGCTCTCCGGCGAGCCGGGGGTCGGCAAGTCGACGCTGCTGCTCGAGGTCGCGTCGAAGGCGGCGGCGGCCTACGACCGGGTCCTCTATGTCAGCGCGGAAGAGAGCGCGAGCCAGGTGCGGCTGCGTGCCGAGCGCACGGGTGCGCTGCATGACAACCTCTATCTGGCTGCCGAGACCGAGCTCGGGGCGATCGTCGGGCAGATCGACGCGGTGAAGCCGGGGCTCGTCATCGTCGACTCGGTGCAGACGGTCTCGAGCGAGAACGTCGGCGGGCTCGCCGGTGGCCCCGCGCGGGTACGCGAGGTCGCGGTCACGCTGATCAGGGTCGCGAAAGAGCGGAACGTGCCGGTGCTGCTCGTCGGGCACGTGACGAAAGACGGGAACGTCGCGGGGCCGCGCCTGCTCGAGCACCTGGTCGACGTGGTGTGCCAGTTCGAGGGCGATCGCCAGACGCCGCTGCGCTTCGTGCGCGCGCTCAAGAACCGGTTCGGCCCGACCGACGAGGTCGGCTGCTTCGAGATGACCGCAGACGGCATCGCCGAGGTGCCCGACCCGAGCGGCCTGTTCCTCTCGCGCTCCGTCATCCCCGTCTCGGGCACGTGCGTCACCATCGCGATGGAGGGCAGGCGGCCGCTGCCCGTCGAGGTGCAGGCACTCGTCGTCCCGACCGAAGCATCGAACCCGCGGCGCATCACGAGCGGCGTCGACCCGGCGCGCGTCGCGATGCTGATCGCCGTGCTCGACCGCCGCGGCGGCCTCGAGGCGCTGCGCAAAAGCGACGTCTATGTCTCGACGGTCGGCGGGGTGCGGGTCACCGAGCCCGCGGCCGACCTCGCCATCGCCCTCGCGATCGCGAGCGCGACGACGGGCGGAACGGTCGCGAACGAGACGGCGGCGTTCGGCGAGATCAGCCTCGCGGGCGACATCCGCCCCGCCCCCGCCGGCAAGCAGCGCACCAGCGAGGCCGGGCGGCTCGGCTTCACGACCCTCATCGATGCAGACGCCCTGCACGTGAGCGTCGCGATCCCCAAGGGGGTGAAGGCGCCGGCGGCGTAACGGGGAGACCATGGGGAGCGCTCCCCACGCCGACGCGCCCCCCGATCACGTTACGATTCCTAGGACCGCCGGAGGGGGAACGGATGCCGCACGAGATCGACGTCAGCGCGCACAGCGCGGTCGGTCGAGTGCGCTCGATCAACGAGGACTCGTTCCTCGCGAGCGATCCGCTCTTCTTCGTCGCCGACGGCATGGGTGGCCACGCGTTCGGCGACCGCGCCAGCCAGGCGGCCGTCGCCGCCTTGGCCGACCGGGTTCCGGCCGGATCTGAGCCCTCCCCCGACGATGTGCTTGAGGCTGTCGTCGACGCCAATCTGGCGGTGCGCGCGCTCTCGACCCACGGCGAGATCGGACTCGCGGTCGCGGGCACGACCCTCGCGGGCGTCGCCCGCGTGCTCACGGAGACCGGCCCCCACTGGATGGTGGTGAACGTCGGCGACTCACGCGTCTACAGCTGGGACGGGCGCGAGCTCACGCAGCTCACCGTCGACCACTCCGCCGTTCAGGAGCTCGTCGACCGCGGCGTCATCACGGAAGAGCAGGCCGCCCGGCACCCCGAGCGCAACGTCATCACCCGCGCGCTCGGCGCCGACGACGAGATCGAAGCCGATGTCTGGGTGCTGCCGTACGACCAGGTGCGCACCTTCCTGATCTGCACCGACGGCCTCACGAAGCTGCTCACGACGGAGATGATCAGCGGGATTCTGGCCGGCGACGTCGTGTTCGGCGCTGAGGCCGAGGGCACCATCGCGCAGCAGCTGGTCGAGGCCGCGGACCTCGCAGGTGGATATGACAACATCACTGCGATAGTGATTGAATCGCACGCGAGCGACGCGGGCGGCGATGCCGACCAGACGCACGAGCGGGGGCTCGGAGTGCTCGAAGAGACCAGGCCAAGGGGGTAAAGCGCGTGTTGAGGGTCCACGCGACCGCACCTGGGGGGTGGCTCACAGTCGCGATTCCCGGCACTCTGCTGCTGGTCGAGGCTGCCTCCGCGCGCCCTCTCGACCCCGACGAGCTGCTCGCTGCTCTGCACGCCGACGACGCGATTCCTGCCGCACTGGATGTGCTCACCGCAGGCGGGTTCAGCTCGATGCCCGCGTTCGCTCTGCTCGAGTACCGAGGCCAGAGCGCGCACTATGTCGTGCGCGGTGCCGTCGAGCTCGAGTTCACCGGGCCGAGCGGCCCGTGCACTGCGTCGGGCGCAGGAATCACGACGTGGACCGAGCAGCTGATCTCCGGGGTGGACGGGTTCACCGTGTCGGCGTCCGACGCGGGTGACGGCGCGGCGCTTCCGCTCGCGGACGGCGTGATCTGGGGGGACCGGGTTCGGTATCAGGCGGCGGATGCCTCGGCGACTGCTTCGGCCGAGCTGCCCCTCGCGAGCGCAGCTCGCTCGGCGGCCGGCGCGCAACGGCCCACTGGGCCGTTGCTCCAAGCGCCGGCCGCCGCTGAAGAGACCCTTCTTCCCGCTTCGATCGACGAAGAGACCGTCATCACGCCGCTTCCCGCGGTCGCTGCTGCGCAGGCGCCGGAGGACTCGACTCCGATCCCCGAGGGGACGACCGGCTACGACCACCTGTTCGGCATCACTCAGTTGAAGAGCGTCGAGTCGGCTGCGGTGCGACCGCACGGCGACGACGAAGCAGAAGCGGAACCGGTCGTCGTGGACGCGGGCGACCACGACGGCCTCACCCTGATGTCGGGCGACATCGCCGAACTCCGGAAGAAGGCGTCGGCGTCCGCCGCTGGGCGCGACGATCCAGCGGGTCGCCGCGCGGCGGACGCCGAGCAGGCTATGCCTGCGAGGGTCGGAGATTCTGCCGACCCCCAGTTCCGCATCGAGCTTCCCGACGGGCGCAGCGAACTGCTCGACCGGCCGGTCGTGGTGGGCCGCAGCCCGAGCGCGAACAAGGTGAGCGGCAGCGGCATTCCGCGGCTCGTCACGGTCGGCGCGGCCGACGCGGACATCTCGCGCAACCACGTGCGGTTCACCGTTGAGGGCGGCACCGTCGTCATCACCGACCTGCACTCGCGCAACGGAACGCTGATGTCGCTTCCCGGCCGCCCGCCGCAAAAGCTGCGCGAAGGCGAGCCGACGAGCGCACTCGCCGGCACGATCGTCGACCTCGGCGGCGGCATCCGCATCACCGTCGTCGAGTCCGGCCGGGCGGCGGATCGCTGATGCGCCGAGCGATCTCCACCCCGCCGCAGCTGCCGGGGTTCGAATACGAGAGACTGCTCGGCTCGGGCGGCTTCGCCGACGTCTTCCTCTACAAGCAGCAGCTGCCCCGGCGCGACGTCGCCGTGAAGGTGCTGCTCGCCGACGGGCTCGACGGCGAGGCGCGCAAGCGCTTCGTCGCAGAGGCGAACGTGATGGCGCAGCTCTCGACGCACCCGTACATCGTCACGATCTACCACGCCGACCTCGCCGAAGGGTCCCGCCCGTATTTCGTCATGGAGTACTGCCCGGGTGCGAGCCTTGCCGAGCGCTACAAGGCGCGGCCGCTCGATGTCGCCGACGCGCTGCGCACCGGGATCCGCGTCGGGAGTGCCGTCGCCGCGGCCCATGCGCAGGGCATCCTGCACCGCGACATCAAGCCCGCCAATGTGCTGACCAACGGCTTCGGCTGGCCGGCGCTCACCGACTTCGGCATCGCGTCGAACCTCGAGGGCGACGTGCCGTCTCACACCACCTCGCTCGGCGGCGGCGGCGAGAGCACCGCGTCGATCGGGCTGTCTGTGCCGTGGTCGCCGTCGGAGATGTTCCAGGACGACCCCGATCCCGATGTGCGCAGCGATGTGTTCTCGCTCGCGGCGACGATCCACACCGTGCTCGCCGGGCGCACGCCCTTCGAGCTGCCGGGCAAGAGCAACGGCACGCTCGACCTCATCGGGCGCATCGAGCGCGGCGCGATCACCCCCATCGGCCGTGACGACGTGCCCCGCTCGCTCGTCGCAGTGCTCAACACTGCGATGTCACCGCGGCGCGCCGACCGCTACGCGACCGCGGTCGACTTCGTGCGCGCGCTGCAGCGCATCGAGCTCGAGCTCGGGTATTCCCCGACGGGCATCGACCTGCCGAGCCTCGGCGCCGAGGCGCTCGCCCGACCGCAGAGCGAGGGCGGCGATGAGACGCGCTTCCGACCGATCGCGACGGTCGAGGCGCAATCCGGCCTGAAGGAGCCGCCGCGGCCGATCGCCCCGCCGCCCGCGGCGACCACGGTCGAAGAGCAGGCGACGCGGGTGCGCGGGATCACCCCGCTCGTCACGCCGGCCCCTGCGGCCACGGCCGCGCAGGCAGCGGCTCCGGCGGCCGAGGCGCACACGGTCGTGCGGCCGCGCACCGTCGGGGCGCAGAGCTCCCCCGGCATACCCGCGGAGGCGTCGGGCGCCGACGAGGCTGGCGCGGCCCAGCATCCGAACCCCAGGCGCCGCGGGCTGATCATCGGAATCGCGGCAGCCGCTGCTGTGGTGATCGCGGCGGCCGTGATCATCGGCGTGGTCGCGAGCCCGAAGCCGAAGCACCACTCGACAGCGACGCAGACGAGCGACTCGGGCGGCCCGCTGGTGCAGGTCGTGCCCGAGCCCAAGGCAGGTGACGTCACGCGCGACGGAGGCACGGTCACCTTCACCTGGTCGAACCCCGACCCCGCGAAGGGCGACCAGTACGTGTGGATGCTGCAGGCGACGAACCCCACGTCGGAGACGGTCGATCAGCCGAAGGCGGTGGTCACGGGTGCTGACCCCGCCTCGCAGGCGTGCATCCAGGTGCGCATTCTGCGGTCGGGCCGCACCTCGCCGAACCCGCTGACGGAGTGCACGAAGTGAACCGGCTGCGGGTCGAGTACATCGGCGAGTGGTACGAGGTCGACGAGAGCACGCCGTTCATGATCGGGCGCGAGGCCGACCTCTCGATCGACGAGAACCCCTACCTGCACCGCCACTTCCTGAGCCTGTATTCCGAGCACGGCATGTGGTGGATCGCCAACGTCGGCAACCTGCTGACCGCGACCGTCGCCGACTCCTCGGGTGCCGTGCAGGCATGGCTGGCACCCGGCGCGCGACTGCCGATCGTATTCCAGAAGCTGCATGTGATGTTCAGCGCGGGCTCCACGACCTATGACCTCATGGTTCACAGCGACGGCAACCTCTACGAGACCTCGTCGGTGATGAGCCGCGAGCTCGGCTCGACGACCGTGCTGCCGGTCACGCTCACGAGCAGTCAGAAGCTGCTGATCGTCGCGCTTGCAGAGGGAGTGCTGACCGAACGCATCGCCGGCCGCGGCTCGGTGCCGAGCTCAGCGGAAGCCGCCGCCCGGCTCGGCTGGAACCTGACCAAGTTCAACCGCAAGCTCGACAACGTCTGCGACAAGCTCGACAAGCTCGGTGTGGCCGGGCTGCGCGGCGGGCCGGGGAAGCTCGCGACGGGTCGGCGCGCGCGACTCGTCGAGTACGCGGTCGCCACCCACCTGGTCGGCCCCGAAGACCTGCCGAGCCTCGACGCCCCTCAGGATTCCGACAATGACTGACGCAGCGCGCGGCGTGTTCACGCGGCTGAAGCGGCACCGCACCCTGGCATCCGTCGCCGCCGTCGCCGTGGTCGCGGGCGTCCCGACCACCGTCGCCGTGCTGCACAAGGGCTTCCCCGTGAGCGACGTGAACCTGAACGCGGCCGACGTGTGGGTGACGAACGGCGCCAAGCTGCTCGGCGGCCGGCTCAACCACCAGATCGATGAGCTGGATGCCGCGGTGAACGGCTCCTCCGAAGACCTCGACGTTCTGCAGAACGGCTCTGCCTACTTCCTGACGGATGCCTCGAAGGGCTCCGTGCAGAAGATCGACCCCGCCTACGTGAGCCTCACCGACCAGATCACGATTCCCGACGACTCGTGGGTCGGCTACGGCGGGAACACCCTCGCGATCCTCGCCCCCGACGGGCGGCTGTGGTCGATCGACGCGAGCAACCAGCTCACCTTCAGCGCCGCGAAGACGAAGCCTGCCGCGAAGCTCGGCAAGGGCGCCGTCGCCGTCGTCGACGCGAAGGGCGAGACCTTCGCCGCGTCATCGGCCCAGGACAAGCTCGTGACCGTCGAGCACCCCGGCGCGAGGACCCAGACGACCGAGCTCGCGGTCGCGGGCAGCCCGCAGATCACCGCGGTCGGTACGACGCCCGTCATCCTCGACGACGGAGGCAAACGGCTGCGCACCCCCGACAAGGAGCTGAAGCTGCCGGGCGCAGGCCTCAGGCTGCAACAGGCGAGCGCCTCGTCGTCGAATGTGCTGGTCGCGGCATCCGATCGCCTGTATCGCGTGCCGCTCGACGGCGGTGACGCCGCCTCGATCGATGCGGGCGGCAGCGCGACCGGGTCAGTGCCGGTCGCCGGGGTGTCAGCGCCGGTGCAGCTGAAGGGCTGCGACTACGGAGCGTGGGCCGCCAGCGGGCGCTACCTCTACGCGTGCGAGGGCAAGAAGCCGATCGCGCAGAGCATCGGCGAAGTCGTCTCGGGCGACGACCTGCGCTTCCGTGTGAACCGGAACGTCATCGCGCTCAACAACGTGCAGAACGGCGACGCGTGGATCGTGTCCGAGAACATGAAGCTCGTGCGCAACTGGGAGATGCTCGAGCCCAACAACACGCAGAAGAAGCAGTCGGACACCGGCCAGGAAGTGCCGGTCGTGCAGTCCTTCCAGCAGACGCTCGCGAACCGCACGCCCGAGAACCACCGGCCAGAACCGCAGGACGACGACCTCGGCGTGCGGCCCGGGCGCACCACGATCCTGCCCGTGCTCGACAACGACCAGGACCCCGACGGTGACGTGCTCACCGTGAAGTCGACCGATGCCGTGCCCGCCTCGGCGGGCAAGCTCGACGTCATCGACGGCGGCCGCGCGCTGCAGTTCACCCCGGCGCCCGACGCCTCGAGCGCGGCGTTCAAGTACACGGTCACCGACGGCCGCCCCGGCGGCGACGCCACCGCGAACGTGCAGGTGCGCGTGCATCCGCCCGCAGAGAACGCGGCGCCCGCCGCGCAGCGCTCGAGCTCGATCGACGTCGAGGCCGGGCAGTCGATCAGCTACAACGTGCTGCAGGACTGGCGCGACCCCGACGGCGACTCGATCTTCCTGCAGAGCGCGGCGCCCACCAGCCAGGACGATGTGTCGTTCACGCCCGACGGCGACATCACCTTCACGAACACCTCGAACCAGGTCGGCACCAAGACCGTCGACTTCACCGTCTCCGACGGGGTGCTGAAGGCGCAGGGCACGCTCGAGGTGAACGTGAAGGAGAAGGGCACGCTCGCGCAGATCGCGGTGCCCGACTTCGCGCAGGCGACGGTCGGCCAGGCCACCACGATCGACCCGCTGAAGAACGACACCTCGCCGTCCGGCGACCAGCTCGTGCTCGACGACGCGACCTCGACCGACCCCTCGCTCACGCTGCGCGTCAACCAGGAGCAGGGCACCCTGTCGGTCACGGGCACCACGGTCGGCACCTATTACCTCACCTACAAGCTCGGCGCGGGCGACCGGAAGGCGGTCGACGGGCTGATCCGCGTCGACGTCGTGCAGCCGCAGGACAAGGACGCGGTGCCGCTCGCTGTCAACGACATCGCCTACGTGCACCCCGGCCAGACGACCTCGGTCACGCCGCTCGACAACGACGTCTCGCCGTCTGGCCGGGTGCTCGCGGTGCAGCAGGTGACGGGCGGGGCGGATGCCGGGGCGATCAACATCCAGCTGCTCGACAACACCCTCGTCAAGATCACCTCGCCCGGGGTCCTCGAGAAGCAGGTGCAGCTCGAGTACACCGTCAGCGACGGCGTGAAGTCGGCCAAGGGCACGATCACCGTGGTGCCGGTCGCGCCGCTCGTCAACTACCAGCCGCCGGTCGCTGTCGCCGACGCGGTCAATGTGCGCGCGGGCGACATCGCCACGGTCGACGTGCTCGACAACGACTACTCGCCCGACGACCAGCCGTTCGCCCTCGACCCGACGCTGAAGTCGACCGAGAACGCGGGCGGCACGGCGTTCGTGAGCGGCACGACCGTGCGCTACCAGGCGCCGACGAAGCCCGGGCAGTACAGCGTCACCTACTCGATCTCCGACGAGCATCAGCAGACGGCATCCGCCGATGTCATCTTCAACGTGATCCCGACCGGAACCGACCAGGCTCCCGACCCGCTCACCGTGACCGGCCGGGTGTTCGCCGGCAGCACCGTGCCGATCACCGTGCCGCTCGCCGGCACCGACCCCGACGGCGACTCGGTGTTCTTCGACGGCATCACAGACAAGCCGAGGCTCGGCGCGGTCTCCGGCACGAACGCGACCGGCTTCACCTACCGCGCAGCGGACTCGGGCGCCGGTACCGATCAGTTCCACTACCAGGTCGAGGATGCCTACGGGAAGACGGCCACCGGTGAGATCCGCATCGCCGTGATCCCTCGGCCGACCACGCTGCAGCCGCCGACCGCCGTCAACGACAAGGTCGAGGTGCGGCCGGGGAAGACCGGTTCGGTGCAGGTGCTGGCCAATGACAGCGACCCGAACGGCTACCCCCTCACGCTCGAGAAGAAGCTCGATCAGGTCGACCCGGCGCTCACCGACGTGAAGGTCGACGGCTCGGCCGTGCTGTTCACCGCGCCGAACGACGAGGGCGTCTACACGCTGCACTACAACGTCAACAACGGCCACGGCGGCCGCGCTGCTGCCTATGTGCAGGTCACCGTCTCGAAGACCGCGAAGCCGCGCTACCCGACCGCCGTCGACCACTACATCCCCGCCGCGCAGGCGCAGCAGAAGGCCTCGGTCACGGTCGACGCGCTCGACGGCGCCACGAACCCGTCTGGCGCGGTCGCCGACCTCACGGTGCAGGCCACCGGCGAGAACGCGAAGCTCGCCGCCGTCGGCGACGACGGCGCGGTGACGGTGAAGACGCAGCCACAGCGCACGATCATCCCGTATCAGGTCACCGACCCGGCGACGAAGCTGACCGGTGAGGCGTTCATCGTGATCCCGCCGCGCGGCATCAAGACCACGCCGCCTCCGAACGAGAACCAGAACGCGGTGTCGCGCAAGGTGACCGACGCCCCGCGCATCAAGCCGGGGCTCGGCGAGCAGGTCGTCGAGATGAACGGGTCGAAGTCGTTCTCGTTCGGCGCGATCCTCGACGTGCCGTCCGGCCGCCCGGCCACCCTGTCCGGCACGCCGACGAGCGACCACGGCAGCGTCTCGGGCTCCGGCTCGTCGTTCACCTTCAAGCCGGCGAAGGACTATCGCGGCCCGGCATCCGTCACCTTCAATGTCGACGACGGGAAGGAAGACGGCGCCACGACCGACCGGATCACGACGCTCGTGCTGCCCATCACCGTGGGGTCGAAGGACCAGTCCGACGTGCCGCCGACGTTCACCACGCCGAAGGAACAGATCGAGCCGGGCGAGGCCGCGAAGAAGGTCGACCTGCGCGCGGCGAGCTATCACCCCAACCCGCAGATCCTCGCGAGCCTCCAGTACACCGACCTCCAGTCGCTCAGCGTGAACGGCGTGACCGCGTCGCTCAGCGGCTCGACGCTGTCGGTGCAGGCGCCGGTGACGCAGAAGCCGGGGACGACCGCTGTCTTCCGGTTCACGATAAAGTCGGCGAACTTCTCGATCCCCGGCGAGGTCGACGTCACCGTGACGAGCTCGACCCGGCCGCTCGCGCAGCAGAAGGACGCACCGCAGACGCTCAGCATGCAGCGCGGCAAGGCGGCCATGACCTACTCGGACATCGTCGGCACCAAAGACTGGATCAACCCGTTCCCCGACACGCCGCTGACGATCACGAAGGCTGCGCTGGTGAGCGGCCCGAAGGGGGTGTCGATCAGCTCGACGTCGAACTCGATCACCGTCAATGCGGCGAGCGCCGCCCCTCCGGGAAAGGTCAACATCACCTACGAGGTGGTCGACGCCACGAAGGACCCTGCTCGCACCCAGCAGGTGATCGGCCAGCTGCAGGTGACGATCCACGACGTCCCGGACGCGCCGTCGGCGCCGTCGGTCAGCGCATCCACAACCTCAGACGGCCAAACGAAGGTGACCTTCAAGGCTCCGGCGAGCAACAACGGCTTCGCGGTGACGAAGTACGAGATCGTCTCGAGCCCGGCCACCAGGACACTTACCGAGACCGCACCCGGCACATACAGCTTCACGGGCCTGACCAACGGCACCGCGTACAGCTTCACCGTGAAGGCGTACAACGCAGACGGTCCGTCGGCGCCGTCGACCGCGAGCACGAAGGTCACGCCCTACGGCACGCCTTCCGCCCCCTCCTCCGCCAACATCACCGCGAGCGGTACCGCGCCGGCGACGCTCTCACTGAAGTGGGCGGCGGTGACGGGAGCAGGCATCGGCGGCAAGTCGGTGACCTACAACCTCGCCCTCAACGGCAAGTCGATCGCCACCGGCGTCAAGGCCACGTCCTACTCCGTCGCCAACAAGGGCGTGGGGACGTACTCGTTCACGGTCGTCGCGGTGAATGAAGGCGGCGTGAAGTCAGGGGCGAGACAGTCCAACTCGGTCACCGTCAAGAAGCCCGACCCGAGCGTCACCGTGTCGCCCAACAAGTCGGCGGGCGTGGTCTGGGACTCCGGCTGCAACATCGGCGGCTGCTATTACTACCACGTCGCGGTCGCGAACTTCGACCCGGGCACCTACACAGTGCAGTACTACTGCGACGGCAGCGGCCCCGACGTCTGGACCGACTCGATCTCCGTCGGCGCGAGCGGCAGCGCGTCCCTGAACAGCAACGACGGCGCCAACAAGGGCCGCTGCGGCTTCGACAACTCGTGGGCCGTCGTCGGCGGCGTTGAGAGCAACCACGCCAACTTCCATCCCTGATCAGAATGAGGACCTCACCATGCCCGTAAGCCAGGAGCAGGCCGACTGGTTCGCCGACGCCGTCGCGCAGCTGATCGCCAACCTCGATCAGGCGATCCTCGGCAAGCACGAGGTCATCAAGCTCGTCGTGACGAGCATGCTGACCGGTGGCCACGTGCTGCTCGAGGACGTGCCGGGCACCGGCAAGACGGTGCTCGCCAAGTCGCTCGCGAACAGCATCGAGGGCTCGCAGTCGCGCATCCAGTTCACGCCGGACCTGCTGCCCTCCGACGTGACGGGCGTCACCATCTACGACCAGTCGAGCGGGTCGTTCCAGTTCCATCCCGGCCCTGTGTTCGCCTCGGTCGTGCTCGCCGACGAGATCAACCGCGCGAGCCCGAAGACGCAGTCGGCGCTGCTCGAGGTGATGGAGGAGGGCGTCGTGACCGTCGACGGCACCCCGCACCCCGTCGGCACGCCGTTTATGGTGATCGCGACGCAGAATCCCGTCGAGCAGGCCGGCACCTACTCGTTGCCCGAGGCGCAGCTCGACCGCTTCCTCATCAAGACGAGCCTCGGCTACCCCGACCGGCAGACCACGGTGAACCTGCTGCTCGACTCGCAGAACCGCACCCGCTCCGACGCGGTGAAGCCGATCATCCAGGCATCCGTCATCGCCTCGATGACCCAGCTCGCGGCAGAGGTGCACGCGGACGCCGCGGTCATGACCTACCTGAGCGACATCGTCGAGCGCACCCGTCAGGACTCGGATGCGTCGCTCGGCGTCTCGATCCGCGGCGCCCTCGCGCTCGCCCGCGCCGCGAAGGTCTGGGCACTCACCGACCGGCGCAGCTACGTCACGCCCGACGACATCCAGGAGCTCGCGGTGCCCGTGCTCGCCCACCGCATCATCCTCGACCCCGAGGCCGAGTTCACCGGTGTGACCGGGGCGAACGTCGTCGAGCGGGCGCTCGCGGCCGTCGCGCCCCCGACCACGCGAGTCGCCTGAGCGATGAGCGTCGCCGACACCTTCACCTCGCGTCTTGCGTCGCTCTCGACGCGCTCGATGCGCTACATCGAGCCCGTCACGCGCGCGGCGGCGCCGGTCGCGCGCGCCAGCCGTACGGCAGCGGGCGCGGTGCCGATGCCCGGGCGCATTGTGATCGGCGGTGCGATCGGATGCCTGATCGCCGGCTTCCTCCTCCACTGGTCCGAGCTCGTGTTCATCGGCGCGACGCTGGCCGCCGCCCTGGCGATCGCCTCGGTGTATGCGATCGGCCGCACCACCTACGCGGTGACCGTCGAGCTCAACCCTCGCCGGGTCGTCGTCGGCGGGCGGGCGCTCGGGCGCATCGGTGTCACGAATTCGGGAACCCGGCCCGTGTTCGGCAGCCGCATCGAGCTGCCGGTCGGCGTCGCCAACGCCGAGTTCCAGGTGCCGCGGCTCGCCCCCGGGCAGGAGCACGAGGACCTGTTCGCCGTGCCGACGCAGCGGCGCGCCCTGATCCTTGCCGGGCCGGCCACCTCGGTGCGCGGCGACCAGCTGGGGCTGCTGCGCCGCACCCAGAACTGGACCGACCGCATCGAGCTGTTCGTGCACCCCGTCACCACGCGGCTGAAGGCATCCGCTCAGGGCCTCGTGCGCGACCTCGAGGGGCAGCCGACCAAGACCATCACCAACAGCGACCTCGCATTCCACGCGCTGCGGCCGTACGAGCAGGGCGACTCGATGCGCAATGTGCACTGGCGCACCTCAGCGCGCACCGGTCAGCTGATGGTGCGGCAGTACCAGGAGACCCGACGCTCGCAGATGCTGCTCGTGCTGGGCGCCGACGCCGCGCACTATGCGAGCGGCGACGAGTTCGAGCTGGCGGTGTCCGTACTGGCATCCGTCGGCCTGCATGTCATCGGCGAAGAGAGCCAGATCACCGCAGGGTGGGACGGCGGGGTGCTGCACACGGGCTCGCCGGTCTCGCTGCTCGACGACTCGTGCCGCGTCGACCCGGTCAGGCGCGGCGCGAAGCCGCTGCGCGAGGTGGTCCGCGCCCTCGCGGCGCGCCGCGCGCAGCCGAGCGTCGTGCTGCTCGTGGTCGGCTCGCAGACGCCCGCTGCCGAGTTGCGGGCCGTCGCGACGCTGTTCAATCACGACACCGTGTTCACTGCGGTGCGAGCCGACCTCGGCGGCGAAGCCGTCATGCGCCGCTCCGGCCCCGTGACCGTCGCGTCGATCGCCGCTCTGCGTGAGCTGCCGCTCATGCTGTCGCGTCTGGGGACCCGCCAATGAGCCGCCGGTTGCTCATCGAGCTCGGCGTGGTCGCCGCCCTCGTCGCGCTCGCCGCCCTCGGCTTCCAGCCGATGTACGGCGGAGCGGTGTTCGCGCTTCCCGTGTTCGGCGGCCTCGTCGTCGGACTCGGGTCGATCGTGCTGGCCCGCCGGCTGAATCAGACGCTGATCACGGGCGTTGTGATCGCGATCGCCGCATACGTCCTTTTCGGCAGTGCGCTGGCGATGCCGACGGCCGCAACCTTCGGTGTGCTGCCGAACCTCGAGACGCTTGACGGCCTCGTACGCGGTGCGGTCTTCGGCTGGTCCGACGCCGTCACCCTCACGGTTCCGCTCGAGGCGCCTCCGTACATTCCCGTTCTGGCATATTTCGCGACCTGGGCGTGCGCCGTGATCACGGGCGCGATCGTCGCCTACTGGCCGGTGCGGCAGGGTTCGGGCTCGGCGCTGCGGCGCGTCGTCGCGACGGCGGTGCCACTCGCTCTGCTGATCGCCACCATTGTGCTCGGCACGCACCTCACGTTCCTCGCGGGCGCGCGGGGCGTGCTGTTCACGGCGATCGCACTGGTCTGGGTCTGCTCGCGCGCCGGGTCGGATGCCGCGGCGAACGTCGCGTCACGCAGCGCCGCCGCGCGCCGCAGGCTCATCGGCGTCGGCACCGTCGTGCTCGGAGCGCTCATCGCGGGAAGCCTCGTCGGCGCGGTCGTGCAGCCGGCGACGGCGAAGCGCGTGGTCGCCCGCGACGAGATCGTGCCGCCGTTCGACCCGCTCGACTACCCGAGCCCGCTCGCTGCGTTCCGGCACTATGTCAACGACCAGACCAAGACGACGCTGTTCACGGAAGACGGGCTCACGCCCGGCTCGTACGTGCGCATCGCCACGATGGACAGCTGGGACGGCGTGGTCTGGAACGTGTCGCGCGACGCGGGCACCGCTGACGGCTCCGGCGCCTTCCGGCTGCTCGGCACCGATCTGCCGCAGCCGAAGCTGTTCACCCCGGGCGCGACCACGAAGGCGAACATCACGATCAAAGGCTATTCCGGCGTCTGGCTGCCCGACGCCAGCTACCCGACGGGGCTGTCGCTCGAAGGGCCCGACGCGTCCAAGCTCTCGCAGAATCTGCGCGTCAACACCGAGACCGGCACGGTCGCGCTGACCTCAGGGGTGAAGTCGGGCCTCAGCTACGACCTCGACGTCACAGCGCTCGAGGTGCCGAACGACAAAGCGCTCGCCGCCATCCCCGCGGCGCGCGTCGACGCGCCGACCATGGCGAGCGTCCCCGACGTCGTCGCGAGCACCGCCAAGCAGTACGCGGGCGGCGCGACGACCGCACTGCAGACCCTGGACAACCTGCAGAAGTCCCTCGTCAACCAGGGCTACCTGAGCCACGGCCGCGCGAGCGACCCGGTGCCCTCCCGAGCGGGTGAGGGCGCCGACCGCGTCGAGCAGCTGCTCACCCAGTCGCCGATGGTCGGCGACCAGGAGCAGTACGTCACCGCGTTCGCGCTCATGGCGCACTCGCTCGGCTATCCCGTGCGGGTCGTGCTCGGCGCCAAGGTTCCGAAGAAGGCCGGCCTGGTGCCAGTCACGGGTAACGATGTCACCGCCTGGGACGAAGTGGCATTCGAGGGCGTCGGCTGGGTTCCGTTCTTCCCGACGCCGACGAAGACGGACGCCCCGAAGGACCAGACCGTCAAGCCGAAGATCATCCCCCAGCCCCAGGTGCGCCAGCCTCCGCGCGATCACCCGAAGGACGACCAGCTGCTCACCCCGGTGCAGACCAAGGACCAGGACAAGAAGAAGACCCAGGACGGCCTTCAGATCCCCGCGTGGGCGTATTGGGCGGGCGGCAGCCTGCTCCTGCTGCTCGCGATCGTCTTCCTGCCTCTGCTCGTCGTGTGGCTGCTGCGCAAGCGGCGGCGCAGAAAGCGCGCGGGCGGCCCGGTCGACCGGCGAGCGGCCGGTGCATGGGCAGAGCTGGCGAGCGGATTCCGCGAGCTGGGCCTCGACCGCCCCGGCCACGTCGCCACCCGCACGCAACTCGTGCGCCACTACGAGACGTCGGGCGACGCATCGGGCGTCGCCGTCCAGCCCGGCGTCCTCGGACCGCTCGCGCGCCGCGTCGACCATGCCGTGTTCTCGGCCGGCCAGCTCGCCGACGAGACGGCCGACGCGCTCTGGAAGGACGTCGACGGCGTTCTGACGCACGCCCGCGGCGGTCTCGGCTGGGTGCGCCGCAGGCTCTCCGACTACCGTTACAGCCGAAGCTAGGGGGCCGCGATGTCTGACGACGGATACATCACGCCGCCTCCTGGGCTGCTGCCGCCACCGCGCGAGCCCGACGGCGCTCCGCAGCGCGAGCAGGTGCCGGCCGCGCCTGGCGGCATGCCGTTCTTCACCCCCAGCCCGGGCCCCGGGCACACGACAGGGCCGACAATCCCGAGCTTCCGGCCGTCCGGGCCGATACCCGCCCCTGCGGCACCGCCTGCTCCGCCCGCCCGGGTGCCCGCGCCGCCGCCGGCGCCTCCGATCGAGCCGGCGGCGGTGACGGAGCAGACGCCGCAGGTGACGCGCCCCGACTCGGTGCCCGGCCCGACCTGGTCGCTCGTGCTCACCGATGGGTCGGCCCTGCCTCTAGCCGGGGCGACCTTCGTGGGCCGGAATCCGACCGTCACCGCCGCCGCCCCGGGCGCCACGCTGCTGCCGCTCGCCGACCCCGCCAAGTCGCTGTCGAAGACCCACGCGCTGCTCGTGCCCGAGCTCGACTACCTGATGGTCACCGACCTGCACTCGACGAACGGTCTCGCGGTGATCGCACCGGGCGGCGCAGTGACCGTGCTCGAGCCAGGGCGCACCTCGCCGGTCGGGTCGGGCTCGCAGCTGCAGCTCGGCTCCTTCACCGTGACGGTCACGCGTAGCTGAGGCATCCGCTCAAACGAAAGCGGGACCGGTATGAACCGGTCCCGCTTTCGTGACTGCGATCAGCCGCCGATGCCCTGGGCGAGCTGCTGGTCGACGTTCTGCAGTGCGTCGGCCGCCTTGGTCAGGAACTGCGACATACCGTCGAGGCCGTTGACCGCCTGCGTGGTGCCCTTGGTGAACTGCTCGTACGAGCTGTGGAAGGCGCCCGACGCGGTGTCGGTCACGAAGCCGCCGCTGACGAGGTTGTTGACGAGGGCCTGGAGCTCGTGCAGCTTCGCGGTGATGTCGTCCTTGCCAGCGGTGAGACGCTGGGCGGCCGAGGTCATGTCGCCGTAGGTGACGTTCAAGTTAGCCATGAGTGGTACTCCCCTGTTGGTTGTCGGCAAGCCCGCGCCACCGAACGGTGTTGTCCGTGAGCGACGGCCCCCTGGCCGACCGGCTTGTTGACATCTAAGTTAGCCAACGCACCAGAAGGTGGGAACGGGGAGCACTCCCCATGCCGGCCGGGGCGGATGCCGATCGGCGCCCTAATCATCCTTGTCGGGTGCCTGAACCCTGCCTGCCGCGTCGAGCTTGACGAAGGTGGGCAGCTCGCCGTCCTCCCCGAACACCTGAAGCCGGCGCCAGCCGGCCCTCAGCCGGCCGACCGCGAGCACTCCGAAAGCGGCGGCGAAGATCACGACGACGCCGATTCCGACGGGGTTGTGCAGCGGCCAGCGGAACAGGAACACGAGCAGGAATTCGACGTAGCTGAGACACACCAGCCCGAGATAGCTCTGGAAGTTGATGATCCACGCCCGGGCGTTCACCCGCGTCGCCCAGAGGCTGTATGGGGTGTGCCGTCTCGGCAGCAGCGAAATCGCCACGCCGGTGACGGCTGCGCCGGGGCCACCTGCGGTGTCGTAGCGCAGATTGGTCCCTGTCAGCTTCTCGTGGCGGAACGACGGCCGCATGGAGCGCGAGAGGGCCAGCGCCGCGAGCAGGAACGGGCCGAGGGCCATGCCGACGATGGTCAGGGCGAGCCCCCACGTGAGCGGCAGCACGAGCGCGAACACGACGATCGCCGCGAAGGCCTCCTTCGGGTCGCCTGCCAGGTCGGTCGTCAGCCGGGGCCATGCGCTGAGCGGCCCCTCCGGAACCACGAACCAGCACAGCGCGAGCGCTGCAGCGATCAGCAGGATGACGAACCATGCGACCGTGACCAGCGCGTAGCCGAAGGGGCGGAGCGCAACAGCCAGCGGCGATACGCGCGGTCGCGACGAGGCGTCGCGGCCGGCCGCGACGTTATCGCTGCTCGACATCGGTCTCGGCCTCGGTCTCGATGAGCCGCACCCACTCCAGGGAGCCCATCACAGAGTCGAACAGCTCGATGAACAGCTCTGGCTCCGGCGCCATCGGCAACGACACGTGCGTGGCGAGCACGGCGTTCCCGCTCGGCGCGGGCGCCCAGTAGTCGATGTCGAGCGATGGCGTCTCGTGCTCGGTGTACCGTTGCACGCCGGGAACCGCCGTGCGGGCAGCCGGCCCCGAAACAGTCTCGATCGGCGTGCTTCCGTGGAACGCCGCATCCAGCCGCTGCGCCGGGTCGTCGATGCCGGCGCAGTCGACCGGCCATACGTCGAGGCGGGACATCATCGCGCCGCTGAACGGGATGCCGGGCAGGAGTTCCGTGGCGACTGCGAACGCGATCGCGCCTGCGGCCTCCGCGTCCTTCGCGGACTTCGTGAGCTCGTCGCGCAGCTGGCGCCGGCGGCTCGCGAGCCGGTCGTTCCTGCCGACCTGCTTCCTCACCAGTGCCTGGATCCGCCGCGCACGGTCTTCTCGATCGGCGATCGGGATCCAGTTCCATGAGCCAGGGAGGACGACGCTGAAGACTCTGTCGTCCGACAGCATCCGCCTCACCTGCATGCCGGTCACTTGCCCAGGACGACGGTCAACGTGGTCAGGTAGTTCGTGGTGACCTCGACGAAGTCGGCGAAGTCCGCCAGGTCCTGAGTCGAGAACACGATCTCGAAGTCCTCCGACGACTGCGGCGGGAACACGCGGTAGACGGCGCGGGCCTCGCTGTGCGGCACTTCCTCGCCCCCCGGCGCGTAGGTGATGAGGTAGTAGGCGCAGGCCATCGGACCCGCGTCGACCTCGGCCGTCCAGCTGCGGACGACGTCATAGGACTGTTCGATGGTGCCATCGGCCTCTTCGGCGGCGAGCACGGCCGCGTAGCTCTCCGGGCCCGCGTCGTGGCGCGGCCGGATGGCCATGGTGAGAGTGCACCTGACGTGGTCAGGCGCGGTCTCGGGGATCCAGACCAACGACTGGGAGCCGAGCTCGTCCAGTTCGGCGACGCGCGACTGGATGACACCGAGCTGGTACTCGAGCGGCTCGCGCTGTGCGGCGGTCAGGCCGAGAGCGCCCGCCACGCTCGCCGGCCAGTCCTGCGAACCGGCATCGACACCCTGCCAGCCCGGGTCCAGTCCCATGTCGAAGTCTGCGATCGGCCGCGGTCTCGCTTTGCCGAACAGTGCCATGTCTCTCCTTCGATCAGCCCGACCACTTCCAGTCGTCGTGCACGAGCTTCGGTACGGTCGTCACCAGGTCTCGGGTCGGTCCGAACGTGGTGCCTGTGACTTTACCCAGCGGGTCACTGATCAGCGAAGGCACCGCGTTCGGCTTCCCGAAGGCGTCGACGCCGAACATCTCGTTCCCCTCGTAGAGCGAAAGCGCGAGCGCGGGCTTGACGAACTGCGGGGAATGCAGCAGCTCAGGATTCTTGGCGACGAGCCGAGCGATCTGCACGTAGTCATCGCTGAGACCGGCGATCACTCGCGGGTTCGGGATGACGCCCTTGATCCACGCCTGCTTCACTGCGTCACCGACCGACGTCGGCCTGAGCTTGGCGATGTCGGCCATGGAGAGCTTCGGCTGGAACTTCGCCAGGGAGTCCTTGAACATGCTCCTGGTCCATGCCTTGCTGAACATCTTCACTCGCGAGGTCGACGAGGGGCGCAGCTTCCCTGCGATCGTCTCGCCCTCGCGAACGTTGAGGATGCTGCGCATGCTGCGCATCTCGGACACCTTGTCGGCGGTCCGCTCGAGCTTGCCGACCCGCGACACGTTCTTGATGATCGCGACCGACTTCAGGCCCTTCGCGATGCGCGCGAAGGCGGCGGCGCCGACGAAGCTGAGCACCACCCCGCCCGCCGCGAGCAGCACGTCCCACCAGCTGCCGTCGCCCTGGATCACATTGACGATGGAGTCGATCAGATCGAGCAGCGCACCGATGGCTGCGAGCACGAGCAGCGCTTGCCCCAGGAACGGGACCCAGGCCAGAAAGATGGCCAGGATGCCGGCCCACTTGCACACCGCTTTGAACGCCGTGTACAGATCGGAGCCCCAGTTGTCCCACCAGCTGTCCTTGAGACCGTGGTTCGACGGTCCGTTGACGACGTCGTCGATCGCACCGGCCGCGGTGCGCGCTGCCGCATTCTTGCGGTCCACGGCGTCATGCCATCTGGCCTTGGCTGCGTCGAGGGCGTGACTCGCGGCGCTGGCGGCGTCGTCTGCCCTGTCCGCCGCCGTGGCGGCAGCCGCCTTGTCTGCGTCTGCAGCAGAATCGGCCGCCTGATGCGCCGTCGCTGCCGCGCGGTCGGCCTGATCCGCGTCGCCCTGCTGCTGCGCGATGTCGGCGATCGCCGCGTTCGCGTCCTGCTGCGCCTGATCCAGCGCGCCAGCATAGACGGAGAGCGCCTGCGCGGTCTTGTCGTAACGGTCGTATGCCTTCGAGATGTCGTCGGCGACATCCTCCGACTTGTCCTTGAGCGCGTCGATGGCCGTGCTGCGCATCCGCTCGTTCGTGATCGCGGTCAGGGTCTGCACGGCCTGGGCGATGTCTCGTGCAACCTGCTCGTAATGGGCTGCCTGCTGCCGGAGATAGCCGGGGTCGCCGGTCAGCGGCTGGAACTCTGTGTCGGCCATCTCGCCGGCTAGCTCTTCACCCGGGGCGCGGCTGCGGGGCCGGCATCCGCACTCGTCTGCAATGCCCTGGCAAGGCCGGCGTCGACCTGCGTGAAACCGTCAGAGATCGCTTTCACCTGGTCGCGAAGCGCCGTGACGTTGCCGTTCATCTTCTCCCGCTTGTCGTTCCACGAGTGCGCGAAGTCGCGGACCTTGCCGCCGAGGTCGTCGTGGCCCGTCGCATCCGCAAGCGAATCGCTCAGCTTGTCGGCGCCCTCGAACTCTCTGGCCACCGCGCTCAGTTCGTCATAGAGCGCTCTGAGTCTCTGCAGATCGAGCTGAAGATCGTGTCCCATTGCGTCCCCCATGTCACCCGGCCCCTCCCCCGGGACCTGTCTTCAACCTACTGGGCGCACCGGACGACAGCGACGGGGAGCACTCCCCATCGGTGCCTCCCCGGTCACCCGGGCAGCGGCAGCTGCACGCGCACGTGCTGGCCGCGCGCGATATACACACCACGCCCTGGCGGGAATTCGCTGCGCGCCATGCGCGGCAGCGCCGTCTTGAGCAGGATGTCGCCCTCGACCGCTTCCGGCTGCAGCAGGATGCCGCGGCGGCCGTTCTTGACCTCGCCGAACAGCGGCCACGACGAGCCCCACGCGCTCGTCTCGCCTTCGGCGACCAGCAGGTGGTCGCTGCGCCGCACCGCCTTGATCAGCTCGACGAGCGGGCCGTCGGCTGGGGTCTGCAGGAAGTCGCCGACGGTCTCGACGAAGATGCCGATTCGCCCCTCCGTGTCAGGGTCGGTCACCGCTGCGAGCAGATCGCGCGCCAGCGTCGCCACCGCGTCAGGGTCCGTGCCGGCATCCGCCCACAGCTCGAGGCGCGCGAGCGCCGAGCGCGCGTTGCCGAAGTAGTAGGCACGCGCGCCGCGCTCTGTGCGCAGCAGAGCGGTCGCGATCGTCTGCAGCGCGGTCGTCCGGCCGCTCGCAGGGGGGCCGGCGAGCAGCACGGTGCCGCTCGGTTCGAACGAATACGGCCCGAGGTCGAGGTCGCTGAGGCCGAGCACGGGCTGACCGCCGACGGACGCCGGCAGCGAGCTCTGCGTGTACTCCTTCGGCAGCGACCCGATCTTCGGCGCGGGCGCGACGCCCGCGCGGCCCATCGCCTCGGCAAGGCGGCCGAGCGCCTCGCCCTGCTCGGACACCGAGGTGGTTCCGCCGAGGATGGCGATCTGGGTCTCGTGCCCGTCGACGATCGCACGCCCCGGAACGGATGCTGGCCCGAGGATGTCGCTCGGCACCCCGAGCGCGCCGTAGCCGTCGTCGGCGAGACGCAGCACGACCCGGCGCTGGATCGACGCCGCGATCGACGTCGGGACCGCTCCCGCGCGGTCGGCCGTGAGCGCCACGTGGATGCCGAGGCGACGCCCGTCCGCGAGCACGTCGCGGAAGACGTCGTACCATTGGGCGCGGCCCGCGGCGACCTCGAAGTCGTCCTTGAAGTTCGTGAAGTTGTCGATCAGCAACAGGATGCGCGGCTCCCCCGGCCGCCCCGCGAGCTGCCGGTACTCGGCGATGCTCGACGCGTTCACCTCGGCCCAGGCCGCGGCGCGCCGCACGAGCTCGCCCTGCAGGGTGCGGAAGAGGCGGACGACGCGCTCGGTGTCCTCGCCGGCGACGATCGCGCCGACGTGGGGCAGGCGGTCGAGGATCCGCAATGATCCTGCGCCGTAATCCAGCCCGTACACGTGCACAGGGCCGCCGCGCGGCGTGATCGCCGCCGCGCTCGCGACCGTGCGCAGCACGGTCGTCTTCCCCGATCCGCTCGTGCCGAAGACGGCGAGGTGCCCGTCGGCATCCGGCCGGAAGTACTGCGTCGTCTGCTCCTGCTGCTCCGGCACATCGGCGACGCCGAGCAGCAGCTCCGCGTCGGTGCGCTGCCGCAGCTTCGACAGGTCGTAGACGGGCGCGAGCTCGTCGAGCCACGGGCGCCGCGGGTCGGGAATGGCCGCGAGACGGTGCGCCCCGATCATCGTCTGGACGAGGCGCTGCTGGTCGTTCGGCCCGAGATCGCGCTGATGATCTACGACGGATGCCGGGGCGGACGAGTCCTCCCACCGGTTCTCGCCCCCGAACCGCAGCTCGGCGACCTGGATGTCTGCGCGCTCGGGCTCCCGCGTCGTCCAGCCGCCTGCATACGCCGACTGGAACCCGGCGAGGCGCCCCGGCCCGGTCTTCGCGTAGCCGCGCCCCGGGATCGCGGGATCGACATGCGCGGAGTCCTTGACCCCGATCACGTCCTGCGAGTCGGACTCGTCCGCCATGCGCAGCGCGACGCGCAGGTTCGTGTTGGCACGCAGGTTGTCCTTGATGACACCGGCAGGGCGCTGGGTGGCCATGATCAGGTGGATGCCGAGCGAGCGACCGCGCTGGGCGATGTCGACGACGCCGTCGACGAACTCGGGCACCTCGCCGGCGAGCGCCGCGAACTCGTCGATGACGAGCACGAGCGCGGGCGGGCTGTCGGCGTCGCCGCGTTTCTCGAGCTCAAGCAGGTCCTTGGCCTTCTTGCGGTTGAACAGGTGCTCGCGGTGGTGCAGCTCGGCGCGCAGCGAGGTCAGCGCGCGGCGCACGAGGTGCGGCGAGAGGTCGGTGACGAGGCCGACGCAGTGCGGCAGCTGCACGCAGTCGGCGAACGCCGAGCCGCCCTTGTAGTCGACGAAGAGGAAGGTCACCCGATCGGGCGAGTACTCGGCGGCCATGCCGAGCACCCACGCCTGCAGGAACTCGGACTTGCCGGCGCCCGTCGTGCCGCCGACGAGCGCGTGCGGGCCCTGCGTGCGCAGGTCGAGGTGCATCGGGTCGTGCCCGCCCGAGCCGACGATCGCACGCAGCTTCCCCGCGCGACGTGGCGTGAGCGCGCCGCCCGAGCGGTCGTGGATCGAGTCGTTCTGCTTCCAGCGATCGACGACCGCGGCAGCGGATTCGGCGAGATCGTGGCCGAGCAGCGTGACGAGCGAGATGCTGCGCGGCAGGTCGCTCGCGTCGGCGACGGGCGCGCCCGCGTCGACGACAGGCGCCATGAGGTGGGCATAGGCCTGGGCGCGGGCGCCATCCACCGGCTCGATGACGACGTCGGCGATGTGCTCGCCGAGGCGTACGAAGCCGACCTCGGCAGTGCCCGCGCTGTCGATCGCGAGATAGCTGCGGCACACGGCGGGCAACGAGGCGATGTCGGGCGAGACCCAGATCGGGAAGACGCCGGCGTCGGCCGCGGACTCGGCGAGCTGGATCAGCCGTCCGCGGTCGACGGGCGCGTCGTCGGAAACCACGACCACGACCGCGGGGATCGGCGACCGCGTGCCCGACGCCGCGTCGCCGTCTGCCACGTTCGCGCCGCGCTCGTTGGCGGCCTGCTTCTGCATCGCCGCGCCGCGGCGCTCTGCCGTGCGCCGTTCGGCGAGTCGCTGCGCGATGAGCCCCTCGAGGTTCGACAGCAGCGTACCCGCGCTCGACTCGCTGTCGGCGAGCTGGCCCACCTCCAGCGGGCTGTGCACGCTCGATGAGTGCGGCATCCACTTCAGCCACTCGACCTCGCGCGACCAGCGCGAGCTGACGATGGCCGCCACGGTCAGCTCGGCGGGCGAGTGCAGGCCGGTGAGCTGCACGAGCAGTGCGTTCAGCACGCCGGCGGTCTGCGCGAGGTCGCCGGCGATGCCGATCGCACCTGCGTCGTACAGGTTCTCGGTGATCGGCACCCCGGGCAGCGTGCGGTGCGTCTCGATGACCGCGTCGAGTCGATCCTGGAATTCGACGAGCAGATTGGGGCGGGATGCCACGTCGATCGTGTTGCGCGACGTGACCGCTCCGACGCCGAGGCGCACGTTGAGGAACGACCAGTGCTCGGGGCGGCGCGTCCACAGGAGCGGCTTCCGTGTGACCGCGGCGTCATAGACCTCTTCGGTCGACGGGGTCTCGCGAGCGCGCTGCGCCGCCTCCTTCTCGCGTTCGCGGCCGAGCGTCGCGGTGAGCCCGTCGAGCCCCGCGTCGAAGCGCTCGACCGAGCGCTTCAGCTTCGACGTGCGCTGGCGCTTGCCCATGAACCAGTTGCCGACGACCATCAGCGGCGACATCGCCGCGAACGCCACGGAGGCGACCTGCTGCGTGATCATGTACATGACGCCCGCCATCAGAACCGGCGTCGCGAGCGCGATCAAAGGGATCGGCTGGGGCTCGGATTCCTGCGGGACCTCGGGCACCTCGAACTCCGCGCCGACATAACGGGTCTCGACCTTCGGCGAGCGGTTGAACAGCACCGGGCCGGCCTTCGCGCCGGCCGCGCCGGGCGCGCCGATGAGGGATGCCTGAGGCCGTTCCTGCTGTGCCACGGGGACGATCTCGACCTCGGTGTCGCCGATCAGCACCCGCACCGCCTGCCGGATCGGCAGGCGATCGACGATGCCGCCGTCGACGACGAGGCCGTTGGCCGAGCCCAAGTCGACCAGCTCGATGCCGCCGGAGGCGTGGATGCGCGCGTGCCGCCCCGACACGAACGGGTCGGCGATCACAATGTCACAGCTCGCGTCGCGGCCGATGATCGTCGTCGACCCTGCCGGGATCTGGTAGACGGTGCCGACCGCGGGCCCGGTCAGGATGCGCAGCCGAGCGACGGTCTGCGCGGCAGCCGCCCGCGCGGCGCCGTAGCTCGTCGCATCGGCGAGCAGCACCGTCGCGCCGTCGCCGATCTGCGCCTCGCCGATCGGAATGTCGGGCGAGAGCACGTCGGGCTGCTGCTGCCCCGGCATGGCGACACCGAGCGTGAGAACGCGGCCCTCACCCCCGACGGCCCACTCCTGCCCCTTGGGGTCCAATCGGCGGATCGCCGCCGCCACGTCGGCGACGGTCGCCACGGCATCCGTCGTCACGACGATGTCGTCGGACTGTCCCGACTGCCTGGCCAGCGTCAGCTTCAGCCGCACGTCATTCCCCTTGATCCATCACCCAGCGCGAACGCACGACGATGTTGTCGAACAGCACGAGCAGCGCATCGCGCTGATCGACGTGCGGGCTGGAGAAGCTGTACTGCGCGAGGCCGCGACCGTCGGGGAACCCGAGCCAGTAGTCCACGATGAGAAGGGGCCGATCGGATGCTTCGAGCTCAGCCGCCGCGCCGCGCACGCGCGTGTTCCTCACGAACGGTCCGGCCGGCGTCTCTGCGCCGACGAGCTCGTCGCCCTCGGCGAGCTCCGCGCGCAGCCGCTCGGTCAGCCGCTCGAGGTGGCTCGCGTCGCCGATCGCCGGGCCGAGCTCGTGCCAGTAGAGCGCCAGGTTCACCGCGGCCGCCGCCTTGTCGCTGCGGCGGATCAGGAAGGCGAGGAAGCGGCCGCCCGCACCGAGCGCGAGCTCCGAGGCCCGGGCGAACCACGCCTCGAAGTCGGCGCGGAGCTTCCGGTTCAGGAATCCGCCCAGCTGCGTGTCGAGCAGCTCCCGCACCTGCTGCCTGCGCGTGTCGGCGTCGGTGACGTCGACGACCGCCCAGTCGCGGCTCAGCGCGGTATCGATGGCGATCGCGCGGTCTCCCGCTGCCACAGCGGACGCGCCGCTTCCGGGCTCGGCGGTCGCCCACGCGACGTCGTCGTCGAGCAGGCGCGGCTCGAGCGACCAGATCACGTCCTCGACGGTCGCGCTCACCGGGTGCGGGCCGGCCGGGTCGAAGAGGACGAGCTTGATGGCGCCCTGCTGGGTGCGCAAGAAGTCGCGCAGCTCGCTGCCCTTCACGATCTCGAAGAGGCGCGACTGGTCGGGGCCGAGGAAGGCGGAGAGCGCCTCGGTGGAGGAGAAGATGCCGAAGTCGAAGGCTTTCCCGCCCTCCGGCTCCTTCGTGCGGTAGACCCGGTTCTGCGTCTCGCCGTCGGCCGTGGTGATGAGCGGGACGATCACGTAGTCGTGCCGCAGCGCCTGCCCGATGGCCGGCACGTCGACGGCGGCCAGCGCGGCGGTCAGCCGTTCCGAGCCGACGTCAGGAGCGGATTCGACATAGATCGGCTCGTCGTCAGGCATCCGTCACATTCTCCTTCTGCACGGCGTCCCGGCCGCCGATCAGCACGGTCTCGAAGGGGCGCAGCTTGCCCTTGCGCACGAAGGCGGCCGTCTGCTGCGGGCTGTCGCCGCGGTCGAAGAGCTCGAGCCGCATCGCGGCGCCGTCGGTGCTCGGGCGCGGATGCTTCCTGTCGAACGGGCGCAGGAACACGGCACCGCGCACAGGCCAGCCGGCCGGCCACTCCGCGCGCGGGTACAGGCTCGGAACCACGGAGCCGGAGGCCTCCATCAGCACGACGGGCGCGATCTCGCCGCCGGGGTCGCGGACCCAGAGGCCGCTGTCGATAGCTGTCTGCTCGTCCTCTGCAGCGTGCTCGCGCTGCTGCCTGTCCCATTCGACGAGGTGCGTGAAGCGCGCACGCGCGTCGTCGCGGTCGACCGAGATCTCGACCTCGCCTCGCGGCTGCCGCTGACCGGCATCGGGCCGCGTGTCTGCCGGCAGTCCGCCCTCCACCTCGTACAGCCAGGCGTCGCCCTGCCAACGCCCGTCGATCACGCTGCTGTACTGGCTCTCGACGCGGAAGTAGTGGCCGTCTGCCCGCGCCCAGGTGCGGAAGCCGCCGATGCGGCCGCCGACGTCATCGTGCGCGGCCAGCTCGATGAACAGCGGATTCCCGGGCAGGACGGCCCACACGACCAAGGGGTAGTCGAACGTCAGCTCATCGACGCGCCCGCTCACGGCAGACTCAGCTTCACTGTGTCGAGCTTCTCGAGCCCCTTGACGTCTGGAGTGATCTCACCGCCGGGGAACTTGTACTCGGGCGCGCCGCCGATACGGCCTTCGTAGGGCAGCGCGTGCCGGGTGATGTCGGCACGGGAGGCGTCGACCACCCTCACCCGCACCAGGGTGTCGGGGACGCTCTCCTTGGGCAGGCCCAGCGTCTCGGCTGGGTCGTGGTACTCGTCGGGCATCCGCGAAGAATACGACTTGCCGAACTCCGTCGAGCCGTTCGGGCCGCCGCCGTAGACGCGCGAGAGCAGCTGGCCGTTCTCGAGCTCGTCGACCGGGGTCGCCCACGCGCGCATCGACTCGTCGAGCACCGTGGGGTCGAGCTCCATGATGTGCTGCGCGGTCACGGTGTCCATCGTCTCGCCGTCCGCGAGGGTCTGCCTGCTCGCGATGCGGTTGATCTGCGTCGCGATCTTCTCCGCCCGCGACGGGGTCATCACCTTCTCGAGCACGTTCGTGCTCCGCAGCACCGCCGAGGAGTTCGCGACGACCACGCCCTCCTTCCCGGCCTGGGCGAGCACACGCAGTGCACCGCCGATGCCGAGGCAGCACAGCGCCGCGCCGATGATGCTCACGATCGCCTGCCCCCAGGTGCGGTCGCCTGTGATCGCGAGCACCGTGTTGCCGATGGCGTTGATGACCGCGGCGACCGCGGTGACCACAAGCAGCGCCGCGGCGAGCACCTGGCCGACGACCGGGATCCACGCGACGCAGAGCGCGAGCACGCCCGCGATGCTCGCGACGATCCCGGCGATGTCGGTGATCTTCTCGAGCAGGTCTTTGCCCCAGTTGTCCCACCACGAGTCCTTGAGCCCGTCGTGGCTCGTGATCTCCTGGATGTGCGAGATCGCCCGCTCTGCGGCGGCGTCGCGCGTGGCCGCGGCCGCGTCGATCTGCGAGCGCCAGGCCGCCACGCTCGCCGTCGCGTCGTCGGCGTCGTCACCCGACTGCTTCGCGAGATTCGTGTACTGCAGCTGCGAGGCGGGATCCGTCTCGGACTGCGCGAGAGTCAGGTAGTACTGCCGGTTCGAGTTCGCAGAGTCGGATGCCTGGAGCGCCGAGCTCGCGCGGTAGAGCGCCGTCGCCGAGTCGTCCTGAGCGGTGCGCAGCGCGGGTGCGTACGCCGTGAGCGCCTGGCCCGCCGCGCGGTAGCGCGCCTCGGCCTTGCCGATGTCGCTCGCGACGTCGCCGGTCTTCTCGAGGAGCTCGTCGACCGCCCGCGAGATCTGGCCGTCGAGGTCGATGGCCTCGAGCCGCCTCTTGGCCCCGACGATCGCGTCGGCGACCGCGAGATAGTCGCTGCCGCCCTGGGCGACGACGTCGGGGTCGCCGGGAACGGGATCGGAGCCGTAGCCGACAGCCTGCCACTGCGCGGCCGCGGGCCTCACCGGGCCACCGCACTCACTGGCCGCTCACCGCGTCGGCGAGCCCGTGATCGGTCTGGCCGAAGCCCTCGCCGATCTCGGTCGCGAACTTCGCCAACGTCTGGATGTCGCCGGTCATGGCCTTGCGCTTGTCATCCCACTTGTGCGCGAAGTCGCGCACCGTGTCGGCGAGACCGCTGTGCCCGACGGCGTCGGCGATCGTGTCGCTGTTCGTGTTCGCATCGGCGAATTCCGTCGCGACGCGGCTGAGCTCGCTCCCCAGCTCAGCGAACATCGCGACATCGACGCGCAGGTCAGGCATCCGTCCCCCTCATGTTTCCCCGTGCACCGAGAATATCGGGGCGGGGCGGCGGCACCCATGGGGAGGAGTCCCCTAATAGAGCAGGAACTGCTTGCTCGTCGCGGAGGCGATGCCGGCGACCGACACCGACAGGTGGTACGAGGCGCCGCCTGCGGGCGCTGCGGGCCGGGGACCACCGCACGTCGACGTCGACGAGCGGGTGCGGTCCCACGCGATCGGCGTCGACGTCAGCGTCTGCTTCGGCTCGAGCTTGATGTCGGTGTGCACCGGATTGCTCTGGCAGTCGGTCGACGTCCAGTAGGGCTCCTTGCCGCTCGTCACCGTGAAGACCATGGTCGCCGTGCCGGCGTCGATCGTGCACATGACGGAGCCCGTGTTGGTGAGCGACAGCGAGAGCAGCGGCTGGGCGCCGGACTTGTAGCTCGAGGCGTCCGTGATCGCCTCGACGTCGATGTTCCCGTGCGCACACGGCTGGCCGGCCGCCGCCGGCGTCGCCTTCGGGGTCGCCGCCGGCCTCGCGCTCGACGAAGGGCCGGGAAGGGAGGTGCCCGAGCCTGTCGGCTGCGGGGTCTGAGAGGCCGCAGCCGGGGTGGTCGGCCTGCCGCCGGCCGTCGCCGCGCCGCCCGAGCCCGGGCGGAAGACGAGGAAGAGGACGCCCGCGACGATCGCGAGCAGAACGAGCAGCACCACGAAGCGACGCCGCCGGTAGACGGCGGCTGATCTGCGGCCGACGGGATGGTGTTGCGTCGACATGTGCGCAGGCTATCGCGGCCGTGCTACTGTCCCAGGCATGCACACGCGTCTCACCCAGAACTGGTGGCCCGCCTCTTAGGCGAGCCGACGCGTACCCATACGACGACCGCCTCCCGGGGCGGTCGTTTCGCGTAAGCGGGCGGTCTCTCCGCCAGGCGGCAGAACCACGAGGACTGCCATGGACCACCCGCTTCTCACCCGCATCGCCGCCTCCGACGGGGCGCTGCCGTTCGCCCTGCTGCGGCGCGAAGGCAGCCCCGACGTCGAGGTGCTGACCGGCGAGGTCGTCGACGTCGACGCGCTCGCCGACATCCCGCTCGACGGCCGCCCCGTGCTGTCGGCCGTGCCGTTCCGCCAGGTGCGCGAGCGCGGCTTCGCGGCGCACGACGACGGGGCGCCGCTGCGCTGCCTCGTCGTGACCGAGAGCGAGCGAATGCCGCTCGACGCGGTGCTTGAGCTGCTGCCGGATGCCCCGGCGCACGTCGACGCGCAGGGCTTCGACGTTCCCGATGAGGAGTACGCAGAGATCGTGCGCCGGGTCATCGCCGACGAGATCGGGCGCGGCGAGGGCTCGAACTTCGTGATCAAACGCAGCTTCGTCGGGCATACGGATGCCCCGACCGTGCCCGCCCTGCTGTCCTGGTTCCGCGCGCTGCTCACCGACGAGTCCGGTGCCTACTGGACCTTCGCGGTCGGCCTCGATGACCTTCGGATGGTCGGCGCCACCCCCGAGCGGCACCTCTCGGTGCAGGGCGACGTGGCGATGATGAATCCGATCAGCGGCACCTACCGCCACCCCGCCGACGGGCCCACGCACGCCGGCGCGCTCGGCTTCCTCGCCGACGTGAAGGAGAGCGAGGAGCTCTTCATGGTCGTCGACGAGGAGATGAAGATGATGAGCGCGGTGTGCCCGGAGGGCGGTCGCATCCTCGGCCCCTACCTCAAGCAGATGTCGCGCCTCAGCCACACCGAGTACCTGCTCGAGGGCCGCACCTCGCTCGACCTGCGCGAGGCGCTGCGGCTCACGATGTTCGCGCCCACCGTCACCGGCTCGCCCATGCAGAACGCGTGCGCCGTGATCGCGCGGCACGAGCCGAAACCGCGCGGGTACTACGCGGGGGTGCTGGCGTTCTTCGAGACCAGCCCGTCCGGCTATTCTCTCGACGCCCCGATCCTGATCCGCACCGCGTACCTCGAAGACGGCGGCCGGCTCACCGTGCCGGCCGGCGCCACGCTCGTGCGGCACTCGACGCCGGAGGGCGAGGTCGCCGAGACGCACGCGAAGGCCTCGGGGGTGCTGGCTGCTCTCGGGCTGCTGCCGCGGCAGGCATCCGCCGCCGCTCTCGATCTGAACGCGCAGCCGGGCGTCGCGGACGCGCTGGCCGCACGCAACGAGCGGCTCGCGTCGTTCTGGGTCAGGCCGCAGGCGACGGATGCCTCAGCCGCGGCCCTTGCCGGCAGAACCGCCCTCGTGGTCGACAACGAGGATCAGTTCACGACGATGCTCGCCCACCAGCTGCGGCACCTCGGGCTCGAGGTACGGATCGCGCCGTGGGCCGAGGTCGACTCGGTCGGCGACCACGACCTCGTCGTCTTCGGTCCCGGGCCGGGCGACCCGCGCGATCTGTCCGATCGTCGCATCGCCCGGCTGCGCGCCCTGATGCTCGAGCGGCTGCGCGCCGGCGCGCCGCTGCTCGCGGTGTGCCTGAGCCACCAGGTGCTCGCCGAGCTCGCCGGCTATGAGCTCGCGCCGTTGCCGGCGCCGCGCCAGGGCGTGCGCCTCGAGGTCGACGTCTTCGGCGAGCCTGCGGCGATCGGCTTCTACAACACCTTCGGCGCGCGTGCTCCCCGGTCGTTGAGTCGAAGCGAACGTCGCGAAACGATCCGCCCGGAAGTCGAGCTCGAGGCATCCGTCGACCCTGACGGCGTCGTGACGGCTCTGCGCGGCCCTGGTGTCGCCTCGATCCAGGGTCACCTCGAGTCGGTGCTGTCTTCAGACGGCTACGCGACGCTGCTCCGCCTGGTCGAGCATGCGCTGGTGCCGGCGCCGGCCCGCGTGTGATCGGCCATCCGCGCGTTACGCATTCCACCGCGCGCTGCCGCAAGCTCTTTCGCGCCTCGGTGTCAGCAACGCGCGGATGAGTCGGCTCGCATCGACGCCACGTTCACTGCGCCGCAACCCGTTCATAGCTGCTTGATCATGCGGGTGTTGCCGAGCGTGTTCTGCTTCACCCGGGCGAGGTCGAGGAACTCGGCGACGCCGTCGTCGTTGCTGCGCAGCAGTTCGGCGTAGACGGCCGGGTCGATGGTCTCCGACCCCATGTCGGTGAAGCCGTGGCGGCCGAAGAATCCGGTCTCGAAGGTCAGGCAGAACAGGCGAGAGAGGCCGAGGTCGCGGGCGTCCGTCTCGAGCCGCTCGAGCAGCGCGTGGCCGACACCGCGATGGCGCCAGCCGGATGCCGCAGCCAGCGTGCGCACCTCGCCCAGGTCCTCCCACATGACGTGCAGGGCGCCGACCCCGACGAGGTCGCCCTCGTCGTCTTCGGCGACGCGGAACTCCTGTACGGCCTCGAACAAGGTCACGAGCTCTTTGCCGAGCAGGATGCGCTCGCCGACCAGGGGCTCGATCAGGTCGCGGATGCCGCGCACGTCGGTGGTGCGCGCGCGGCGCACGGTGATTCCGGTCACCCCTCAACCGTAGCGGCGCACGTCAGTGCGCTTCTTCCGTTTCGCGCGAGCCGGTCAGGTAGAGCGCGCCCCACCCGGTGATCACGCCGACGACCACGGCGAGCACGGCGAAGGTGACGCTTTCGCCGTGGAAGAAGGAGGCCACGAGCGAGTGGGTCCAGATGCCGGCCGGCAGAACCTTGGCGACCAGGGCTGCGATCAGCGTGCCGACGACGGCCGTGCCGACGCTGGTGCCGAGCTCCTGACCGGTGTCGCTCAGCGCGGTGCCGATCGAGGTGCGGTTCTCGGGCATCGCGGCGACGAGTGCGACGCCGCAGATGGTCATGATGCTGCGCAGGCCGAGCGTGAGAGTGACCATGAAGAACGCGACGACCAGGTAGCCGTGCGAGACGCCCCAGGCGAGGCCGCCGAGCGAGCCTGCGAGCAGTGCCGCGGAGATGAGACACGTGACACGGTGCCCGAACCGCTTGACGAGCCACTCGGTGAGCGGCGCCGCCGCGATCATCGTGGCGATCATCGGCAGGTTGGCGAGGCCGGCGCGCACAGGGCTCCAGCCGTAGGCGTACTGGAAGTGCAGGACGAGCGCGAACATGACCGCCGCCATCGCGACCGCCGCGCCGATCTCGGCGATGAACGCGCCACGGATCGTGCCGTTGCGGAACAGCCTCAGGTCGAGCATGGGCGACGGGGTGCGCAGCTCATGCCAGACGAACGCGGCGAGCGCTGCGAGAGCGCCGACGACCGAAGCGATCGTGGCCGCCGAGAGCCAGCCGTACTGCACCCCGCTGGTGCCGATGAAGCAGGCGAGTCCGATCGTGACGATGCTGAGGATCGCACCGGGCAGGTCGAGCTTGTCGGTGGTCAGATCCTCTCGGCGGTCTGCCGCGACGCCCATGCGCACGCCGATCACGGCGATGAGCGCGATCGGCGCGTTCACCACGAGCAGCCACTGCCAGCCGACGTGGGCGAGCGCAGTGCCGCCGAGCAGCGGGCCGAGGACGAAGCCCGCCATTCCCACCACGATCATGACGGTCATGGCGCGCATCCGCTCGGCCTCGCCCTCGAACAGGCGGAACACCAGCGAGTTGGTGATGGGCGCCATCGCCGCCGCGGCGATGCCGAGCGCGGCGCGCAGGGCGATGAGCTCGCCTGAGGAATGCACCCAGATCACCAGCAGGCTGATCAGGCCGAAGACGGCGAGCCCGGTGAGCAGCACCCGCCGGCGGCCGAAGCGGTCGGCGATCGACCCGGCGGTCAGCAGCAGGCCGCCGAAGGTGAGCGAATAGGCGCCCGTCACCCACTGCAGGGCGGTGGTCGAGCCGCCGAGGTCCCGCCCGATGGTCGGCAGCGCGATGCTCAGCAGCGTGTTGTCGACCATCTCGACGAAGAATGCGAGGCAGAGCGCCGCCAGCGGGATCCAGGCGGCGCGCAGCGAGCCGTAGGTCCGGGCTGTGGTGGGCGCGATGGTCGAAGTGGTCATGACAACAATGGGACCAGCCCCGACTTTCACGCGACTGTCGCCCGGCTCACGCCCGCTTACACGGCGAAGGGCCCCTCCCGCAAGAACGGAAGGGGCCCTTCGTGGGTCAGTCGCTAGTCCGAGGTGATGGCGAGGTCGGGCGTCGCGGCGCCTGCGACATGCGAGCCGCCGGAGGCGATGCTGCCGACCTTCTCGCCGCCGCGCGGAGCGATGCCGAACACGAACTCGCCGCTCGCGTAGTCGACCACCACGTGGTCGCCCGCGTTGAGCTCACCCGCAAGGATCTTCTCGGAGAGCCGGTCCTCGACCTCGCGCTGCACGGCGCGGCGCAGCGGCCGGGCGCCGAGCGACGGGTCGAAGCCGATCTCGATGAGGCGGTCCTTCGCGGCATCCGTGATCTCGACCGTCAGGTCGCGGTCCAGCATGCGGGTGCCGAGGCGCTTCACGAACAGGTCGACGATCTGGCGCAGCTCGGGCTTGGTGAGCTGCGGGAACACGATGATGTCGTCGACACGGTTCAGGAACTCGGGCTTGAAGTTCTTCTTCAGCTCCTCCATCACCTTGCCGCGCATGCGGTCGTAACCCGACGCCGTGCCCGCGTCACCTTCTGCCTGGAAGCCGACCGGGCCCCCAGAGATCGCCGCGGTGCCGAGGTTGGTCGTCATGATGATGACCGTGTTCTTGAAGTCGACCACACGGCCCTGACCGTCGGTCAGGCGGCCTTCCTCAAGAATCTGCAGCAGCGAGTTGAAGATGTCGGGGTGGGCCTTCTCGATCTCGTCGAAGAGCACCACGGAGAACGGCTTGCGGCGCACCTTCTCGGTGAGCTGGCCGCCCTCTTCGAAGCCGACGAACCCGGGAGGGGCGCCGAACAGCCGCGAGACGGTGTGCTTCTCGCCGTACTCCGACATGTCGAGCGAGATCATCGCCGACTCGTCGTCGAACAGGAACTCGGCGAGCGCCTTGGCGAGCTCGGTCTTGCCGACGCCCGTGGGGCCGGCGAAGATGAACGAGCCCGAGGGGCGGTGGGGGTCCTTGAGGCCTGCACGGGTGCGGCGGATCGTCTTGGCGAGGGCCGAGATGGCCTCCTCCTGGCCGATGACGCGCTCGTGCAGCGCCTTCTCCATGAAGACGAGTCGCGACGACTCCTCCTCGGTGAGCTTGAACACCGGGATGCCCGTCGCCTGGGCGAGCACCTCGGCGATCAGACCCTCGTCGACCTCGGCGGTCGTCTTGACGTCGCCCGACTTCCACTGCTTCTCAAGGCGCAGCCGCTCGCCGAGCAGGTTCTTCTCCTCATCGCGGAGAGCCGCGGCCTTCTCGAAGTCCTGCTCCTCGATGGCGGCCTCCTTCTTCTCGCGCACGCCGGCGATCTTCTCGTCGAACTCGCGCAGCTCCGGCGGCGCCGACAGGATCGACAGACGCAGGCGGGCGCCGGCCTCGTCGATCAGGTCGATGGCCTTGTCCGGCAGGAAGCGGTCACTGATGTAGCGGTCGGACAGGTTCGCCGCCGCCACGATGGCGCCGTCGGTGATGGACACCTTGTGGTGCGCCTCGTAACGGTCGCGCAGCCCCTTCAGGATGTTGATCGCGTGGGGCAGCGACGGCTCGGCGACCTGGATCGGCTGGAAGCGGCGCTCGAGCGCCGCATCCTTCTCGAAGTGCTTGCGGTACTCGTCGAGCGTGGTCGCGCCGATGGTCTGCAGCTCACCACGAGCAAGCAGAGGCTTGAGGATGCTTGCCGCATCGATCGCGCCCTCCGCAGCGCCCGCACCGACGAGCGTGTGGATCTCGTCGATGAAGGTGATGATGTCGCCGCGGGTGCGGATCTCCTTCGTGACCTTCTTCAAGCGCTCTTCGAAGTCGCCGCGGTAGCGGGACCCGGCGATGAGCGAGCCGAGGTCGAGCGTGTAGAGCTGCTTGTCCTTCAGCGTCTCGGGAACGTCGCCCCGCACGATCGCCTGGGCGAGGCCCTCGACGACGGCGGTCTTGCCGACGCCGGGCTCGCCGATCAGCACGGGGTTGTTCTTCGAGCGGCGCGACAGGATCTGCATCACGCGCTCGATCTCCTTCTCGCGCCCGATGACCGGGTCGAGCTTGCCCTCGCGGGCGGCCTGCGTCAGGTTGCGGCCGAACTGGTCGAGGATCTGGCTGCCGGCCTGCGCCTGCTGCTGCTCGTTCGCGCCGACCTGCACCTGCTCCTTGCCCTGGTAGCCGGAGAGCAGCTGGATGACCTGCTGGCGCACCCGGTTGAGGTCGGCCCCCAGCTTCACGAGCACCTGGGCTGCGACGCCCTCGCCCTCGCGGATGAGGCCGAGCAGGATGTGCTCGGTGCCGATGTAGTTGTGGCCGAGCTGCAGCGCCTCACGCAGAGACAGCTCGAGCACCTTCTTCGCACGCGGGGTGAAGGGGATGTGGCCGGTCGGCTGCTGCTGACCCTGGCCGATGATGTCCTGCACCTGCTCGCGCACCGCGTCAAGGGAGATACCAAGGGACTCGAGGGCCTTGGCGGCGACGCCCTCGCCCTCGTGGATCAGGCCGAGCAGGATGTGCTCGGTCCCGATGTAGTTGTGGTTGAGCATCTTGGCCTCTTCTTGAGCCAAGACGACGACCCGGCGGGCCCGGTCCGTGAACCTCTCGAACATTAGTCACCTCTCGTCACGACTGGGCTGGCAGCCGCGTTACATCGAGAGTAACCAGGGGGTCAGGGGATGCATGCCCCTGTTCGCCCCAGGCGTGATTGCGTCCTCGCGAGCACAGCTCGCTCGGCGCTGACCGCGCGACGACCCACCGGGTCGCCGCCGCTGAGCGGTCAGCGCTTCTTCGCAGGCGCCAGATAGAAGTGCGTGCTCTGGGCCGTGAACTGGATGGTCACCTGGCGGTCGAGCCCCGAGGGGGTCTGGAACACGGTGGTGAACGGCGTGTAGCCGTCCGGGCAGGCATCCGTCGCCTTCTTCACCTTCATCGTGATCTGATCGGGCGCCGTGATCTTGTAACCCGTGGCGTACGGCGGGCAGTCGCTCGAGCCGTACAGCGTGACGGCGAACTCGCTGCCGTCCTTCTTCATCCACACGGCCCACGGCGCGCCGCCCGCGCTCGACGCGGGCGCGGTCACGCCTTTCGGCTCGCCCTTGTAGTGCGCGACCGGATCGGGTGAGACGGATGCCTGGCTGGCGCACCCCGCCAAGAGCAGCGCGGCCGCGGCGAGCGCGACCGGGGTCGCGAAACGGCGGCGGGCGCGGGCTGACATGCCCCCGATCCTACGATTCAGATGCTGGCCGAAACCCGTAGGCTCGCCCGCGTGAGCAACCTCGAGCTCGACCCGCGCGAGACCGTCGACGAGTGCCGCGCCGCGGGCGAATCCGCCGCCCCGATGGTCGTGCTCGAACCGCGCGAGGTACCTCTCGGCGGGCCGCGCGCGATGACGGTGCACCGCACGCTGCCGCAGCGCGCGCGGTCGACGATCGGGGCGTGGTGCTTCGTCGACCACTATGGACCCGACGACGTCTCACTGACCGGCGGCATGACCGTGCCACCGCACCCTCATATTGGGCTGCAGACGGTGTCGTGGCTGTTCCGCGGCGAGGTGCGGCATCGCGATTCGGTGGGCTCCGACGCGCTGGTGCGCCCCGGAGAGCTGAACCTCATGACGGCCGGGCACGGCATCTCGCACACCGAGTACTCGACGCCGACCACGACCGTGCTCCACGGAGTGCAGCTGTGGCTGATGCTGCCGGACGCCTCGCGCGACGTCGCGCCGTCGTTCGAGCACACCGAGCCCGTTCCCTTCTCATTGGCGACGGATGCCGGGGAATCCGTTCGCGCGCACGTGTTCGTCGGCTCGCTCGTCGACTTCCCCGAGCATGCCGCCGTGACCGACGTGCACTCGCCGCTGCTCGGCGCTCAGCTCGAGCTGCCTGCTGGGGCGTCGCTCGACCTGGCGCTCGATGCGTCGTTCGAGCACGGCATTCTCGTCGACCAGGGCGCTATCGAGGTCGACGGGGCCGCGCTGAGCGAGCGCCAGTTGGGCTACCTCGAGCCGGGCCGCGAGCGAATGCGCGTGTATGCGACGGCGGAGTCGCGGGTGCTGCTGCTCGGCGGCGCTCCGCTCAACGAGCCGATCGTCATGTGGTGGAACTTCGTCGGCCGCACGCACGACGACATCGTGCAGGCGCGTGCCGACTGGCAGGCGCAGGCGATCGAGGGGTCGCGCGAGGCATCCGGCCGCTTCGGCTTCGTCCCTGAATCGCACGGCGAAGGTCCTCTGCCCGCCCCGGTCCTCCCCACGGTCCGCCTCAAGCCCCGCGAGCAGTGATCGGCGCGCGAGCTGTGCTCGCGAGGGCGCAGAACTCGCAGGGGGCGCCCGGTAGCCTGGACCCCATGCGCAAAGTCCTCGTCACCGGTGGCGCCGGCTTCATCGGCTCGAACTTCGTCCACTACCTGATCGAGAACACCGACGACCACGTCACCGTTCTGGACAAGCTGACCTACGCGGGCAACCTCGCGAGCCTCGAGGGCCTGCCCGAGGACCGCTTCACCTTCGTCAAGGGCGACATCGCCGACGCCTCCGTCGTCGAGCCGCTGGTCGCGGCATCCGACGTCGTCGTGCACTATGCGGCCGAGAGCCACAACGACAACTCGCTGCACGACCCGCGCCCGTTCCTCGACACGAACATCATCGGCACCTTCACTCTGCTCGAGGCCGTGCGGAAGCACGGGGTGCGCTACCACCACATCTCGACCGACGAGGTCTACGGCGACCTCGAGCTCGACGACCCGCAGCGCTTCACCGAGCACACTCCCTACAACCCCAGCAGCCCCTACTCGAGCACCAAGGCCGGCAGCGACCTGCTCGTGCGCGCCTGGGTGCGCAGCTTCGGCGTGCGGGCGACGATCTCGAACTGCTCCAACAACTACGGGCCGTACCAGCACGTCGAGAAGTTCATCCCGCGGCAGATCACGAACGTGCTCACCGGCGAGCGCCCCAAGCTGTACGGCGCGGGCCTCAACGTCCGCGACTGGATCCACGCGAACGACCACTCGAGCGCCGTGCTGACCATCGTCGAGAAGGGCGTCATCGGCGAGACCTATCTCATCGGCGCCGACGGCGAGAAGGACAACAAGTCGGTCGTCGAGCTGATCCTGACGCTGACGGGCAACCCGGCGGATGCCTACGACCACGTCGTCGACCGCGCGGGCCACGACCTGCGTTACGCCATCGACTCGACCAAGCTGCGCACCGAGCTCGGCTGGCAGCCGCGGTATCAGGACTTCGAGGCCGGCCTTGCCGCCACGATCGACTGGTACCGCGCGAACGAGGCGTGGTGGCAGCCGCAGAAGGCGGCGACCGAGGCGAAGTACGTCGCCCAGGGCCAGTAGGCTCCTTTTCCGATGAGCGACTCGACCCGCCCCGCCCTGCACGAGAGCCCGATCCCCGGTCTCTTCGTCGTCGACCTCGATCTGCGCGGCGACAACCGCGGCTGGTTCAAAGAGAACTGGCAGCGCGAGAAGATGCTGCCCATCGGCCTGCCCGACTTCGGGCCGGTGCAGAACAACGTCTCCTTCAACGACGAGGTCGGAACCACCCGCGGCATCCACGCCGAGCCGTGGGACAAGTTCGTCTCGGTCGTGCACGGCCGTGTGTTCGGCGCGTGGGTCGACCTGCGTGAGGGGTCTTCGTTCGGCACAGTGTTCACCGTCGAGATCGGCCCCGAGACCGCGGTGTTCGTGCCGCGTGGCGTCGGCAACGCGTACCAGACCCTCGAGCCGAACACGGTGTACTCCTACCTCGTCAACGACCACTGGTCGCCCGACGCCGGAGCGAAGTACACCTTCCTCAACCTCGCCGACGAGACCGCCGCGATCGACTGGCCGATCCCGCTCGACGACGCCGTGCTCTCCGACAAGGACCGCGCGCACCCTCGCCTCGCCGAAGTGCGGCCGATGCCGGCGAGGAAGACCCTGGTCCTCGGTGCGAACGGCCAGCTGGGCCGGGCCTTGCGGGCACAATACCCCGACGCCGAGTTCGCCGACCGCGGCGAGCTCGACATCACGGCCTCGGATTTCGAGACAGCGCGACCTTGGCGCGACTACGGCGTGATCATCAACGCGGCGGCCTACACCAAGGTCGACGAGGCTGAGACGGATGCCGGGCGCGCCGCCGCCTGGTCGGCGAACGTCACAGGGGTGGCCGCCATCGCCCGCGTCGCCGCAGCGAGCGGCATCACGCTCGTGCACGTCTCGAGCGACTACGTCTTCGACGGCACCGCCGCCTCGCACCCCGAAGACGAGGCGTTCAGCCCGCTCGGCGTCTACGGCCAGACGAAGGCGGCGGGCGACGCGATCGTCGCCACCGTGCCGCGGCACTACATCGTGCGCACCAGCTGGGTGATCGGCGACGGCAACAACTTCGTGCGGACCATGGCGAGCCTCGCCGAGCGCGGCATCGCCCCGAGCGTCGTCGACGACCAGATCGGGCGTCTCAGCTTCACGAGCGAGATCGCGGCAGGCATCCGCCACCTCATCGATTCGGAAGCCGCTTACGGCACCTACAACCTGACGGGCGCAGGTGAGCCGGCCAGCTGGGCCGAGATCGCGAGGCGTGTGTTCGCGGCGACAGGGCACGACGCGGCATCCGTCACGGGTGTCACCACGGCTGAGTATTTCGCGGGCAAGCAGGTCTCGCCGCGCCCGCTCAACAGCGTCCTGCCGCTCGGCAAGATCGAGGCGGCCGGCTTCAGCCCGCGCGACCATCTGGTCGCACTCGACGAGTACCTCGCGAACGAATAAGGAGACCCCGATTTTGCGTATCACGGTCATCGGCTGCGGTTATCTCGGCGCGGTTCATGCCGCGTGCATGGCCGAGCTCGGTCATGAGGTGCTCGGCATCGACGTCGATCAGGCGAAGATCGAGGCGCTGTCTGCGGGGCGCGCGCCGTTCTACGAACCCGGCCTGCCGGAGTTGCTCGCCTCGGCGAGTGCGACGGGGCGGCTGAGGTTCACGACGGACATCTCCGAGGCTGCCGGCTACGACGCGCACTTCGTCGCGGTCGGCACCCCGCAGAAGAAGGGCGAGAACGCCGCAGACCTCACCTACGTCGACGCGGCCGTCACCTCGCTGGCCCCGCACCTGCAGCCCGGTGCCGTGGTGATCGGGAAGTCGACCGTGCCCGTCGGCACCGCCCGCCGCCTGGCCGGCATCGTCGCAGCCGCGCAACCCGACGCGACGCTCGCGTGGAACCCCGAGTTCTTGCGCGAGGGCTTCGCGGTGGAGGACACCCTGCGCCCCGACCGGCTCGTCTACGGCCTGCCCGAGGGCGGCGCCGGCGACCGCGCGAAGTCCGTGCTCGATGAGATCTACGCCGTCGCGCTCGCCAACGAGACGCCTCTGGTCGTCGCCGGCTACGAGACGGCCGAGCTCGTCAAGGTCTCGGCGAACGCGTTCCTCGCGACGAAGATCTCCTTCATCAACGCGATCGCCGAGGTCGCCGACGTCACCGGCGCCGACGTGACCGCGATCGCCGACGCGATCGGCTATGACGCGCGCATCGGCCGCCGCTTCCTGAACGCGGGCCTCGGCTTCGGCGGCGGATGCCTGCCGAAGGACATCCGCGCCTTCCAAGCCCGGGCCGGCGAGCTCGGCGCCGACCAGGCCCTCACCTTCCTGCGCGAGGTCGACGCGATCAACATGCGCCGCCGCTCCCGCGCCGTCGACCTCACCCGCGAGCTGCTCGACGGGTCGCTGCTCGGCAAGAAGGTCGCCGTGCTCGGCCTCGCGTTCAAGCCGGAATCCGACGATGTGCGCGACTCGCCCTCTCTCGACGTCGCCTCGCAGCTTCGCGCCCAGGGCGCCCGCGTGATCGCCTACGACCCGCAGGCCGTGCCCAACGCGAAGCGCCTGCACCCCGAGCTCGACTTCGCCGACTCGGCCGAGGAAGCGGCGTCCGCCGCCGACGCGGTCGTGCTGCTGACCGAATGGAAGCAGTTCCGCAACCTCGACCCCGCAGCGTTCGGCGCGATCGTCGGCAACAAGAACATCCTCGACGGCCGCAACTGCCTCGACCCGGAGCAGTGGCGCGCCGCCGGCTGGCGCTACCGCGCGCTCGGCCGCCCGTAACACCTAGGAGCAACACGTCATGCGCGGAATCATCCTCGCCGGCGGCTCGGGCTCGCGCCTGTGGCCGATCACCAAGGGCATCTCGAAGCAGCTGATGCCGATCTACGACAAGCCGATGATCTACTACCCCCTGTCGACCCTCATGATGGCGGGCATCAACGAGATCCTGATCATCACGACGCCGGAGTACAACGCGCAGTTCCGCGCTCTGCTCGGTGACGGCTCCCAGCTCGGCGTCCGCCTCGAGTACGCCGTGCAGCCGTCGCCCGACGGGCTCGCACAGGCGTTCATCATCGGCGAGGAGTTCATCGGGGACGAGCCAGTGGCGCTCGTTCTCGGCGACAATATCTTCCACGGCGCCGGCCTCGGATCGTCGCTGCGCGGCCACACCGAGATCGACGGCGGCCTCATCTTCGCCTACGAGGTGAGCGACCCCGAGCGCTACGGCGTCGTCGAGTTCGACGAGTCGTTCAAGGCGGTGTCGATCGAGGAGAAGCCGACCGAGCCCAAGTCGAACTACGCCGTTCCCGGGCTGTACTTCTACGACAACTCCGTCGTCGAGATCGCGAAGACGATCGAGCCGAGCCCCCGCGGCGAGCTCGAGATCTCGACGATCAACGAGCGCTACCTCGAGGCGGGCCGGCTGCAGGTGCAGGTGCTGCGCCGCGGAACCGCCTGGCTCGACACCGGCACGTTCGAGTCGATGATGCAGGCGTCCGAGTACGTCAAGGTCATCGAAGACCGTCAGGGTTTCAAGATCGGATGCATCGAGGAGATCGCCTGGCGCGCCGGGTGGATCACCCTCGACGAGCTCGAGACGCTCGCGAAGCCGCTGATCAAGAGCGGTTACGGGCAGTACGTGCAGCGGCTCGTGGACACGAATCGCAGGTAGCCCGATGCCCGAGACGCCGCACCTCGCCGTTCTGATCGACGCAGACAACGTCGCGCCGCGACGCCTCGCGGCGCTCCTGGCCGAGGTCAGCAAGTACGGGGACGCCTCGGTCAGACGCATGTACGGGGACTGGACCAGCGACCAGCTGAAGAGCTGGAAAGGCGCGGTCAACGAGTACGCCATCCGGCCGGTCCAGCAGTTCGCGTACACGACGGGCAAGAACGCCACAGACAGTGCGCTCATCATCGACGCGATGGACCTGCTGTACACGAGGCGGTTCGACGGGTTCTGCCTGGTGTCCTCCGACAGCGATTTCACCGGCCTCGCCTCGCGGCTGCGCGAGTCGGGGGCGACGGTCTACGGCTTCGGGGAGCGCAAGACGCCCCAGGCGTTCGTCAACGCCTGCAATCGATTCACGTACTTCGACGTGATCGAACTCGACGTGGATGAGGCGGAAGCGGCGGCCACCGCCGCGGCCACCGAGGTCGCGGCCGAGGCCATTGCCGGGGCGACGAAGCCGAAGGCGAAGCAGTCGGCGAAGGCCGTTGCGAGTGTGCCCGCGCGGAAGCAGCCGACTCAGAACGAGCTGCGGGGCGACACCCGGCTCATCCAGCTGCTGCGGGCAGGCATCCGTGATGCGTCCGATGACGACGGCTGGGCCGACCTCGCGGCCGTCGGCCAGCTCATCCGCCAGCAGGCGCCGGAGTTCGACCCGCGCAACTGGGGTTTCGCCAAGCTCGTCGGCCTGATCAACGCGATCGGGTTGTTCACCGTGACGCGAGTCGATTCGCCGAACGGCGGCTCGCTCGTGCGCGTGAAAGACGAGCGGCCATAACGGTGCGATGGATGCCGGGGGCAGGCATCCGTCGCCCGAAACATCTCACTGCAGCGCGCTCGTGAGCCGCGCGAGATTGTCGGCGATCGTCGAGCGCATGGGCTGCTTCGCCCACTCCTCACGCGTGAGCTGGCGACTGTTGTCGCGGTAGCTCTGCTCGACCTCGCGCAGCTCGGTGACGAAATGGCGGCCGCGCACCATGAGCGAGATCTCGCTGTTGAGCTGGAACGAGCGGATGTCCATGTTGCTCGAGCCGACCACTGCGACCTCGTCGTCGATCGTGAAGTGCTTGGCGTGCAGGATCGTCGGGGCCTTGTACATCCAGATCACGACACCGGCCTCGAGGAGCTGCTCGTAGTACGAGCGCTGCGCGTGGCCCACAAGCCACTGGTCTGCGATCTCGGAGACGAAGAGCTCGACGTGCACGCCGCGCTCGATCGCCGTGAGGATCGCGTTGAGCATCGACTCATCGGGCACGAAGTAGGGGCTCGTGATGATGATGCGCTCCTGCGCGTAATAGAGAAGCGCGAGGAAGAGCCGCAGATTGTTCTCACCCGGGAAGCCGGGGCCGCTCGGCACGAGCTGGCAGTCGATCTCCTCGCGGGGCGGCGCGAGGAACGTGGGCTCGACCAGCCGCGCTTCGCGGGCCAGCAGCTGGTCTGTCTCGACATACCAGTCGGTGATGAAGATCGCGTTGAGGCCCGAGACGATCGGGCCGTCGAGGCGCACGACGAGCTCTTTCCACTGCAAGCCGCGGCGCTGGTTGCTCTTCTTGTCGTAGCCCGCGTCGATGACGTTCTGCGAACCCATGAACCCGACCTGGCCGTCGACGACGACGAGCTTGCGGTGGTTGCGCAGGTCGGGTCGCTGGTAGCGGCCCTTGAAGATCTGGATCGGCAGCATGAGCTGCCACTCGGCGCCCATCTCGGTCAGGCGCTTGATGGTCGCGCGGTAGCCGCGGGTGCGCAGGCTCGCGATGTGGTCGAGCAGGACCCGCACCGTGACGCCGCGCTTCTTCGCGCGTTCGAGTGCGTCGAAGAACGGGGCCGTCGTCGGGTCGAGCGTGAAGATGTAGAACTCGACGTGCACGTAGCGCTCGGCCTTGTCGATCGCGGCGATCATCGCGTCGAAGCTGCCCTGATAGTCGGTGACGATCATCGCCGAGTTGCCGCCGACGAGCGGCATAGAGCCGAGGCTGCGGTTCAGCTGCACGACCTGCTCGAGCCAACTCGGCCACGGGTGGTCACGGCGAACGCGTTCCATGCCCTCGGTCTGATCGAGGATGAACTGGTTGATCTGGGCCTGCTTCGCCTGGCGGCTCTTCGGCAGCTTGTACGAGCCGATCAACAGGAACACCAGCAGACCGATGTACGGGATGAAGTTGATCGCCAGCAGCCATGCCGTCGCGCTCGTGGGGCGGCGGTTGCGGGGAACGACGATGATCGCGATCACGCGGAACACGAAGTCGACGATCAGCCCGAAGATGATGATCGCAGAGGTCCAGAATCCCGCGTTCATCAGGCCTCCGACCGCTAGTTCTTCGAGGGCAGACCCCTCTTGGCGCGTTCCTCAGCCTCAATCTTGGCGTACACCTTGCGCTCGGTGCGGTCGGCGCGCACGATCGCCGCCATCACCCACCAGAAGATCAGCCCGACGAGCACTGTGGGGGCCAGCGCCCAGACGATCCCTTGCCACGCATTCATGTCGGATGTCACTTTATCGACGGCTTGGTGTGGGACGGCTGTGTGGATTCCTCCACAGTTCGGGTTTCACTCCGATTAGTACACAGATTTGAATGTAATGCTTTTATTTTTAACTCCCTCGTGTTAGCTTGGCGGCATGTCGATCGACGAGTGCTTATGTGAGCTTCCGGGCCTGTTGGCCGGAATGCTTCCGCATGCCTCCGACATCGGCCGGCTCGGCGACGCGGAGCTGACCGAACTCGTTCGCGCCCTCGGGCAGGCAGGGTCCGCGCTTCAGGGCTGCGCCGCCGTCGCCGCGGCGGAGGTCGAGACGCGGTCGCGGCGCGAGTTGGGGTCTGAGTCGTTGGCGCGGAAGGCCGGGGTGAAGTCCGGGGCCGAGCTCGTGCAGAAGCTCACCGGGTCCTCCCTCGGCGACGCGAAGAAGGCCGTGCGGGTGGGCGTGATGCTCGAGACCGCTGCTGAGATCGCGCCGGAGCCTGAGGCGGGTGCCGGGCCCGGGCCGCGCTCAATCGAGGCCCTCGCCGCGCTGGGCGGGTCCTAGTCTGCGCCCGTCGCGGTCGCGGTGCGCAACGGCTGGCTCGCCGCCGAGCACGGCGACCGGCTGCTGCGCGGCCTCGGCGCCCCGCACGACGTCGCCTCCACGCCCGCGTTCCGTGCCGCCGTGCTGCGATTGATCGGCGATTGCTGGGACGGAGAGCTGCCTGCCGAGGCCGTCGAGAAGGCCGCCAAGGCGGTGCGCGCGAGCCTTGACCGGGACTGGGCCGCCCGCAACGCGGCCCGGCTTTACGAACAGCGGTATCTGCGACGCACCGTGCGCGGCGACGGCATGGTCAAGTTCGACCTCCTCGTGGACCCTCTGACCGATGCGCAGATCTGGACGCCGATCTTCCGGCACCTGTCTCCGAGGCTCGGCGTCCCCCGTTTCATGACCGACGACGAACGACGCAAAGCCGAAGAGCTTCAGCAGGACGCCCGCAGCAACGAGCAGCTGATGTGCGACACCCTCACCGGATTCCTGCTGGCCGGGGTCACCACCTCGAACCTGTTCGGGAAATACACCCCCACCGTGAACATCGCCGTCACCACCGGAGAGCTCACGAAGGCGATCACCGCCGACGCCGCCCGGCGCAACGGCACCCCACCACCCGGCGCCCCGCCTGGTAGGCCGCCCGGACGGGACAGCACCAGATCGCCGGCACCCGGCAGCACCCCACCGGACGGCAACCCGCCCGACGGCATCGCCTGGCTCGACGGGAAGCCCGAACCGATCACCGGCGCCCAACTCATCACCGCACTCTGCGACGGAGCAGCCGCCGGCATCCTCCTCGACGACACCGGGCAAGCCCTCGACGCCACCAAAGCCGAAAGAACCTTCTCACCCAGGCAAAGACGCGCCATGGCCATCCGCGACGGCGGCTGCCTCATACCCGGCTGCACCACGCCACCCGCCGCCTGCGAAGCCCACCACAACAACCCCTGGTCCGAGAACCCCACGAACCACAAGACCGAAACCCGCGACGGCATCCTGCTCTGCAAATACCACCACCTCAACCTCCACAACCAAGGCGGCCACATCCAACGACGCGGAAACCAGTACCGGCTCCACTGGCCCGGCAGACGACCCATCCGACTCATCCCCACACACGGACTCATCACACAACTACGCACCAACGGAGCGATCGCATGACCACTCCTGTCGGACGTGCTGGCTAGCGTGAGTGGCATGCGGATTCTGCATACCTCCGACTGGCACGTCGGGCGCACCTTCCACGGGCATTCCACGCTGGAGGCCCTCGGCACCGTGCTCGACGCCCTGGTGGACATCGTGCGCGAACGCGAGGTCGACGTGGTCGCTGTGGCCGGCGATGTGTTCGACTCGGCGACGCCCTCGGCAGACGCATTCGCTGTTCTCGGAAGAGCGTTGCGCGGCATCCGAGCCGCTGGCGCCGAACTCGTCATCACGAGCGGGAATCATGATTCGCCCGCTCGACTCGGGTTCCAATCCGAGTTCGCGGCGTTCGGCGGCGTGCACATCGTCACCCGAGCCCAGGACCACACGACACCGGTCACGATCACGGGGCGCGATGGCGTTGCGGTGGACTTCTATGGGATCCCGTATCTTGAGCCAGCGCTCATCAGGCATCTGTGGCCCGACGAGACACTGCGGACTCAGGCCGACGCCGTGCGGTTCGCGATGCGGAACGTCGGGGCGGCGGCCCAGGCATCCGATCACCGCTCTGTCGTGCTTGCGCACTGTTTCGTTGCCGGCGGTGGCGACCAGGCGAGCGACGCGGAGCGCGATCTCAGCGCCGGTGGGCTCGACGTGGTGCCGCTGTCCGTGTTCGAGGGGGTCGACTATGCAGCGCTCGGGCACATCCATGGGCGGGCGAGGCTGGCGGACAACGCGCGGTACTCGGGGGCGCCGCTGCACTACTCGTTCAGCGAGGCAGGGAAGCCGCGCGGGGCGTGGCTGGTCGAGCTGGGGGCGTCCGAGCCTGCGTCTGTCGACTGGGTCCCGCTGCCTGTGCCGCGCGCGCTCGCGGTGCTGACCGGAACACTCGATGAGTTGCTGACGGACGCCACGCTTGCGGTTCATGAGAAGGACTGGGTCAGTGCGGTTCTGACCGATCCGACCCGGCCTATCGACGCGATGCGGAAGCTTCAACGGCGGTTCCCGCACTGCGCCAACCTGGTGCACCGCCCTGCCGACGTGGCCGACGACGGCGCCTCCGGCTATCGCGAACGGGTCGGCCGAGGCGTGCCTGATGGTGAGCTGATCTGCTCGTTCCTGAGTTTCGTGCGGAACGGCGAGGGGCCGAGCGAAGACGAGGCCGCGCTGATCGCCGAGCTGGTCGACGAGCGAACACGAGCGGCGGCAGCCCGATGAGGATCAACCGGGTCACGATGGCCGGCTTCGGTCCGTATCGGGGCGAGCAGACCGTCGACTTCGACGCGTTCGCCGACGACGGCATCTTCCTGATCGGTGGGAAGACGGGCGCGGGCAAGTCGACCATCCTCGACGCGATCTGCTTCGCGCTTTACGGCAGCGTCCCACGCTACGAAGGCCAGACCGGGGCCGCGACCAAGCTGCGCAGCGACCACTGCGCGCCCGAAGACCCGAGCTTCGTCGAGCTCGAGTTCACGGTCGGGCCCGACAGTTACCGGCTACGTCGTTCACCCGAGTACGACCGCCCGAAGTCGCGCGGCGATGGATTCACCACCCAGAAGGCCGAAGCCGAGCTCATGGTTCGCGAGGGCGACAGCTGGGTCGGGCTCGAAGCGCAGCTGCGCACCGTGGGCGCAAAGGTCGCCGAGATCGTGCAGCTGTCGCAGGAGCAGTTCCTCCAGGTGATCCTGCTCGCGCAGAACCGGTTCCAGGAATTCCTGCTCGCCAAGAGCGAAGAGCGGCAGGCTCTGCTGCGCACCCTGTTCGGAACACGCCGCTTCGACGACTACGACGAGGCGCTGCAGGAGCGCCGCAAGGCGCTCGAGTCGGGGGTCGCCGGGGCGCGAACTGAGATCTCTCAGCTAGCCCGTCAGTTCGCCGGGGTGTTTCCCGCGGAACCGGGCACTCCCGAAGCTGAGGTGCCGGCGGAGCCGGGTGAGGTCGTGGAATGGATGGGCGTTCGACGGGATGGCGAACGTGAGCGGCTCACGACTGCCGAATCGTTCGTCGAGCAAGCGGATGCCGCTTGGCGCGCGGCCCAGGCCGAACACACTCGTCTCGCCGAGCTGCGCAGGCTTCAGCAGCGGCGCGCGGCAGCGGAAGCACGGCGCGACGCGCTGCGGGAAGCCGCCGTCGAGCTCGACGCGCTCGCCGACCGCGCTCTCGCCGATGCGGGAACACACCTTGGCGAGCAGTCGTCGCTCGAGGCGGCAGGCGCCGGTCTCGCCGAGCTCGGCGGCTCGCTTGCCGCCGCAGCCGACGCCGAGAAGAGGATGCCTGCGCTGGATCGCGCCATCGCCGCCGCCGATGCGAAGTGCGAAGAGGCCGATGCCGCGCTCGAGACGGCGAAGCAGCGCGCTGTCGACGGGAAGCGGGAGCTCGCCGAGCTCACCCCCGCGATCGACGCTGCGTCCGCCGCCGCATCCGACCAGGCAGCCGCCCAGCAACGTGCGGACTCCATTGCCGCCGTGCTGAAGTCGCTCGCGTCCGCCGAGGAGGCCGAGCGCACGCTCGAGGTCGCCCAGCGGCGAGAGCTCGAAAGCGGGCAGGCGCGCACCGCGGCGTCCGCCGCGCTCGACGCCCTGCGCGCTCAGCGACTCGACGGGCACGCGGCCGAACTCGCCCGGGCACTGAGCGAGGGGGAGCCGTGTCCGGTCTGCGGCTCGACGCATCACCCGGCGAAGGCGGTCTGGAACGGCCGGATCGTCACCGAGAGCGATCTCGCCGACGCCGAGTCCGCGCTTGCCACTGCCGAGACTGAGGCGGCGCGGCGCTCTGCCGAGGCGACGGACGCGAAGGCCAAGCTGGCCGAGCTGCAGGGCGCGGCCGCCGGCCACTCCGTCGCCTCTGCCGAAGCGGTGAAGTCGGACGCGACGGTGCGGCTCGAGGCGGCGAAGTCGGCATCACAGCGCGCGAGCGAGCTTCGGAGTCGACGTGACGCCGTGAGCAAACTGCTCGCGAACCACGACGCCGAGCTCGACAGGCTGCGCGCGGCGTGCGACACGGCCAACACGCAGCGCGCGACCGCGCAAGCCGAACGGGCCGAGGCGCAGAAGGCCGTCGAGGCCGCATTGGCCGGGCATCCGACCGTCGCGGCCCGCATCGCTTCGGTCACCGCGAGCGCGCGCGTGGTGCGCGACGTCTCGCAACAACGCCAGCGGCACGCGACCGAGGTCGCAACCGTCGACGCGACGCTCGCCGAGGAAGCGGTGCGCAGCGCACCCGCCGAGCCGGTCGAACTCGAAGCGGCGGAGACGGCGTTGGGGCAGGCATCCCGCGCACGTGATGCCGCGCTCTCGGCGCGCTCGACTCTCGCTGCGCACCTCACGACCGCCGAGTCACTGCTCGTCAGCGCCCGCTCGACGTACGAGAGGTCCGCCCAGCTCGCCGCGCGCTTCGAGGTCGTGCAGCGGCTTGCCAACACCGTCCACGGGCAGTCGCCGAACACGATGGCGATGCGCCTTGAGAGCTTCGTGCTCGCGGCCGAACTCGAAGAGATCGTGCTCGCGGCGAACGCGCGGCTCACGCAGATGTCCGGCGGCCGATACCTGCTCGAGCACTCCGACGAGCGGGCCGCCCGTGGCGCGCAATCCGGCCTTGGGCTCGCCATTCTCGACCAGCACACCGGCGTGCCCCGGCCGACGCAGTCGCTGTCCGGCGGCGAGACCTTCCTGGCGAGCCTCGCCCTCGCGCTGGGGCTCGCCGAGGCCGTCACCGCACGCGCGGGCGGCATCACTCTCGACACGCTGTTCATTGATGAGGGGTTCGGCTCGCTCGATTCCGAGACGCTCGAGATCGCCATGGGCACGCTCGACTCGCTGCGCGCGGGCGGCCGCACCATCGGCCTGATCAGCCACGTCGAGGCGATGAAGGAGCAGATCCCGGCGAAGCTGCAGGTCGACGTGGCCGACGGCGGGTGGAGCGTGATCACGCAATCGTGATCCGCGAGGTCAGAGCCAGTCGTCCCAGCCTGCGACGTCGCCCGACAGGTCGAAGCTCTCGGCGATCGTCGGCCTCCGCGGCGAGACGACGAGGCCTCGCTCAGCCAGGGAGGCGGCGATGTGCGCCGCGTACCACTGCGGCCACTGCTCGTCGTAGACCCCGCCCAGGTCTTCCTTCTCGTGGACTCCGTGAGCGGCCGCGGCAGCGGTCAGCAGCTCGAGGATCAGCCGCTCGGTGCGGGGAGCGTCGAACGCGGCATCCTTCTTCGCCATCCCGCTCACCGCCCCGGAAGCTTCTCGACGACCTGCTGGACGACCCACTCGTTGCCGTCGGGGTCGTCGAACGAGACATATGAGCCATAGCTGGTCGCGGTCGGGTGCGGGCCGTCCACGCGGTTCGCGGTGCCCGCCCAGTGGAAGATGCCGTCCCGGTCGTGCCAGATCGGTGTCACGTCGACGCCGCGCGAAACGAGCTCGGCTCGGGCCGTGGCAAGATCCGGCGTGACCAGATGCAGACCGCGGGCACTGCCCGGCTCCTGCTCGGTGAGGTGCTCGCCGAACGTGACCGAGGCGGCCGAGCCGGGCGGGGTGAACTGCACGACCCGAAGGCCGCGAGCCGTCGTGAAATCTGCGTCAAGACGGAAGCCGAGCGAGGCGTAGAACGCCTTCGAGCGGTCGACATCGGACACCGGGATGACGGTGATCTCGAATTTGAGTTCCATGACAGCGCCCCTTACTTCGCCTGCAGCGGTGCACGGAACGACTTGGCGAGCGAGGCCGGAGCCACGAACGGCAGCAGCCGCGCCGCGAGCTTCTGGGCGAGCTTCTCGCCTGGCCGGTCGAGCCGCACGTCGACCCGCGTGCCCTCGGCCTGCGGAGTGAGCTGGAACACCCAGCCGCCCCCTACACCGAACACCTTCGACTCGTGGGTGGTGATCTCGACGCGACCGGCGGCCTCGTCCCACTCGTACCGTGAGCGCTCCCAGGCGCTCGCCGTGCCCTCGGTGACCTCGGCCCAGTCGGCGCCGCGTGTGTGCACCTGGAAATGCGCGGCGTCGATGGTCGGCCAGGCGTCGGCGCGCGCGGGGCCGAAGTCGGTGAGCACCCTCATGAGTTCGGGTGCCGTGAGGCGCGAGTCCAAATGGAACGAGACGGTGGACATGAGACGGATTCCTTTCTGTCAGTGACCGGCAGTAACCGATTTGAACGGTTATGACTCTGACGGAAGAATCCGTAACCCGTCAATAGGGTTATGCAAGTATTTTCTGGATGATCCGGTCCAACTACGCTTGAGCCATGCCGCTCACTCCGAAGGGCCGTGGGACCCGCCAGCGCATCATCGAGGGCGCCGCCGCGCACCTGCGCGGCGAGGCGGGGCTCGAGGTCACGCTCGACGAGGTGCGCGCGAGCACGCGTACGAGCAAGAGCCAGATCTTCCACTACTTCCCCGGCGGGAAGGACGAGCTCTTCCTCGAGGTGGCGCGCTTCGAAGCCGGGCGCATCTTGCGCGAACAGCAGCCGCACCTCGACGAGCTCGACAGCTGGGAATCGTGGAACGCGTGGCGAGACGCCGTGATCGCCCGCTATCGCGAGCAGGGCCCGCGGTGCGCGATGACCTCGCTCAGCAGGCAGACGAACATCACGCCAGGGGCCGCCGAAGTCTCGCGTCTGCTGCTCGCCAGTTGGCAGGAACGGCTGCGCACAGGCATTGAGAAGATGCAGGCGAGCGGATTCATCGGACCGCAGCTCGACGCGCAGCGGGCCTCGTCGGCGATGCTCGCGGCGCTCCAGGGCGGCATCGTGATCCTGCAGGCCACGGGCCTGACCGACCATCTCGAGGCCGCAGTGGACGCATCGCTCGACCAGCTGCGCGCCGCGGCGGCCGCGCCGATCGCTGAGGAGCCGCACAGCGGCGTCTCGAACTGATCGTGCGACGGCGTCAGACCCAGTTGCGCACGGGCTCGCGGTAGCCGCTCGGCTTGTCGCCGACCTTCGCGCCGGCGCTCACCAGCCGCCCCTGGTACTCGGCAGTGAACATGCCGTACGGCTTCCCGAGCACCGGCGCGCTCGCCTCATCGAGCCGCGCGCGCAGCTGCGCGGGGATCGAGAACGAGAGGGCATCGAGCGATGAGGCCAGCTGCGCAGCGCTGCTCGCCCCTACGATCGCCGCCGCGACTCCCGGCTGCGTCGCGACCCAGTTGAGGGCGAGCTGCGCCATGCTGACGTCAAGCTCGCGCGCGACCGTCTCGAGCGCTGCCAGGGTGTTCCAGTCCGCGGCCGATCGCGCCTGCCCGGCCGCACCCGCCGCCGACCCCGTCAGCCGGCCAGACCCTTCGACGCCGCCGTCTGCGCCCGCACGGTACTTGCCGGTCAGGAATCCGGAGCCGAGCGGCCCCCACGCCGTGATGCCGAGCCCCAGTTCGAGCCCGACCGGCACATGCTCGGCCTCGACAGTGCGCTCGACGAGCGAGTATGGCAGCTGCAGCGAGACCAGCGGCGAGAATCCGTTCGCGTCGGCCAGCGTCTGCGCCCGCGCCGCATACCACGCAGGTACGTCCGACAGCCCCGCGTAGCGGATCTTCCCCGCAGTCACGAGATCGTCGAAGGTGCGCAGCACCTCGTCGACCGGCGTGATGCGGTCCCAGGTGTGCAGCAAGTAGAGGTCGAGGTAGTCGGTGCCGAGGCGCCTCAGCGACGCCTCGACCGCGCGGATCACGTGCTTGCGCCCGTTGCCGCCCGCGTTCGGGTCGCCGGGGTCGACGGAGTTGGTGAACTTGCTCGTGATCACAAGTCGATCGCGCAGCCCGGGCGACTCGGCGACCAGCTGGCCGATGATCCGCTCGCTCTCGCCCGCCGTGTAGAAGTCGGCGGTGTCGATCAGATTTCCGCCGGCCGACACGTACGCGTCGAAGATCGGCCGCGCCTCGTCGAGAGTCTTGCCGTACGCGGCGTGGAAGCCGGCCATGCCGAAGTTCATGGTTCCCAGCGCCAGCCGGCTGACGCGCAGCCCGGAGCGGCCAAGGAGGTAATAGTGATCGAGTGACATCGTGCCCCTTTCCGGCACGACGGTAGGCGCGCGTTATTGGACCGGCAAGTCCAGAATCCGCGCAGGCGCGCCCGTCGACCCGCGCGCCACGAACACCGGCGCCTCGGCGACGACATCGCGCGGCGGCTCGCCGCCCAGCACGTCGAGCAGCAGCCGCGCCGCGAGCGCTCCCCGCGTGTGCACGTCGTGGCTCATCGCCGACACGGGCGGCGTCGTCAGCCGGCAGAACTGCGAGTCGTCCCAGGCGAGGATCGAGAGCTCGTCGGGCACAGCCACGCCCAGCCCGTGCGCGGCCTCGAGCCCGGCGATCGCCATCACATCGTTGTCGTAGATGATCGCGGTCGGGGGTTCAGGTGCGGCGAGCAGGTGTCGCGTGGCATCCGCCCCGCTCTCTCCGGAGTAGTCGCCTACCTCGAGCTGCCCCGCGATGCCGAGCCCCGCCGCGGCGTCGAGGTAGCCGCGCGTGCGCTCCTGCGTATGCATGAACGCCGACGGCCCGGTGACGCGGGCGATGCGGGTGTGGCCGAGCGCTGCGAGCCGGCTGACGGCGTCGACCATCGGCTCGTAGCCGCTGTTGCGCACGGTGGCGAGCCCCGTTCCCGTCTCGGGCTCGCCGAGGATGATTCCGGGCAGGCCGAGGGACACGATCAGCTCGGGCCGCGGGTCTGCGGGCACGAGGTCGACGAGCACGACGGCGCCGACCGCGCCGTTCGCGGCCCAGCGCCGGTAGCTGTCGAGCTCACGCGGCATGCCGTCGACGACCTGCATGAGCACCTGGCGCCCCTGCGGGGCGAGCACCTCCTCGAGGCCGCCGATCAGCTCGCCGTAGAACGGCTCCGCGGCGAGCTGCCGAGGCGAGCGGCGCAGCACGATGCCGACCGCACTCGCGGCAGAACTGGTCATCACACTCCGATCGTGCGGCTAGTTCGCCGCAGGGGCAAGCAACCCGTTCGCGGTGCGCAGGACCAGCGGCGCGATGAACGCGGAAGGGTCGACGGCTGCGGACGATGCAATCTCGAAGCGCGCCGACTCCCCCGCGAGCAGGGTGACGAGCCCGCGGTCGACGCGGGCGGCCGGGTCGACACGGTCGACCTGCAGGAACACGTCGCGTACATACGAGCGGGCGGTGACCGTCACCGCATAGCCGCCCTCGGTGCGCTCGGCGCGCGCATCGAGGGCATCCGCTTGCGGTGCGAGCGACTGATCGATCACGTCGGCAGGGTTCCAGAGCGCAGAGGCGAAGCCGGATGCCTGATCCAGAACACGCGCGACGACGAGCTCCCTCCGGCTGTCGCCCGCAGCGGCCACCTCCGCAGGGAGCTCGATCGTCGACGTGCCGCGAGCCCGAACCGTCACCAGGACGTTCTCGCTCGCAAACTCCTCGCCGGAGAACGACAGCCGAGTCAGGGCGACCTCGCCCGACCAGTCGGAGCCCGTGTCGTTCACGAGCACAAGCGCGAGCACGTCCTGCTCGGGCGAGCTGCCTTCGAAGGCATTCGCCCTCGCCCGCTCGGACGCGCGCGGCTGGATCGTCGCGAACCTCGGAGCGTAGACGTCGCGCAGCGCGTACCAGAGCGGCTTGCGGTGCTCGTCGAAGTCGACGGCCGCCCACGACACGACCGGCCAGTTGTCGTTCAGCTGCCACAGCACGGTGCCCGTGTTGTGCGGTGTGAGCGAGCGGAAGTGCGCGACGCCGAAGGCGATCGCCTGCGCCTGGTTCAGCTGGGTGGCCCAGTGCCAATCGTCGATGGATGCCGGAATCGGAATATGTCCCTGGGCGCCGCGCTCGAGCTTCTCATTGCCGAGGTGCGCCTTCTGGTGCACGAGCATCTCGGCCCCGAACGGGGCGAGGGGCTCGTCGTGCACGACCCGGGTCAGGGTCGACCAGGCCGGCGGTCCCTGGAAGCCGAACTCGGAGACGAAGCGGGGCGTGTAGTCGCGGTACGCCGCGTAGTCGCGCCGGTTCCAGACGTCCCAGATGTGCATGGTTCCGTTGTGCTCGTCGTTCGGGTGCAGGTACTCGCCGAAGCTGAACGGCGACGCCGGCGAGTAGAACCGCGTCGGGTCGAGTTCGGCGATGAGCCGCGGGAACAGCTCGCGGTAGTAGCCGTTGCCCCAGGTGCGATCGCCGAGGCGGGCGGGCCAGCCCCAGTCGACGTAGCCCCAGATGTTCTCGTTGTTTCCGTTCCAGATCACGAGAGACGGATGCGTGGACAGGCGGGTGATCTGCTCGCGCGCCTCCGCCTCGACCTCGACCGACAGATGCTCTTCCTCTGCGTACGCCGCGCAGGCGAACAGGAAGTCCTGCCAGACGAGCAGACCGAGCTCGTCGGCGCGCTCGTAGAACGCGTCCGACTCGTAGATGCCGCCACCCCAGACGCGCAGCAGGTTGACGTTCGCCTCCACCGCGTCGTCGAGCCGCCGCCGGTAGCGCGCAGCCGGGATCTCGGTGAGGAACGCGTGGTCCGGAATCCAGTTCACGCCGCGCACGAGCACGAGCTCGTCGTTGACGAACAGCTCGAACGGCCGGCCGGCCGCATCAGGCGCGGTGTTCACGTGCACGTTGCGGAAGCCGACGCGGCCGACCCACTGGGCTTCGCCGACCGACACGGTCACGTCGTAGAGCGCCGCGTCGCCGTGGCCGATCGGCCACCACCTGTGCACGTCGGCGATGCGCGCGGTGACAACGACGGATGCGGCATCCGCCGGCGCGTCGGACACCGCCGTCGCGCCCTGGCCGAACCCCGCGACCTTCACGGTGGCAGCCAGATCGACGCCCGCATCGGTGCCGTCGTGCTCCAGCGCGAGGTGCGCGGTCAGCACACCGGTGCCGTCCGGCTCGACCGCGACGAGCGGGCGCACTGCGTCGATGCGCACCCCAGACCACGAGTCGATGCCGATCGGCTGCCAGATGCCGACACCCGCGACGTCGATGCCCCAGTCCCACCCGAAATGCGACGCGGTCTTGCGCAGCTGGTTGAAGTCGTGGTGGTTCACCTGCGGCAGCGCGCCGTAGCGCGCGGCCCGCGCCTCGACCTCGGGCACCGGAGCCGAGAACTCGACGATGAGCTCGTTCGCGCCCTCGCGCAGCAGGGCGGCGACGGGCCACCGGTACGAGCGGTGCTGGTTCTCGGTGTGCGCGACGACCTCGCCGTTCAGCACGACCCGCGCGACCGTGTCGAGCCCGTAGGCCACCAGATCGTGCCGCGTCGACCCGTCGTCATGCCACGAGAACGTCGTCGCGTACCGCCATGACGTGTCGCCGATCCACTGCTGCGCGGCCTCGTTGTCGCCGTCGAACGGGTCGGCGATGAGCCCCGCGCGCAGCAGGTCGGTGTGGATCACGCCGGGCACGACCGCGGGCACGGTCCCGGCAGGGAAGCCCGCGGGCAACGGCCCGCCGAGAGGCTCGACGGTCCAGGCATCCGTGATCGGCGTGAAGGTGAAAGGCGTGAAAGTCATGCTCCGGCAATCTGCTTCAGTCTCAGCTCAGGGTTCGGCGCGGCGGCCGCGAGCTTCTTGGTGTACTCGTGCTGCGGGTTCAGGATGACCTCGTCGGCGGGTCCCCGCTCGACGATCTCGCCCTTGTACATCACCAGGATCTCGTCGCTGAAGTGCCGGGCCGTCGCCAGGTCGTGCGTGATGTAGAGCACCCCGAGATTGTCCTCGCGCTGCAGCTGCGCCAACAGGTTCAGCACGCCGAGCCGGATCGACACGTCGAGCATCGACACGGGCTCGTCGGCGATCAGCATGGTCGGCTCAGGGGCGAGAGCGCGCGCGATCGCGACACGCTGGCGCTGACCGCCTGACAATTCGTGCGGATGCTTGGCCGCGACCTCGTCAGCCGGGGTGAGCCGCACCCGTTCGAGCAGCCGGCGCACCGCCGCGTCGACCTCGGCGCGGCCCGTCGCCCGCTTGTGGATCTTCAGCGGCCGCGCGAGGTGGTGCGCGACCGAGTGGTACGGGTTGAGCGAGGCGAACGGGTCCTGGAAGACCATCTGCACGTGGTTGCGGTAGGCGCGCAGGCCGGCGCCGTGCCTCTTGATCGGATGCCCGTCCAAGAGGATCTGGCCGCGGGTCGGCGCCTCGAGCTGCAGCAGCAGCTTCGCGATCGTCGACTTGCCTGAGCCGGACTGGCCCACGAGCGCGACGGTCTTCCCCGACTCGATCGTGAAGCTCACGTCGTTCACGGCGAGCAGCTTCCCAGAGCGGCCACGCTCACCGCGGACGCGGTACTCCTTGGTCACGCCCCGGAACTCGAGGGTGCTCATGAGGCCACCACCTCCTGGTCGGTCTCGGTCAGCCTGTCGTCGGCGACCCCGGTGCGGATGAAGTCGCCGCGCTCCCCCGTCAGCGACGGGAACGAGGCGAGCAGCCGCTTCGTGTAGTCGTTCTGCGGGTTGGTGTACAGCTCATACGCGTCGTTCAGCTCGACGATCTCGCCCGCCTTCATGACCGCGATGCGGTCGCTGATCTCGAGCAGCAGCGGCAGGTCGTGCGTGATGAAGATGACCGCGAAGCCGAGCTCGGCGCGCAGCCGGGTGATCTCGTCGAGGATCTCGCGCTGCACGACCACGTCGAGTGCGGTCGTCGGCTCGTCCATGATCATCACCTGCGGGTCGAGCGCCATCGCCATGGCGATCATGACGCGCTGCCGCATGCCGCCGGAGAGCTCGTGCGGGAACGATTTGAGCCGCGAGCGGTCGACGCCGACGCGCTCGAGGAGGTCGCCGCACTTCTGCACTCGCTCGGCGCGCGAGAGCTCTGGTCGGTGGGTCGTGAACACATCCTCGAGCTGCGCCTGGATCGAGATGACGGGGTTGAGCGAGTTCATCGCCCCCTGGAACACCATCGAGATCTTGTCCCAGCGGAACTGCCGCAGCTCTTCGCCGGTCAGTGTCGACAGGTCGGCAGACCAGCCCTCGCGCGAGTGGAAGGTCGCGTTTCCGCTCGTGATCAGTGCGGGCGGCTTGAGCAGGCGCGTGATGCCGTAGGCGAGGGTGGATTTCCCGCAGCCCGACTCGCCCGCGAGGCCGAGGATCTCGCCGCGGCCGAGCGTCAGGCTGACGTTCTTGACGGCGTGGGTCGTGACCGCGCCGAGGTAGTCGACGCTGAAGTCCTGGATCGTGATGACGGGGTCGTTCACTTGAGGTTCTCCGCTTCCAGCTGCGCGATCTGCGCGGGGGTGAGGCCCCACTTCTTGCGCTGCGCGCGCGTGGAGTTCCGCAGCTTCGGGTTGATGATCTCGTCGATCGAGAAGTTGATCAGCGACAGCGCGCACCCGAACAGTGCGATCAACAGACCGGGCGGCACGAACCACCACCAGGCGCCCTGAGTGAGCGCCAGGTCGTTGTACGCCTGGAACAGGATCGTGCCGAGCGTGAAGGTGTTGTTCGCGCCGAGGCCGAGGAACGAGAGCCCCGCCTCACCGAGGATCGCGAAGATGATCGCGAACACGAACTGGCTCGCCATGACGGGGATCAGATTGGGAAGGATCTCGACCACGAGAATCCGCCATGCCTTCTCGCCCGACACCCGTGATGCAGACACGTAGTCGCGACTGCGGATACTGAGCGTGACCGCGCGCAGCACGCGGGCAGAGCCCGCCCAGCTGGTCAGCGCGAGCACGACGGCGATCAGGAAGATCCCACGCTGAGCCGGCGGCACGTAGTTGCCGATCACGATCGTGAGCGGCAGTCCGGGGATGACGAGGACGACGTTCGTGAACAGCGCGACGGAGTCGTCGAGCGCCCCGCCGAGGTAGGCGGCGACGATGCCGAAGATGCCGGAGAGGACAGTCGCGAGCACCCCGACGGAGAAGCCGATGATCAACGACCCGCGCGTGCCCCAGGCGATCTGCGACCAGACGTCCTGGCCGGTCTGCGTGGTCCCGAGCAGATGTCCGTGCGTTCCTGGCGGCGCGAACGCGAGCGTGCTGATGGCGTTCGGGTCGCCCACGAGCAGCGGGCCGATGATCGCCCAGAGCACAATGACGCCGGCGAGGCTCAGCCCGACGACGAGCTTGGGCGACCAGCTCGGCATGAGGGCCGCGAAGCTGCGCCGCTGAGCGGTCGGCGCGACGGCGGGAACGGCGTCGCCCGTAGAGACGGTGGAGGTCATGGTTTCCGTTCCTTGCCGCTAGGCCCGCGCCCGGGTGCGGGGGTCGATGAGGCCGTACAGCAGGTCCACGATGAGGTTCGCGGCGAGCACCGACAGCGAGATGACGAGGAAGATGCCCTGCATGAGCGCGTAGTCGTCGTTCGACACGGCCGTCCAGAGCAGCTGGCCGACGCCGGGGTAGCTGAACACCTGCTCGGTGACGATCGAGCCGGCGACGACGAAGCCGAGTGAGATCGCGAAGCCGGATAGCGAGGGCAGCACGGCGTTGCGGGCGGCATAGGTGAGTCGCACGCGGCTGGGCTTGAGGCCCTTCGCCTCGGCGGTGACGATGTAGTCCTCCGACAGGGTGGCGACCATCATGTTGCGCATCCCGAGCATCCAGCCGCCGATCGACGACAGCACGATCGTGAGCGCAGGCAGGAACCCGTAGTAGATCGCGCTGCCGATGAACTGGAGGCTGAAGCCGGGCACGAGGCCCGAGTTGACGTTGTAGCCGCCCGCGTACGGGAAGATCGGGAAGACCCGGGTGAGCACCAGCACGAGGATGAGCGCGAGCCAGAAGTACGGCACCGCCTGGAACATCGTCGTGACGGGAATGAGGTTGTCGAGCCACGAGCCGCGCCGCCAGCCGGCGAACATGCCGAGCCCGATTCCGAGCAGGAACGAGATGATCGTCGAGAGGCCGATCAGGGCGATGGTCCATGGCAGCGCCTGGGCGATCACCGTCGTGACGTTCTCGGGGAAGTTGACGACCGAGACCCCGAGGTTGCCGTGGGCGAGGTTCACGAGGTACTCGCCGTACTGCTGCAGCCAGTTGCCGCCGCCACCCTGGCCGAGGGCGATCGACAGCGCCTTGCGCGTGCCGGGTGTGACGGGCTGCCCGGCCGCGCCCATCTTCGCGATGAGGATGTCGACGGGGTTGCCCGGCATCAGGCGGGGAATGAGGAAGTTCAGGGTCAGCGCCGCCCAGAGGGCGACGACATAGAACCCGATCTTCTGCAGGTAGAACCGCATCGTTGCGCTTTCCGATCGCTGTGGTGGGGTGACGGATGCCGGCGAGCCGGGGCCGAGGAGCGTGAGGCCCCTCGGCCCGCGGTTCGTCAGGAGTGGTGCGTCACTTGGCGGGGCGGATCGCCTTCAGGACGATGCCGGCGTCCCATGCCTTCCACGGCTCGGGGAACGCGTACAGGTTGTCCGCGCTCGGCCAGCCGGTGGCGTGCGAGGTGTTGAACTCGGTGAGCGCCTGGTTGACGTAGATCGGGATGATCGGCAGCTGCTTCACCACCGTGTCCTGGATCGTGCCGTACTCCTTCAGCAGCGCCGCGTCGTCGCTCGGGTTGGTCGAGGCGAGCGTCTTGAGCGCAGCGTCGACCGCCGGGTCGGAGAAGCGCGAGGTGTTCGTCGAGGACGGCGAGCCGACCTTCGCCGTCGCGGCGGTGTTGAGGTAGTTGTTGTAGATGTAGTACGGCGACGCGGACGCCCCGGGGTTCACCGAGTTGAGCGAGAGCTGGAACTTGCCGGTCGTCTCCGAGTTCGACCACGCGTTCTGCGCGACCTGGTTGACGGTGAGGTTGATGCCGGCCTTCTGCAGCTGGCCCTTGAGCAGCGTGCAGACCGTGTCGTAGTCGGTCCAGCCCGAGACGACGTTGATCGTCAGGTCGAGCTCGGTGCCGCCCTTCTCGTAGAAGCCCTTCGAGTTCAGCGTCCAACCGTCCGCCTCGAGCGTGCTCTTGGCCTTCGCCGCGTCAGCGCCCTCCGGCAGCATCTCGTTCGCCTGGTCGGCGACCCACTTCTTGTTGACCGCGGGCACGAGCAGCGTCGGCGAGCCGGGCTCGCCGAAGCCGTTGAGCGCCTGCGCGTTCAGCTGGGTGCGGTCCATCGCGTCGTAGATCGCCTGGCGCACTGCGACGTCGGTCTGCGGGCCGGTGCAGCCGAGGTCCGCGTTCGAGCAGGTCACGATCGACGTGGTCGAGTCGGCCGTGTTCACGTAGGCCACGTTGGGGTGCTTCTTGACGATGTCCTTCAGCGTGGGCAGGTAGGAGCCCATCCAGTCGACCTGGCCGGATTCGAGAGCGCTGGTCGCGGCGTCCGCATTCGCCAGCGAGATGAAGCGCACCGTCTCGATCTTGGGCGCGTCGTCGCCGGTGCCCCAGTAGTTCGGGTTCTTCTTCAGCGTGTAGCTCTGCGGGGTGAACGTGTCGAGCTCGTACGCGCCGGAGCCGACGGGCTTCGTGTTGGTGGTCTTCAGGACATCGGGGATCTTCGACCAGATCTTCTCCGGGACGATCGCGATGTTGCCGAGGATCTGCGGCTCGAGCGTGAACGAGGTGCTCGGGAAGGTCAGCACGACGTCGTCGCCGTCCTGTTTGGTGGTCCACGTCTGACCGAGCGTGTTGAGCGAGGCCGTCGACTCGTAGTGGTTCAGCGTCCATGCGACGTCGCCGGCGGTGAGTGCGGATCCGTCGCTCCACTTGGCGCCCGTGCGCACCGTGATGGTGAGCTGCGTGCCGTCGCTGTTCCAGGCGTACTTGGTGCCGAGCAGCGGAACCGGGTCCTGCGAGCGGGCCATGTTGTAGTAGAAGAGCGTCTCGTAGATGACGCCCTGGGTGGGCTGGAGCTCGGCCCCGGTGGTCAGCCACGGGTTGAAGTTCTCGGTGAAGTTCCCGACCGAGCCGTTGAACAGCGTGACCGTGCTGTTCGAGCCGGATGCGGATTTGGTGCTGCCGCTCGAGCCGGAGCAGCCCGAGAGCGCGAGAGCGGCGGATGCCGCGAGCGCAGCGGCGCCGATGAGCAGCCGCTTCCTGGTGATTGTCATCGTTGACCCTTCAGTGGAATGGAGGCAGTTGGTGCTTCCTGCACTCGCGCCGGGTCAGCGCTGACCTCGACTCTGCGGTGCGTTCCCCACTTTTTTAGATGACTTTATAAAGCACGTCAAGTTAGTAGGATCATGGGGCGCGTCACAATGAGGTAACACACAGGACGAGAGGAGGCGGCATGGCCCGCAGCCGCGTCTCCCTGTCCACCGGGACGAGCAAAGGGCTCGTCCTCGATCTGATCCGCACGCTGGGACCGATCAGCCGCACCGACCTCGCCGCCGAGACAGGCCTGACGGCCGCCACCATGTCGAACGTCGTGCGTCAGCTGCTCGACGAGGGGCTCATTCACGAGACCGGTTTGGGGCGCCCGAACGGCGGCCGCCCGGTGGTGCTGCTCGAGGTCGACACGTCGGCGCGCTACGCCGTCGGGCTGCAGCTGGGCGGGGAATCCATCACCTATGTCGTCGTGAACCTGCGCGGCGCGGTCGTGGGCCGCCTGCGGGCCCCGGGGGTCGGTGCGAGCGAGCCCACGGCGATGGTCGCGGGCCTGGTCGAGCAGATCCGTGTGATCCTGCTCGGCCTCGGCATCGACGAGCAGCTCGTCGTCGGCATCGGCGTCGTGGCGCCCGGCCCCGTCGACATCGCGCGCGGCATGGTGTTCGGCCCGGCGCACATGGAGGCCTGGAAGGACGTTCCGCTGCGCGACCTGATCGCCGAGGCGACCGGTCTGCCCGTCGTGTTCGACAACGACGCGACGGCAGCGGCGCTCGGCGACTTCTGGGGAGGGGCTACGGAGGGCGCCCGCGCTCACGCCACCGTGTACATGGGCCTCGGCGTCGGCGCCGGCGTGCTGATCGACGGCACGGTCTTCCGCGGCGCCAGCTCGAACTCGGCGGAGATCGGGCACATCGTCATCGCGACGGATGCCTCAGGCCGCGCCCTCGTCGCCGAGGACGTCGCCGACCCGACCGCCGTCGTGCGCACCGCGCACGAAAACCCCGACGAGGTCACCCGGCTCGGGCTCACCGGCGACGACTTCACGCAGTTCACGGCGATCGCGAAGGCCTCGGCGCGCGGCGATGCGTTCGCGACCGGGCTGCTCGAGGCATCCGCCCGCCATCTTGCGACCGCCGTGACCTCGCTCGCCAACCTGTTCGACCTCGACTCGATCACGCTCGCCGGCCCCGCCTTCGCGATCGCGGGCGCGATCTACCTGCGTGTCATCGACGCCCAGGTCAACGCGGACTTCTTCGCGCGCTCACGGCACGGCATCAGGGTGCGGCTGTCGCCGCAGCTGCAGGACGCTGCGGCCGTCGGCGCCGCGACGCTCGTGCTCCAGTCCGAGCTCGCCCCACGCACCATGGGCCTCGCCGGCCCCTCGGACTAGCGCTACAGCCCCAGCCGGAACCCCCCGTCGCTCGAGATCACCTCGCCGACGACCCAGCGCCCGTCCGACCCCACGAGCCACGCGATCAGCCGCGCCACGTCGTCGGGCGCACCGAACCGCCCGAGCGGCATCGCCGCCCGCAGCTCGTCGAGGATCTCGGGCCGATCCGTCGTCTCGGGGTCGAGGTAGCCGGTGTTCGTCGGCCCCGGGTTCACCGTGTTGAGCAGCACTCCGTGCGCGAGCAGTTCGGCGGCCGCCGACGGCGTCGCCCCGGCGAGCGCAGCCTTCGACAGCGCGTACGACATCTCGCTGCGCATCGGCCCGAACAACTGCCCGCTCGTCAGCCAGATCGCGCGGCCGGTGCCTTCTTCCGTGCGGTCCCACTGGAACAGCTCGGTGAACCGCTTCGTCATGAGCACCGTCGCCCGCGCGTTCACGGTCCAGTGCGCGTCGAGCGTCTCGTCCGTCGCCTCGAGGATCGTCCCGTCGCCGCCCGACCGCGCCTGGTTGCACACGAGGATGTCGAGTCGCCCGGTGACGGCGGCGGCGTCATCGATGAGAGTGACGGCCGCGCCGGCATCCGCCAGATCTGCGTGGAAATCAGCCGTCTGCGCACCGCCAGTCAGAGCCGAGCGGATGCCTGACCGCACCGCCTCGACATCGGCGCCGCCCCACGGCTGCTCGGCGTCGTGCGGGGCGAAGTGGTGCACGACGACGTTCGCGCCGAGCTCGGCGAGCCGTGACGCGACGGCGTAGCCGATGCCCTTGGGGCGTGAGACGCCGGTGACGAGGGCGGTGCGCCCAGCAAGGGGATAGTTCATGGGTCCATGCTGGTACTTGCTCGAAAGGGGCACCACCACGCCACCGATTCCCGTCTTCCTGACGACCTTCTCGTTCGACCCCGTCGCCGCGCTCGCCATCGCGATCGGGGCGGTCCTGTACACCTGGGGTCTCGTCGCCCTCGCGCGCCGCGGCGAGCGCTGGCCGGCGTGGCGGGCGTGGTGCTTCTACCTGCTGGGACTCGGGTCGTACGCGTGGATCCAGTTCGGATTCCTCGGCACCTGGTCGCACGACCTGCGCTGGGCGTTCACCACGCGCATCGCGCTGCTGATCTTCCTCACCCCGATGATGGTCGCGCTCGGCACGCCGATCACGCTGATGCGGCGCACCTTCGGCGAGCACGCACGCGGCGTTCTCGAAGCGGTGATGCGCTCGTGGCCGATCCGGCTCATGGGCAACGCGATCTTCGCGCCGCTTGTGCCGCTCGTCGGCTTCCTGTTCTTCCTCACCCCGCTCGCCGCGCCACTGCGGCTCGAGCCGGGCTGGGCTGCTGCGATCACCCTGCTCGTGCCGTTCATCGGGCTCTTGATCACGCTGCCGATCACCGAGGACACCGAGAACCGCTCGAGCACCTTCATCATCTACGAGTTCCTGCTGGCGATCGTCGAGCTGCTGCTGGACTCGATTCCCGGCATCCTGCTGCGCCTCAACGGCTCTGTGCTCGACGGGGTCGCGGCCGCGACGCACACGGTGGCGGGCGCCGCGCTGCCGCACTGGTTCCCGAACCCGCTCCACGACCAGCACCTCTCGGGCGACTTCCTCTGGTTCCTCGCCGAGATCGCCGACCTGCCCGTGATCATCGCGCTGTTCACGCGCTGGTCGCGGGTCGACCGGCGCGACGCGAAGCAGGTCGACGAGCTCTCCGACGAGGAGTACGAAGCGGCGGTGCGCGCGCACCTGGGCCAGCGCGGGTAGCGCACTACTTCACCAGCGGGAACAGGATCGTCTCGCGGATGCCGAGGCCGGTCAGCGCCATCAGCAGGCGGTCGACGCCCATGCCCATGCCGCCCGACGGCGGCATGCCGAACTCCAAGGCCCGCAGGAAGTCCTCATCGACGCGCATCGCCTCGTCGTCTCCGGCCGCGGCGAGCGCCGCCTGTGCGACGAAGCGCTCGCGCTGGATCACGGGGTCGACGAGCTCGGAGTACCCGGTGGCGAGCTCGAAGCCGCGCACATACAGATCCCACTTCTCGACGACACCGGGGATCGAGCGGTGCTCGCGCGTGAGCGGCGAGGTGTCGAGCGGGAAGTCCTTCACGAACGTCGGGCGCGTGAGGCCGCCCTTCACGAAGTGCTCCCAGAGCTCTTCGATGTACTTCCCGTGAATCGGATGCGTGATCGAGATCCCCTCGCGCGCGGCGAGCGCCGCGAGCTCCTCAAGCGGCGTCGACGGCGTGAACGACGTGCCCGCGGCCTCATTGAGCGACTCGTACATCGAGATGCGGTCCCACTGCCCGCCGAGGTCGAACTCGGTGCCGTCGGCCCAGGTGACGACGTGCGAGCCGTTCGTCGCGAGCGCGGCATCCTGGATCAGCTGCTGCGTCAGATCCGCGATCGTGTTGTAGTCGCCGTACGCCTGATAGGCCTCGATCATCTCGAACTCGGGCGAATGGGTGGAGTCGGCGCCCTCGTTGCGGAAGTTGCGCGCGATCTCGTAGACGCGGTCGATACCACCGACGACGGCGCGCTTCAGATACAGTTCGGGCGCGATCGACAGGTAGAGGTCGGTGTCGAACGCGTTCGAGTGGGTGACGAAGGGCCGGGCGGACGCTCCGCCGTGCATCGTCTGCAGCTTCGGGGTGCTGACCTCGAGGAATCCGTTCTTCGAGAACGTCGCACGCACGGAAGCCGTCGCCTTCGCGCGGTTCACGACCGTGCGGCGTGCCTGCTCGCGCTGGATGAGGTCGAGGTAGCGCGAGCGCATCCGCGTCTCCTCGGAGAGCTCCTTGTACATGTTCGGCAGCGGCAGGATCGCCTTCGCCGCGACCTGCCAGTCGTCGACCATGATCGACAGCTCGCCGCGTCGCGAGGAGATCACCTCGCCGTGCACGAACACGTGGTCGCCGAGGTCGACGAGCTCCTTCCAGCGCTGCAGGCTCTCTTCCCCGACGGACGCGAGCGACACCATCGCCTGCAGGCGCGATCCGTCGCCCGCCTGCAGCACGGCGAAGCACAGCTTGCCGGTGTTGCGCTGGTTGACGACGCGGCCGGCGAGGCCGACGATCTCGCCGCTCGTCTCGTCGGCTGCGAGCGAGCCCCACGTCGCACGCACCTCGGGGATCGTCGTCGTCACGGGCAGGGTCACCGGGTAGGCGCCGCCGCCGAGCCCAGCCGCCTCGGCTTGCAGCCGCTCGCGCTTGGCCAGGCGCACGGCCTTCTGCTCGTTGATCTCCTCGGCGGTGGGCTCGGGGGTCTCGTCGATCGGCTGGTCGTTGTCGGCCATGGCTGTCCTGTCAGAAGTGGAGAGGTGCGTTGTCGATCAGGCGGGTCGCGCCCACGCGAGCGGCGACCAGAATGAGCGCGTCGCCCGTCGCGTCGTCCTCCAGCGGCAAGAACGTCGCCGGATCGACGATGACCAGGTAATCAAGCCTAACGTCCGGCTGCTGGTCGAATCGTGCGAGGCCGGCAGAGCGCGCGGCGGCGACACGGTCGTCGGCAGGCATGACGGATGCCTGCCGTGCAGCCTCCAGCGCGGCGGAGAGGGTCAGCGCGAGCATCCGCTCGTCGCTCGACAGGTAGCGGTTGCGGCTCGACAGCGCGAGCCCGTCGCTCTCGCGCACGGTCGGCACCGCCTCGATCACGACGGGCAGGTTCAGGTCGGCGACCAGCTGCGTGACGAGGAACGCCTGCTGGGCGTCCTTCTGCCCGAACAGCGCCACGTCGGGCTGCACGATGTTCAGCAGCTTGCTGACGACCGTCAGCATGCCGTCGAAGTGGCCGGGGCGCGAGGCGCCCTCGTAGCGCTCGGCGACCGGGCCCGCGTGCACGGTCGTCTGAGAAGCACCGCCGGGGTACATCTCGGCGACGACCGGCGCGAACACGGCATCGGCGCGGCCGGCGAGCACCGCGAGGTCGGCGCCGAGCGTGCGCGGGTAGCGCTCGAAGTCCTCGTTCGGCCCGAACTGCAGCGGGTTCACGAAGATCGAGACGATGACGACGTCGGCGAGCTCGCGACCGCGGGCGACGAGCGCCAGGTGCCCGTCGTGCAGCGCGCCCATGGTCGGCACGAGCGCGACCCGCTGCCCGGCCGCGTGCGCCGCGCGCACGAAGTCGCGGGTCGCCGCGATCGTCTCGAGCACGGTCGGGGCGGCGCTCATGCGCCCCCGCCCAGGTCGAGGTCGTCTGCGGCCAGTTCGGAGAGGTCGAGCCGCGGCGTCATGCCGGCCTTCCGCAGCGCCTCGTCGACGGTCGAGCGCACGAGCGACGAGAGATACGAGCCGGGCTGCTCGAAGCCGATCTCGGCCAGCATCCCCGTGGCCTGCTCGACGATCTGCCTGCTGAAACCGGCGGCCGTCGCGATCGCCTCGCCGTAGGCCGGGCGGTCGGCTTCGTCGACCAGCACCGGCTCGCCGCCCATCTCGACGACGAGCGCCTGGCCGATCGGCTGCACGGGCGCGGGCGCGGTGACGGCGAAGTACGTCTCGACCATGCGCGCGAGGTCGAGCCGAGTGCCCGTGAACGCCATCGCCGGATGAATGGCGAGAGGGATCGCCCCTGACGCGAGCGCCGGCCGCAGCACCTCGGTGCCGAAGCCCGGCGCCGTGTGCACGACGAGCTGCCCCGGCTGCCACGCGCCCACGGCGGCAAGGCCCTCGACGAGCCCCGGCAGCTGCGCGTCGGGCACGGCGAGCAGCACGAGCTCGCTGCGCTCGAGCAGCTCGGGCGTCTCGAGCAGCGGAACGCCCGGCAGCATGTCCTGCGCGCGCTCGCGGCTCGCGGCGCTCACCGCGTTCAGCCCGACGATCGCGTGACCCGCCCCGGCGAGCGCGGCGCCCAGCACCGGCCCGACGCGGCCTGCGCCGACGATGCCGACGCCGAGTCTGCCTGAGCGGCTCTGGCTGCCGGATGCCTGCACGGACTCGCCCCTAACTCCTCGCGTCGCGACTCGCCAACATTACGGCACTGCGCGCGAGCTGGTCGTACAGCTCGACCCCGGCCACGGTCCCGATCACCGAGAGGCGCGGGCGGATCCGAACGTCGACGATGTGCACCGCGAGGCCGACCAGCCCCAGCATCCGCCTGATCGGCCCCTGGTGCACCCCGACGCTCTGCACCCGCGCGAGCGGCACGAAATCGAGCGTGCGGTACACGATGCCCGCGCGCAGCGCGAGCGTGTCGCCGACATAGGCGTAGCCGATGCGCCGCCACGAGAACGGGTGCAGCCACGCGGCGCGGCGCGGCGGCTGCGAGAACACGCGGGCGGTGCGCGAGTATCTCGCCGTCGCGTCGACGAGGGCGAGCAGGGCGGTGCGGTCGGATGCCGGCAGCAGCAGTGGCAGCACGCGCCCGACGTCGTCGAGCGAGCCGACCGGAAGCACCGTCGACGCGTTCTCGGCCTGACCGCGCTGCCGCGCGCGCCCGGCGCGTGCGATGCGGATCGCCCACCAGCCGAACGGCCGCCAGAGCAGCGGCTGCACCACCTCGACCGCGTGGATGCGACCGGTCGGGATCGTCTCGCTGCTGGTGGACAGCAGCCCGTATCCGACGCGCACGCCGTCGGAGCTGCCCGAGATCGTGTAGCGGGCGAGCCGGCTGAAGCGGCGCGAGTAACCCGTAAACATGCCGAACAGCGACGGGATCACGGCGACCAGCAGGAAGTAGTTCCCGCGCACCACCTCGACGACGAGCCACACGACGACCGCGATCAGCACGATCGTGAACGGGCTCAGGATGAGCGAGCCGATCAGCCGTCCCGGGTGCACCTTGACGATCGACGCCGGCGCGAAGTCGGGGTGCAGGTCGGCCGGCATAACGAACTCTTCGGCGCGCGAGCGGACAATGTCCCCCACTGGTTGAGGAAGAGGCGCAGCGCCTGTCTCGAAACCAGCCGCCTCCGCAGCCCGTTTGCTCCCGGCGAGCCCGAGAATCTCGCGCCGCAACTCCTCCGCTGCAGCCGATCCGAGGTACTGCAGATGCAGATTCGCGTCGTGCCCGGCGACCACGATCTCGAGCCGCGCCGCCCCGAACACGCGGGCGAACAGCGTGCGGTGCAGGTTCACCCCTTGAATCCGGTCGAGCCTCGCCTGCCGGTTCTGCCGGTTCAGCACACCGGACTTGAGCTCCACGGCATCCGCCGTGACCCGGAACTGCGTCATCTGCCAGGTCACCCGGTACCAGACGATGATCAGCACGATCAGAAGCAGGATGCCGAGCAGCGCCCACAGCACCCAGCCGTGCTCCACGATCGCATCGACGGGGTCGCCCTCACGATTCCGGTCGGGAATGCGCGCGACCCAGTCGACGAGCCGCTCGCGCAGGTTCGCGAACACGATCGCGGCGATCGCGACCAGCACCGCGCCGCCGCGCAGCAACGGAGTGGCCGGGTGCATGCGATGCCACTGGCCGTCGGCGAGCGGATTCATAGGCCGGCGCGCCGCGTCTCTGCCAGCGCGATCAGCCGGTCGCGCAGCTCATCGGCGGCCTCGGCCGGCAGGCCGGGCACTTCGATGTTGCTCGACGCGCTCGCGGTGACGAACCGCAGGTTGGAGAGGCCGAGCGCGCGGCTGATCGGCCCGCGCGTGACGTCGATGAGCTGCATCCGGCCATACGGCACCGCGACGATCCGCAGCCAGGCGATGCCACGGCGGATCAGCAGATCGTCCTCGCGCATCTGGTAGCCGATCGCCCGGGCGCGCCGAGGGGCGAAGAACAGCTGCAGCGCGTAACCGACCGCCCACGCCGCGACGAGGATCCAGCCCCACCAGTCCCAGTCGCCGAGGTACCAGACGAACGCGACGATCGCCGCCGAGACCAACGCCGCCACGAGAGAGCCGACGATCACGATCCAGACGTACTTGGGCGAGACGCGCTGCCAGTCCACGTCGATGTCGAGCCGCTGTGCCACGAGGTCATCGTATGCGGCGCGAGCCCCACCGTCAGGCACGGACGTAGACGACCGAGCCCGCCGGCACCTGGTCGAGCGCCTCGATGGCTTGAGCGTCGACGCGGATGCATCCGTTGGAGATCGCGCCGGAATGCGCGTCGTAGTAGTGCATCGCGGTGACGGCGACATTCTGGCCGTCGAAGCCCTCGAGCGTGGGCGACTGCGTCGCCAGATACACGATGGGATGCCCGCGGGTGTAGCTCAGCGCAGGGTTGACCGCGACCTCCATGACGAAGGTGCGGCCGATCGGCGTCGGCGTCGCCGCGGTGCCCCAGGCGAAGTCCGTCGCGATCCGCGCGGTTCCCGTCGGGCTCACGATGTCGATGGTGCGCTGCGACAGGCTCACGACGACAGACGTGTCGTTGGTCGACAGGCCGACATCGGCGCGGCGCAGCCAACCGTAGGTCTGGTGCGAGTTCCCGTCCGGCGGCACGCCCTGTCGCCCGGAGAGCAGGACCTTCACCCAGTCGCTGTAGGCGGCGATCACGGGGACCAGTCCCGACCCTTCGCGCGGCGACTGGGCGAGCTGTGCGACGGGTGCCCCCGCGGGGTCGGCGAACACCGGGATCGCAGCGCTGAGAGGGCGTGCGTCGAGGTCGGTCATGGCCCCGTCGGGGTCCGGATCGACGGGGATGAGCGGGTTGACGGAGAACACGTCGACCGCGGGAAGTCCGGAGAGGTCGTATGCCGACGGATTGGCCGGCGGGCCGCTATGTGCGGTGGCCGGCGTCCGGCTCGGCGTCGGCTCCGCCGTCATCGCATGGGTCGCCTGCGGCGCCGGCGTGTGCCGGGTCATCAGCCCGGCGGCGGCGAGCGTCACGCCCAGCGCTGCGGCGACCGCCCCTGCCGCCAACAACCGCTGCCGCACCCTGATCACATTCCATGGTCTGCCTGCGACCACCGAGCCGCAACGCCCTTCGGTACGCCGGCTTTCATCGCATTGCGCCAAGGGATCGCGCCGATCGATGTAGCTCAGCGCCAAGCATCCGTCTTCGGCATCGTCCTAGGGTTGAGCGCATGACGATCGCTTCCGCTTCGCCCACCCGTCCCGCGCAATCCCGTCAAGGCGTGCTGGCCGACGCCCTGGTGCGTCGCGGTGCTCTCACCAACACGCTGCTCGTGCTGGCCGGAACCGCCTTCACCGCGCTGCTCGCGCAGGTGCAGATCCCGCTGTGGCCGGTGCCCATCACGGGTCAGACCCTGGCCGTCGTGCTCGTCGGCGCGACCCTCGGCACGTGGCGCGGCACCGCCTCGATGGCGCTCTACCTCGTCGCCGGAGTGCTGGGCGCCCCGATCTTCACCGGCTGGTCGCACGGCCTCGACGCGAGCGTGCTGCCGAGCTTCGGCTTCGTGATCGGATTCATCCCGGCCGCCGCCCTCGTCGGCTGGCTGTCGGAGCGCCGCTGGGACCGCCGCCCGCTGCTCTCGATCGCCGGCTTCGGCCTCGCCTCGGCCGTGCCGTTCGTGTTCGGCCTGCCCTGGCTCGCCGCCGCGCTCGCGCACTTCGGCCTGCCCCACGACTTCGGCGCCGTCATGGACGCCGGCTTCACCCCGTTCATCGTCGGCGGCATCGTGAAGTGGGCGATCGCGGCCGCAGCGCTGCCGCTGGCCTGGAAGGCTCTGGCGTCGCTCCGCAATTAGCCGCCAGGCTCCACAGCTCTCCACCCGAGGGGTGCGCTCAGGCGCACCCCTCGTGGCGTCTTCCGCCCGAACCGCCTCGAAGGGTGAGTTCGGGCTCAGGCGTGCGAGCGGCTGGCGCCGGGCTCGGGGCCGCGCTCCGCGTCGCGCTCGGCGTCAGGGTCATCGGGCGGCAGCGTGCAGAACCATTCGGCCAGCAGCCCGCCGACGAGCAGCAGCGCCCCGCCGACGACCGCCGACACCGTGAGCACGATGCTCGAGGTGTCGGCGAGCACGGTCCGCGTCAGCATGAACAGCAGCAGCCCGAGCGGCAGCCCGGTCAGCAGCGCCCCCAGCACCGAGCAGGCCTTCGCGAGCACCGCGGTGCGCGCGGCCCGGAACGGGTCGATGCGCAGGGTCTGCTTCCCTCTGATCGCCCGCCGGATCGGCACGGCGAGCACGACGACGATGATCGCGATCACCGCGAGGGTGACGCTGAGCGTGACGGGTGGGACGATCAAGGCGCGACCGGATGCCGCAAGTGCCGCATCCGTCAGCAATCCCGCCACCGTGCCGATCAGGCCGACGATGACGAGCGTCGTGGGGTGCGTGCGCTTCACAGCGCCACCCCCTCGACGGTCACCGTGTCATCGCCGAGTGCGGCCAGCAGCGCGTCGACCCGGCCGGCGCCCGGGAGCGCCGCGTCGGGGTCGACGAACAGCCACGGCGCGAGCACGAAGGGGCGCTCCGCTGCGCGCGGGTGCGGCAGCGTGAGCGCCGGGTCGTTCGATGACACCCCGGCGAAGTCGACGATGTCGATGTCGAGGGTGCGGTCGCCCCACCGCTCGGCGCGCACGCGGCCGTGCTCCGCCTCGATGCGGTGCGCCTCGGCGAGCAGCTGCTCGGGGTCGAGCAGCGTGTCGACGAGCACCACCGCGTTCAGATAGCGCGGAGCGCTCGGGTCGGCGCCGCCCGGCTTGACGGCGACGGATTCCACGACGGGCGACACCGCGCGCACCTCGATCGCCGGGGTCGCGCGCAGTGCGGCGACCGCGTCGCGCAGCAGCTCGCCGCGATCCCCCAGGTTGCTGCCGAGCGCGAGCACCGCGCGCCGCAACCGGCTGGGTGCGTCGAGGCGGTCTCGATCAGGAATCCGGATCATGACGCAGCCCCTTCACGGCCGGTCGAGCGCAGCTCGTCCGGGGCGGGTTCGCGGCGACGGCCCACCGGGCCGTCGCTTTCCGCGAGACCCGCCCAGGCCCGATCGCGCTCGACCGTCACGGCGACGTCGCCGAAGGGGACGGCGATCGGCGCATCCGGCTTGTGCACCGTGGCCCGCACCCGCTCGACGCCGGCGAACGAGAGCGCGACGCGCGCGACCCGCTCGGCCACGGTCTCGATCAGGTCGACGGGGTCGGATGCCACAGCGTGATGCACCGCCTCGGCGAGCTCGCCGTAATGCACCGTCGCGAGCAGCGCGTCCCCCGCAGCGGCCGGCGCGAGATCGAGCCACACCGTCACGTCGATGACGAAGGTCTGCCCGTTCTCCCGTTCGAAGTCGAAGACTCCGTGGTTCGCGCGCACGGCGAGCCCGGTGAGCGTGATCGAATCAGTCATCGCTCGAAAGCCTTCCACTGATCGACCACGTCGAGCGCGAGGCGCGTGGAGGCGACGTCGTGGACCCGCACACCCCAGACCCCCGCGCGAGCGGCGAGAGCGCTGATCAGGGCGGTCGGCAGGTCACGGTTCTCGATGGGCGCGTCGTCGGGCAGCAGCGCCCCGACGAACCGCTTGCGGCTCGCGCCGATCAGCACGGGGAACCCGAGCTCCTCGAGCACGTCGAGGCGGGCGAGAATCCGCCAGTTGTGCTCGTGATTCTTCGCGAAGCCGAGCCCCGGGTCGACGACGAGCCGCGAGCCGTGCACCCCCGCGTCGAGGGCCCGGTCGAGCTGGGTCTTCAGCTCGTCGCGCACGTCCGCCGCGGCATCCGCATAGACCGCCAACGCGTTCATGTTCGCGCTGTGCCCGCGCCAGTGGCTGAGCATGAAGCCGCACTCGAGCTCGGCCGCAGTGTCGAACATGGCCGGGTCGGCCTGGCCGCCCGACACGTCGTTGATCCAGCTCGCGCCCGCCTCGATCACGGCGCGCGCCGTCGCGGCATTCATGGTGTCGATAGACGTGCGGATGCCTCGCGCGGTCAGCTCCCGGATCACCGGCAGCACCCGCCCGAGCTCCTCGTCGACAGGCACCCGCGGCGCCCCGGGCCGGGTCGACTCGCCGCCCACGTCGATGAGGTCGGCCCCCTGAGCGTCGAGCTCGGCGGCGTGCGCGACGGCGGCGTCGAGCGACGCCCACCTGCCGCCGTCACTGAACGAGTCGGGTGTGACATTGAGCACGCCCATGATCAGAGTCACTGAGCGGCGCTCCCGATCAGCGTGATCACTTCTGCCCGGCGCACCGGGTCGTCGAGCTCGCCGCGGCTGGCGACGGTCACGGTCGTCGAGTGCACCTGCCGCGCGCCGCGGGTCGTGACGCACTGGTGCTGCGCATCGAGCACGACGACGACTCCGCGGGGCTCGAGCGCCTGGACGAGGGCGTCGGCGAT